>NZ_BLJA01000001.1:811823-1139711 GCF_019972295.1 Geobacter sp. AOG2
GTTCGGTCGAAGCTTACAAGCTGTTGAGCGACTACCTCAAAAAACGGAAGCCCACGATCCACCTGCGCCCAGCGAACAGCCCGAGACCGGCCTTTCCGCAGGTCAAAACCATTGGGCGCGTCGAGGGCGAACAGTACTACGAGGGGTCGTTGCCTTCCATTGAATTGAAAATAGGCCTCTATCTCTACTATAGCGGCGTCGTCTCCTACCAGGCGGTGGTTCGAGCGCTCATGTGGCAGAGAGACCTGCGCCCACCGCTGGGCGATTTTGCCTGCAAATGGGGGTGGCTCAGGGAAGATGACGTTGCGGCGATCCTGCGCGCGACCCATATCGTTGGCTCATTCGGCGAACGGGCGATAGCGATGGGGCTTCTTTCCCAGTCCCAGCTCAATATTATCCTGCTTCACCAGCGGTCGATGCAACAACCTATCGGGCGTTATTTCGTCCTGAACTCCCTGGTCTCCGAACCGGGCCTGCGCCATCATTTGCGCGAGCTCACCCGCCACAATCGCCTGGTGCGCGAATCCCGGCTCTGATCCGCACCGCAAAAAGATCTCCGCGTATAATCGGAGATTGCATTCAGGTGTGTTTTTTGTAATCCTGTGGTGCGTATGCCGTGAGCAGTTCATGCGCTGTCGGACACAAGGGTATTCTCATGGAATTTGGCAGCATCAGATCAAAGTTTATTGTCGTCATCGTGCTCGTGTATCTGGTAATCGGCTCGGTGACGATGTTTGCCTTTTATACCGGCAGCAACCGCATCATTGATGTTTTTGCCCAGCGTTTTGCCACGAAAGAAGCCTTGCTGGAGAAAAACAAGATCCTTTCCATCATCGACCGCGAGGTGGTACTGGCTCGGAAGATGGCGGACGACCCGGTTCTAAAGAGATGGGCCGTGGCGGAAAACAACCCCCAGGCGAAGCGAGAGGCCCTGGAGCAGTTGGAGAGTTACCGGCGATCCTTTCGGGATCATAGCTGCAACATTACCCTCAACTCTTCCCGCACCTACTATATGTTCACCGGCGAGGGGGTGCCCGGCAGGCCGGCAACCACGGTCCTGCATGCCGACAACCCGGCGGACAAGTGGTACTTCGCCACCATGCGCAACGTTGACGACTTTGCCCTCAATCTCGACTACGACCGGCTGATCAAGAAAAGCAAGGTCTGGATCAACGCCATCGTGAGAGGGGCGGGTGGCGAAAAGCTCGGAATCGCCAGCAGCGGTATCGATATCACCGATTTTCTCAACAAGATCGTCTATTCCAAGGAACAAGGGCTTTCGACCATACTGATCGATGGTTCGGGTATCGTCCAGGCCCACGAAGACCGGAAGATCGTTGAACACAACGCCAATGAGCGGGATGAAGGGAAGAAGGTTACCATCTATCGCTTGATGGACGATCCCCGGAAACAGGAACAGATGCGAACGGCCATTGCCACGCTTTCTTCCCAGAAAAGCGAGGTGGTGGCGTTTCCTGCCCGTTTCGGCGGAAAAAAGTATCTGGCCGCCGTTTCCTTCATGCCGGGGGTCGGCTGGTTCAATGTAGTCCTGGTGGATGTCTCCCGCGTCATCAGCATGCGTGAGTTTCTCCCCATTGTCGTCGTCATGTTCGTATCGCTTCTGCTGGTGATAGTAACCATCGCCCTTCTCATGAACCGCATGGTGCTGGCGCCCCTTACCAGTCTGTCCGCCGCCACCCGTCAGGTCGCCGGCGGGCGGTACGACATCACGCTTCCGGTCACGAGGAACGATGAGATCGGTGAACTGACGGCCACCTTCAATACCATGACCGAGACGGTCTCCGACTACACCAATAATCTGGAGACAAAGGTCAGGGAACGGACCGACGAGCTTTCCGCCGCCAACCGGATGGTGGAGGAGTCCCGGAACAGGATCATGGAGAGCATCAGCTATGCGCGCATAATCCAGGCCTCCATCCTGCCCGAACCGGACCTCATGTCGCGTTGTCTCGGTGAGCACGCCGTGCTGTACCGGCCCAAGGAGATCGTGGGGGGGGACTTCTACTACCTGCGGGAGTTGCCCGGCCGCTCCTTGCTGGCATGCATCGACTGCACCGGACATGGCGTCCCCGGTGCGTTCATGACCATGACCGTCAACTCGGTCATGAACCACGTGGTCGATGTTGTCTGTTCCGACGATCCGGCCCGCATCCTGGGCGAACTGAACCGCGTCATGCAGCAGACGCTGCATCTGCGCGACGTGGATGCGGGATTCGATATCGCCCTCTGCATGCTTGACCGGTACGCCGGGCGGCTGTTGTTCGCCGGTGCCGGGCTCTCGCTCTACATTGCAACGGCAGAAGGGGTGCATGAAATCAAGGGAGACCATCAACGGGTAGGCTACAAGGGTTCCCGGCTTGATTTTGTCTATACCAACCATGAGGTCGCTCTCACTTCGGGAGACACCTGCTATCTCACCACCGATGGGCTTTTGGACGAACCGGGTGGCGACTTGCGCTACGGCTTCGGTTCGGAGCGCTTCAAAGCGATGCTGGCCGGGTATGGCCGCCTTGCCCTGCCGGCGCAGGCCGATGCCTTCGAACGTATCCTGTCGGACTACCGGGGTACTAACCCGCAACGTGACGACGTTACCTTGGTGGGCTTCCGTCCCAAGCCCTGGTAACCTATCAAAACGGCCGATACTCATTTCGCGCAAGGAGGTAACGATGGACCTCTTTAAACTCAGAGAGGAATTTTCCCAGGAAGGCATCATGATGTGTTTCAACGGGCCCTTTTCCCACAGCATCATCGAGGAGATCGGTACCGCAATCAGAAACCATCTGGCAGCGGAGAACATCGCCCGAATGGCGGTGCAGGACGTGTTCGCCGTCTACATCGAGATGACCCAGAACGCCCGGAATTACCTTGTGTCGCGGGATATTCATACCGGGGATTCCGGCTCGGCCACCATCATCATAGCCAAGCAGGGGGAGTCGTACGCCGTCACCTCCGGCAACCTGATCCGGACGGAAGACATCGCCGATCTCAGCGCGCGGATCGATCGCATTAATGACCTTGACCGCGACGGTCTGAAGAAAGAGATCCGGCAGCAGTTGCGCAGTGAGGTGCCGCAGGGAGCCCTGGGGGCGGGAATAGGACTGATGGAGATTGCCAAGCGGGCTGTCGCCAAGCTGGAATATTCCATTCGGAACATTGACGGACAATATGCCTTTTTTACGCTGACCGTCTTGGTGTAGGAGGAGAGAGAATGAATACGCTTGATATACCGCAGTCATCGTCAACGCCGCTGATCAGGTTCGACGCCGTTGAGCGGAAGATACATATGTCGGGGGAGTCCTACCCTGAGAATTCCTTCGGATTTTATGCTCCCGTCATCGCCTGGACGAAGGAATATCTATCCGGTTTGAACGAGCTTCATCTCGATATCGACATCAGCTACATGAACAGCAGCAGCACCAAGTGCATGCTTGACCTGCTCGACCTCCTGGAGGATGCCCATACCAAGGGCGCCAGGGTCGCCATTATCTGGCGCTATGACCGGCAAAATCCCCGTTCCCTCGATCTGGCGGAAGAGTTTCAGGAAGAGGTTTCCCTGCCGTTTTCCATTGTTGCCACCGACGAATAGGAACGCCATGACGCGCAAGAGATCGAACATTCCTGAGAACGATGCCGCTTTGGAGCGGGCTGAGCGGACACTTTCCAAACTCTCCTCCCCCTCGGTGGATCTTGCCGCCGAATATGGCGCCCTTGCCGACAGCTACCGGGGCTTGCTGCGGAAACTGAACAAGACGCTCGTCATCAGCGATACTTACCAGATGCAACTCCGGGAGTTGATGAAACAGATCGAGGATACCACCTACAAGTATCGTCAACTCAAGGATGTTGCCTTGCCGCTCTGCGTCTATTGTAAAAACATCCGTACCGACAATGATTATTGGCAGCGTCTTGAAACCTATTTCGGCACCCATGCGGACATCATGTTCAGTCACGGAATCTGCCCCGAATGCATCAAGGCCACCACCCGCCAACTGGGTACCTGGCAGCAAAGAGAGACCTTCCCGGACATCCCGGTGACCTTGGAATCGCCCGTTGTCCCGAATGCTCCGAAACCGGCTGAAGATGAAGTCCTCAAGGAGCTGCACAGCCTGCTTCAGCGGAGTGCCGCAGACGGCAATCCGCTCACGCCCCAGTTGGAGCGGGTTGTGGGCAAGCATGCCAAGCTCCTGCGGCGTTTCAACAAGATATTCACCATCAGTGACGGGTACCAGTCACAGCTCATGGACCTGAAGGCGCGGTTGGAATTCTCGGCCCGGACCGATCTCCTCACCGGCATTGCCAATCGATGGGAGATCATGGCCCGGCTGGAGTCGGAGAAGAGCCGATCCGAGAGATACAAAAAGAACTTTTCCATCCTGATCGGCGATCTTGATCATTTCAAGGAGATCAACGACAATCACGGACATATGGCCGGGGACCGTGTCCTCAAGGCGGTTGCCGAGATTTTGCGCGGGCAGATCCGCACAGAAGACTTCTGCGGCCGGTGGGGGGGCGAGGAGTTTCTGGTCATCCTCCCGGAAACCGATCTGCCAAAGGCTTGTTCGGTGGCCGCAAAACTCCTTGCCAAGGTGCGGAAAACGGCCGTGCCGTGGGAGGGGAGGAGGATATCGACGACCATGAGCATGGGGATCGGCGTATTCAGGCCGGGCATGAGCATCGACGGGTGTCTGAAACAGGTTGACGACGCCCTTTTCATCGCCAAGTCCGGAGGCCGCGACCGATTTAGCATGGTTGCTGAGTGAGATCCGGCGGACTCATCCGGGGAACGATCTGCATGTCTCGCCGAAAGGCGGCCTTTCGGCCGCCTTTTTTCGTGGCCCCGATACGGATGCCGGTCGATTTTCAGCCATGGCCTGCGTAAATACGCACCCCTCGGTTGCGGCCCCCATCAATTTGTGATACTACTTTTAAGCGCCTTGGCTCCCGGTGAGGCAGGGGGATAGCGACAATTCTGAAGCGAGGTTTGTATAACCATGGAACTGCTGGACGGTAAGAAGTGCGCTGAGAGCCTGGTGGCCGATATTTCCAAAAAGGTCGCCGGTTATCTCGATTCCGGTCTGCGCAAGCCGCATATGACCATCATCCTGGTCGGCACGCACGCCCCCAGCGAATCCTATGTCAAATCCAAGATAGCCTCCTGCGGGAGGGCCGGTTTCGAGGGGGAACTGATCCGCCTGCCGGAAACGGTCACGGAACAGGAACTGCTGGCGAAGATCGGCGCCATCAACAGCGACCCGAGCACCGACGGCGTGATCGTCCAACTGCCGCTCCCGTCCCATATCAACGAGCAGAACGTCATCAACGCCATCGCCCCGGAAAAGGACATCGACGGTTTTCATCCCACCAATTTCGGCCGCATGGCCCTCGGCCAGAAAGCCTTTCGCCCGGCTACCGCCTATGGCATCTGCAAGTTGTTGCAATTTTACAACATACCGGTCAGGGGTAAACATTGCGTCGTCATCGGCCGCTCGAATATCGTCGGCAAGCCGATCTCCATCATGTTGGCCAACGATTTCGACATCGGCAACGCCACCGTTACCCTGACCCATATCGAGACGCCCCGACCGCTTTTGCTGGATGAAACGCGCCGGGCCGATATCGTGATCGTGGCGGTGGGCATTCCCGGCTTTGTCAGCGAGGATATGGTCAAGGAGGGGGTGGTGCTGATCGATGTGGGCATCAACCGGCTGGAGGATGGCAAACTCGTGGGTGATGTGGATTTTGCCGCCGTTGCCCCCAAGTGCTCCTGGATCACCCCCGTGCCGGGCGGCGTCGGCCGCATGACGGTGGCGGCCCTGATGATCAACACCCTGATGGCTTACGAAAACAACTTCAACCTGGTCTGAGGCCAGCGTCCTCTTCAAAACGGAGGGCGGCTGCAACGGCAAATGGACAGGACAGCGGGTACAACGCCATGGTAAGGTTAAACGGCACAACGACTCGGGTGATGCGGTGCGTAGCAACGATACTGCTCACTACGCTCATGCTCTTCCCCTTCCATGCCGGCGCCCACAGTGAGGACGCCTCTCAAAAACTCCGGGCCGGTGACCCCTTCCCTCAGGATGAGGGGCCGGCAGCCGGGGTTGACGAACACCTGGGTGCAAAGATTCCCCTCGACACAACCTTTCGAGACGAAACGGGGAAAACGGTCCGCCTGGGGGATCTGATTACCGGGCCGACCATCATCCTCCCCGTGTACTACAGTTGCACCAATGTTTGCAATTATCTGCAGGGAGGCCTGGCGCGGGTGCTGCCGGCCATAAAATACCGGCCCGGCACCGAGTATCGGGTCATCTCGCTCAGCTTTGACGAGAGCGAGACCCCGCAGCTTGCCGCCCGCTACAAGCGCATGTACCTGACCTCCATGAATGTCCCCTTTCCCGAGGACGGCTGGCGCTTTCTGACCGGCGATGCTGCGAACATCCAGCGCGTGACCGCCGCAGCAGGATATCGTTTTCAGCGCAGGGGTCGTGACTTCATTCATCCGGTGGCGAGTCTGGTGGTCGCCGGGGACGGGACCATTGTCCGTTACCTGTACGGCACGACCTTTCTGCCCAAGGATGTGACCCTGGCCCTACTGGAGGCGCGGGGGGGCAAGGCCGGTGCCTCCATCCGCAAGGTCATGGAGTTTTGCTTCAGTTTCGATCCCGCCGGCAAGACCTATGTCTTCAACCTGCTGCGGGTCAGCGCCACGGTGGTCATCCTTTGCGCCGGAGGGTTCCTGGCCTTTTTGTTGGCAGGCGGGAGGAAGCGGAAAAGACCAGGCAACGGAGATGAACGGGGCTAACGGGGATACCGGCCGCTATCTTCCTGTTGCTGCCTTTATTCCTTGTACCTCGCCCCTGAAAAAATTCGAGATAATTCCGCAATTCTCCGTATGCAACCTTCTTCACCTTTCCGGGAGGTTTGATGACCACTGATCAACTGACGACACCCTCAAGTTTCTGGAACGATACCGGCAAGACCGGCATTGCCTCCTGGATTTTTTCTACCGACCACAAGCGGATCGGGCTGCTCTATTTCTATTCCACGTTCGGTTTCTTCCTCGTCGGCGTGCTGCTGGGACTCTTGCTTCGCCTGGAACTGATCGCCCCGGGGCGCACCATCATGGGGCCCGAGACCTACAATGCCACGTTCACCGTGCACGGGGTGGTGATGATCTTCCTGTTCATCATCCCCGGCATGCCGGGTGCGTTCGGCAATCTGATCATGCCGATCCAGATCGGTGCCCGGGATGTGGCCTTCCCGCGTCTGAACCTGTTCTCCTGGTGGCTCTATGTCATCGGTGCGGTGATCGTGCTCACCTCGCTTTTCACCGGCGGTGGGCCGCCCGATACCGGCTGGACCTTCTATGTGCCCTTCAGTGCCCGTACCGGCACCAATGTTTCCCTGGCCGTCCTGGGAGTCTTCACCGTCGGTTTTTCGTCGATCCTGACCGGTCTCAACTTCGTGACGACCATCCACCGCCTGCGAGCCGAAGGGATGACCTGGGGCAGGCTGCCGCTCTTCGTCTGGTCGATCTACGCCACCGCCTGGGTCCAGATCCTGGCAACGCCGATCCTGGGCATCACCCTGGTGCTGATCATGGCGGAGCGCATCCTGGGCGCCGGTCTGTTCGACCCCGGCCGCGGGGGAGACCCGATCATGTACCAGCACCTGTTCTGGATCTATTCCCATCCGGCGGTGTACATCATGATCCTGCCCGCCATGGGGGTGATCTCGGACGTTATCCCGGTCTTTGCCCGCAAGCCGGTTTTCGGTTACAAGATGATCGCCTTTTCCAGTATCGCCATCGCCGCGGCCGGCTCACTGGTCTGGGGGCACCACATGTTTACCAGCGGCATGAGCGATACGGCCATATTGGTGTTCTCCTTCCTGACCTTCATAGTCGCCATCCCATCAGCCATCAAGGTCTTCAACTGGGTCTCGACCCTGTACAAGGGGTCCATCTCCCTGGAGGCCCCTATGCTCTTCGCGCTCAGCTTTATCCTGCTTTTTTCCATCGGCGGACTGACCGGACTGATCCTGGGCGCAGCCGCCACCAACATCCATGTGCATGACACCGATTTCGTGGTGGGGCATTTTCATTACGTGATGTTCGGCGGTACCGGCTTTGCTTTCTTCTCCGCCATGCATTACTGGTTGCCCAAATTCTACGGACGCAAATACGCCGAAAAACCGGCTATCGTTGCCTGGGCGCTCATGTTCACGGGGTTCAATATCCTCTATTTCTCCATGATGGTGCTCGGCCTCAAGGGGATGCCCCGGCGTTACTACGACTATCTTCCCGAATTCGCGCCCCTCAATCTGGTAGCGACCATCGGCAGTTGGATCCTGGCCGCCGGACTGATCGTCATGCTGGTAAACCTGTTCCGCGGCCTGTTCTGGGGTGAACCGGTGGGGAGCAATCCCTGGGGGGGAGCGACCCTGGAGTGGAGCATCCCCACGCCGCCGCCCACCGAAAACTTCGAAGAAGAGCCGGTGGTTACCCACGGACCCTACGATTACACCAAGGCAGGCGTGCCATGAACCACGTGGCGCACAAGGACTACGCCGGGGCAAAGCTCGGTATGTGGCTGTTTCTGTTCACGGAACTGCTCCTGTTCGGTGGCCTGTTTCTGCTCTATTCGGCCTATCTCTCCCGCTATCCCCATGAGTTCGCGGCTGCGGGTCGGGACATGCATGTGGGTTTCGGGACGCTCAACACGGTGATCCTCATCACCAGCAGCCTGCTGGCGGCCATGGCGGTCACCGCCATTCAACGGAACGAACGCCGGAATGTGCTTTTTTTCCTGGGTGGAACGCTCCTCTGCGCGATAACCTTTCTTTTCAACAAATACCTGGAATGGAGTGCCGAAATCGGCAACGGCATCTATCCGGGCTCTCCCCGCCTGATCAAAGGTCCGCCGGGAGAGTCGGTGTTCTACAGCCTCTATTATCTCACCGTCGGTCTCCATGGTCTGCATGTCCTGATCGGCGGAACACTTCTGGCGGTGGTGGCGGTACGGGTCAAACGAGGGACCGTCCACGCCGGCGATTTCGTGCTGCTGGAAAACGGTGCCCTGTACTGGCATCTGGTGGATCTGGTCTGGATATTCATCTTTCCGCTGTACTACCTGATTCTCTAGGAGGCCGACATGACGCAGGATAACACGGCCCATCACATTATAAGCTACGGCAAGCTCGTAACGGTCTGGCTGGCGCTTCTGGCCCTGACCGGCCTGACCGTGTGGGTGGCCCATCACAACGTCGGGATCGGCCATGTCTGGGGCTCGCTGGCCATCGCCTGCCTCAAGTCCGGCCTGGTGGTCGCCTTTTTCATGCACATGAAATACGAGGGGCGTCTGTTGCGATGGCTCCTGTTTATCGCCTTGGTAACCCTGGCCATTTTCATCGGATTTACCTTCTTCGATGTGCTCTACCGCTGAGGAGACGCCGTGGACACTACTCATCTGATAACGACAACCGAGGCAATCGACCCGGTATTCATGTTCATCTTCGGTGCCTGCCTGGTCCTGTTGCTCGGCATCACCGCGGCCATGGTGCTCTTTGTGGTCCGCTACCGCCGTTCCCGCTCCCCGGAGCCCACATCGCAGGCCTCGGGAAACCTCTGGCTGGAGGTCGTCTGGATTGTGCTCCCGACCCTGTTGGTACTGGTCATGTTCTTTTATGGCTGGTCCGGCTACCTGGCGTTGCGCAACGTGCCCAAGGGTGCCATGGAAGTGACCGCCACGGCCCGCATGTGGTCGTGGAGCTTTACCTACCCCAACGGAAGGACCAGCGCCAAGCTGTACGTGCCGGTGAACAAGCCGGTCAAGGTTGAGCTTGTTTCCCGCGACGTGATCCACGGTTTCTACCTGCCTGCCTTCCGGGTCAAGCGGGACGTGGTGCCGGGGATGAAGAACTATGCCTGGTTCGTTGCCACCAAACCAGGTTCCTATGACCTGTTCTGCTCCCAGTATTGCGGCACCGGCCATTCCGCCATGATCACCACCGTGGAAGCGCTACCCGAGGCGGAGTTTGGGGCTTGGCTGGAACAGCGAACCGGCAAAGAGGAACATGCCGGTCATGAGCTTCTCGAAAAACATGGCTGCCTGGGCTGCCACACCCTGGACGGCAAACCGGGGGTCGGGCCCACGTTCAAGGGACTCTGGGGGCGGAGCGAAACAGTTCTGAATAATGGTTCGGAACGGCATATTACCGTTGACGAGGCCTACCTGCGACGTTCCCTGCTGGAGCCGAATGCCGATGTGGTAAAGGGGTTCCAGCCGATCATGCCTCCCTTTGCCGGTGTGCTCAAGGAGGAGGAGATCAAGGCGATCATCGACTATCTCCGTACCGGTGGGGCCGTGCCGGCCAAGCGAGACGGAAGGAAGCTGGCCCAGGAAAAGGGGTGCCTGGTCTGTCACTCCCTGGATGGCAGCCGCGGCGTCGGCCCCACCTTCAAGGGGCTGTTCGGCGCCCGGGTTACGGTACAGAGAGGAAAGGCAAAGGTCACTGTTTCGGCCGACGAAGGATATCTGCGGGAGTCGATCCGCCAACCGGCCGCCGATGTGGTGGAAGGGTTCCAGCCGCTCATGCCCACCAATCCCGACCTGTCCGATGAGGATGTGACGGCCCTGGTGGAATTCATCGAGGGGCTCAAGTGATTGCCCCCCTGCTCAGGCTGTTCCGGCCGCGCCTGGCGCTTTTGAACGGCGTTGCCGCACTGGGTGGCTACCTTCTGCACCCGGCCGCGGTGAATTTCGTTTCGGTTGTGGCCCTGGTGGGCGGGGTGGCGCTCCTGGCCGCGGGAGGTTCCGCCATCAATCAGGTGCTGGAGCGGGACCTGGACAGCCTGATGGTACGTACCAGCCGTCGGCCCCTCCCGCGGGGGGAACTGACGCCGCTTTCCGGGACGGTCATCGGCCTGGGCACCATTATGGTTGGCCTGATAGTGCTGGCCCTTGTGGGTGGCCCATTGCCCCCGCTACTTGGCGTAGCGTCCCTGACGTGGTATCTGGCAGTCTATACCCCCCTTAAACGCCGCACCTCCCTCGCTTTGGCTCTGGGAGCCGCGTGTGGTGCCGTGCCGCCGCTGATAGGCTGGTGCCTGGCCGGGGGCGGTGTTTGGGATTATCGGATCATGCTTCTGGCCGGGCTTTTGTACCTGTGGCAGATACCCCATTTCTGGCTTTTTCAGCGCCGACATGCCGCTGATTACCGTTTCGCCGGTATTCCGCTCTTCTGTTCCCCGGTCAGGGGGGGCGGCCTGTTCTGGCTCTGGATGTTTGCCGTGCTTGCCGCTGCCATGCTGTTGCCCGCCTTCGGCATTATCGGGCAGCATGTCGCCCTCTGGTATGTCGTCTTCCCCCTGCCGCTGGTGGTGATCGCCCTGATGCGTTCCGAAAGGTTTCTTTTTTCGTATCTCAACCTCTTTCCGCTTCTGGTGACCGCGACGCTCTCTCTCGGCCATTGTTGATTGAACTGCAAGCGGGTTGTTCCGTACCTCGTTCGAATCGGGAGGCTCTCATGTTCAGATCGACGGTTCAGGTTTGTACGGTTATGATGGTTGCGGTGTTTCTGCTGGGCGGATGCAGGAATGAATCTCCCCAGGATGGGGAACGCCTTCCGGCGGCGCCTCCTCAGCAGCAGTTGAGCAAGGGGGAAGATCTGTTCAAGCAGTACTGCGCCGCCTGCCACCCCGACGGCGGTAATGTCAGCGACCCGGAGCGGACCTTGCGGGGTTCGGTCCTGCGTTCCCATCATATCGTCAGGCCCGAGGATATCGTACGGATCATGCGTACCCCCATTTCGCGAATGATCCGTTTCGATGCGTCAACCCTCTCCGACAGAGACGCCAGGGCAATTGCAGAGTACGTGCTGTACGCCTTCAGATAGAGCGGCTGTCACTACAGGCAAGAGGTACGGGTTTTCTCGTTTGGAGAACCGTGGGCGCCCGTTGCATTTTTTTGCCGGCATGATACTATCAGCCACACATTTTTTCCCCTTGAGCCGTTTTCAACCGGCTTCGAGGGCACAAGGCAGGTGCGTCATGACTCTATTCCGGGTGTTTGGTGTTGCAGCGGGTCTCTATGTGGCTGCTTCAATAGCGGGTCTTCCCTCTTCAGGCGTATGGGCCGCGGAGGGGGCGGGTGGAGTCGGCGATTCCGCCGTCCCGGCGGCGTCGGACCAGGTTTCTCCGGTTCCCCAAAAGAGCGTCGGCGCGGTTGTCCCCAAAAAACGTAAAAAGAAAAAATCGTTGGCCAAAAGCAAGAACGTGCGCAAGATCTCCCCGGCGATAGCCGAGACAGTCCCCGGCAAAAGGCTCTCCCTCGAAGAGGTCCTGGCACTTGTGAAAGCGAACAGGGACCTGTCGGGTAAAAACCTGAGCGGCATGAGTCTGGTGGGAGTTAATCTCAGCAAGTGCAACCTGAAAGGCGCCGATCTGAGCAATGCCAATCTGGAGAGGGCGGACCTGGGGGAAGCTGACCTGGAACGGGCCAACCTTGCCGGAGCGAACCTGAAGATGGTCAGTCTGAAGTTAAGCGGTCTGGCCGGTGCGAATCTGGAAAATGCCACTCTGGACGGGGCCATCTGGCAGGACGGCAGAATCTGCGGGAAGGGGTCGCTCGGCATGTGCCGGGAGTCTGTGCCCCTCTATTCCGCAAAATGATCTTATTCCCCTACCCATTCCAACTGCTCTCTTCGGAAGGGGAGGCTGAAACGAGAAAAGGCGGCCTTTGGCCGCCTTTTCTCGTTTGAACCGTACATCGCCGTCGGTTATGCCGCCAGATGAAGGTCGTCGTTTTCCATGTGTTTGGAGAGCGCTTTGAGAAAAGACGTCTCCTTGCCGTTCTTAATGGCCTCCGTCAGCGTACTATCCGTCGTCCGGGTCGTTCCGCAGAACAGACAGGTCACCACGTTCTCGGCCGCCCCGTCTGCGCCAGAATCGATCCCGAAATAATGTTCATTGGTGTTGCATACTGGGCACGTCATTCTTCTTCTCCTTATGATCCATATCGTAAATTTAGTTATACTATAATTGATACAGCTTGGGAATGCAAGTGGTAATACCAATATTATTCTTATAAAACAAAATGTTACACGATTGTTGTATTGCTGACTAGATATGTTTTTTATTTTTAGTCGATAATATAGTTTAGTATTACTTTAACATGCTGGAATTATATAACAAAAATAAAACAAACGTTATTTTGTAATCGGTCGATACCCGGCCACCCCAATCTTGCCCTTAAAACAGGTGTCTGCCACGGGCTCGCGCTTCTCGTGACGTTGGCGTTGCGATTGGCAGAGGATTGTCCCGGTAAAAAAGCATGCTTCAAGGTATCCATGATCGGCAAGCGCCATCTTGGGGTTGGATATCGGGACTTGGGTGGCAATTTCGTCTGTGGCGGCGTTTTTTTGATTGACCCGTCCACCGCTTCATAGTTCAGACTTGTTTCCATCATGGCCGTGATACAATTCCAAACATGAAGGAGCAATACCATGGGAAAGAAGATCGGAGTTGAAGAATGGGTGGGGCGTTTCCGGGCAATCGGGCTGGACGATGCCGCCATGAAGCGTTGGCATGAGTTGTTCGAACAGGAAAACCCCGAGGGGCACCAGAGTTTCCTGGAGTGGCTGGGGGTGCCGCAGGAACAGGCGGACCGGATACGCGGCGGAAAATGACAAAACGCGGTCCCGCAAGGACGGGGCCGCATACCTTTTCTCGAACAGGATCTCCAATGTACACGATCTCCAAACTTGCCCGGAACTTCGGGCTGTCGCGCAGCACCCTTTTGTACTACGACCGGATCGGGCTCCTGTCTCCCGCCGAGCGGTCCCGATCCGGCTACCGCCTCTATTCGCCCGCAGAGCGCGGGCGGTTGGAGACCATCTGCTCCTTTCGTCGGGCAGGCCTGGGCATCGAGGATATCCGGTTGATCCTGGCAACAGCGGAAGAGGGGCCGGATGCCGTGCTAAGACGCCGCCTGCTGGAAGTCGGCGATGCGATACGGGATTTGCAGGCTCAGCAGCGCCTGCTGGCAGGCATGCTGAAGATCAAGCTGGAGGGCGGCCCGAACGCCGCAGTGGACAAGGCCACCTGGGTGGAGATGCTGCGGCAGGCGGGTATGGATGAGGCGGGCATGCGGCGCTGGCATGGGGAGTTCGAACGCCGTTCCCCGGAAGGTCACCATAACTTTTTGCTCTCACTCGGCGTGAGCGAGCAGGAAACCGTGCAGATCAGGACCTGGTCGAGAGCCGAACGGACGTAACAACGGGGCACGCACCTGTCCCAAGGGTGCATGCCCCCCTTTTTTTAGCTCATCATAACGGTGCTGCCGACTCTCGGCGGGTCAGGCGTCCCGTATTCTTTTCCCGCCGGTGAGGAGCACACCCATGGCGCCGGCCAGTAGCAGCGCGCCGAAGATACCCCACGAGCCGAGTTGTTCGCCAAAGATCAGCCACGCCAGGAGTGTGGAGGTAAGCGGCTCCAGGAGCGTGCAGATGCTCGCCGTGGTGGCGGTCACGGAGCGCATGCCGGCGATGAACAGCACATAGGCCAGGGCGGTGGGGACTATCCCCAGGTAGATGAGCAGGCCCCATCCCGGGGCCGGATAGTGCACAACGAGCCCCTGGGGCAGATTACAGAGGAACAACAGCAGCGCTCCGGCGCTGAAGCTTATGGCGATGGGCTGGAAGGGGTGATAGCGGCCGGCCAGCATCCCGGTTGCCAGGGCTACGACGGCATAGCCGAATGCCGAACCGAGCGCCAGAAGGTGCCCGGTCACGCCGTTTTGGTGCCCTGGACCACCCTGCCCGATGCCGACCAGCATGGCCGTGCCGGCCAAGGCCAGGACCAGCGCCAGGAACAGACGGCCCGTCAGCTGTTCTGCGGTGAAGAGTACCGATAGCAGGGCCACCATGACCGGGGCGGTGCAGAGGGTGATCAGGGTGGCCACGGCAACGCCGATCCGGGCAATGGCGGCGAAATAGCAGGCTTGGTAGAGGGCCGTCATGGCCCCGATCAGCATCATCAGGGCGAAATCGCGGCGGGTAACCCGCAGCATCCCCGTCCCGAGCTTGAGCCAACAGGCCAGGAACAGGGCCGGCACCGCAAGGGCCAGGCGAAAGAATCCGATGGAAAGCGGAGTGGTTGCCGTCATGGTGTAGAGCGTCTTGGTGCTGATACCGACGGTGCCCCACAGGACCGCCGCCAGCATGACCGAAACCAGACCGCTCCGCGCCTCGGTGCGGCGTGTGATGGAGTTGTACATAATGTCTCCCTATCCGTTTTTGAGTGATAAAGGCGTGCTTACGGACAGGCGGGCGCAACTCCGGCGTTGACGTTCAATGACGTGGGGGTGGAGGAAAAGCGGGTGCCAACCTGTCCTGTCAGGCAGGGATAGGTGGCGGCGGTGGCAATATGCTCAGATGGGGATAAAACATGCACATGCCTATAGCATTGTTTTGGGAGGAAGTCACGAACTAACCTGAAGGATACGTATCGTTTGCCAGACACGGGACGCTAGCGCAACGGATCGAAGAGGTATTCCAGGCCGTTGACCTTGATCTCGTGGATCGTCCGCAATTGGTCGCCCAGCTTGCCTTTGGGGAAACCCTGCTGGGCGAACCAGACCACGTAGGGCTCGGGCAGGTCGATCAACAGCCGCCCCTGATATTTGCCGAAGGGCATGCGGGCCTCGGCCAAGTCGATCAAGTGTTGCGGGTCCGCGAGAGGTGGTGATGTGTCCATGGCTTACTCCAGTTCTGCGAGACGGGCGCTGAACGCCGCCATGGTCCTGGCTTTGCGGAGTTGGCGGATGTCATGCTCGAAGTCGGCATCGTCAAAGGTCGCCAGCACCCCCTTGACCTTGCTCAGAACCTGGGTCTCCCCGCAGAACAGTTCTCCGTAACGGGCCAGAAGTTCCCCGAGATACCGTTGCAACATGGCGGCCCGCTCGCTCCTGGTCGGTTCGGCGGGAGCACTTCCGCGCAACCGTTGGAAGAGCAGCGGGTCGGCAATGGCGCCCCTACCCAGCATGAGCCCGGCGGCGCCGCTTTCCTCCAGCAGGCGGGCTCCGTCTGCGGCGGTGCGGATGTCGCCGTTGGCGATGACCGGCAGGCGGGTTTGCCGCACTACCTGGGCGGTAATGGCATGGTCCGCCAGCCCTTGGTATTCCTGGACCACCGTGCGGGGATGGAGTACGAGGAAATCCACGCCGGCGGCTTCGAAGAGGGGCAGCAATCCGAAGATCTGATTCGGGTCATCATAGCCGGCGCGCAGCTTGACGGAAAAACTGCCCGAAATGGTCCCGCGCAACGCGAAGAAGATCTCCTCCAGCAGTTCGGGGCGTTGCAACATGCCGCCCCCGGTCAGGCCGCTGGTCATTCTCCCGTAGGGACAGCCCAGGTTGAGATTGATGTGCACGGCTCCCGCGGCCTGGGCGGAGCGGGCGGCGGAGACCAGGGCTTCGCAGCCGTGACCGATCAGCTGTACCACCAGAGGTACACCATCCTCCTGGGGGGCGATCTCGCGAAGGTCCGCCGCCGAGAGCCGACGTACCGGCGCGGCGGCGTTGACCCGCATGAATTCGGTGAACACCGTATCGGGGCGGGCCCAGTCGATGAACAAACGCCTCATGGCCCGGTTGGTCAACCCCTGCATGGGCGCCAGCATCAGGGGGGGCTGGCCCGCTTGCCACGGGAGCGGGGGAACGGAGGTCATGGGTGGTGCCCCGCTAGTGATCTCTGCGGTGTCCCCATTGTCGGCCGGTGGTCTCATCGTGTCCCCGCAAGGCAAACCTGGTTCCTGCCTCTGTTTTTTGCCTTGTAGAGCGCCTCGTCGGCCGCCTTGAGCACATCCCGGGGCGAGGTCTGCCGTGCTCCCGGTTCGGCCACGCCGATACTGACCGTAACCGATACCTCGCCGGACCGGTGTGAGCCGGAACGGCGGCTTTTGCCCCGCTCCTCATCCTTGGGCCGGTCTTCCCCGCGTAGCGTCATGCGGTAATCGGCAATGGCCTGGCGAAGCCGTTCCAGGTGCGGGAGCGCCTCCTTGGAACTCTTGCCGGGAAACAGCACCGTGAACTCCTCGCCGCCATAGCGGAAGGGGGAACCGCCCCCCGTCATATTCATCAGGCGTGCCCCTACCATCTTAAGCACCTGATCCCCCACATCGTGACCATAGGTGTCATTGAATCCCTTGAAATGGTCCACATCCACCATGGCAATGGCATAACGGCTCCCCAGACCCGGCAATTGCTCGTTGAGCACACGACGGGAGAGAAGGCCGGTGAGATCGTCGCGGAACGCCATGTTGTAGGAATCCTGAATGACGGCCATGATCTGAATGAGGGCGGATGCGGCGCAGAATGTCTCCGGCACATGGGGTGACCACATCCACCGGAACACGACGTAGAGGGTAACGCAGCAGGCGAACATGCTCCCCTCGATCGGTGAGCCGAGGGAGACGGCTCGCCGCAGGGCAACGCCCGCCGCCAGGAGGATGAGAAGCAGGCTCAACTGCGGCATGGCGAAGCGTTCGAGTGCCGGCCAGTGGACAATCGGCTGCGTGAGGGAGACCCACAGGGCATGATGGTCAAGGCGAACGGTCAACCACACGGCACCGGTCTGCACGGCAACGAATAACAGGCGCATGCGTCCCGCCGTACTCCAGAATCCCTTTTCACTCATTAAAGCAATGAGCAGGATATTGAACGGCACGACAACCGTGAGGACGCGATAGATCAGCCATGCCTCCGGGGTATCGGTGCCGTGGGCGAGTTGGGTGCGAAAGAGGTAGTAGCATATCCCCACGGCCAACTGGGCGAGAAAGACCCGTCCCCGTCGGAAATGGCAGGCAAGGAGCATCCCTACGCCATACAGCAGGTAAGGGGCAAGAGGCACCAAGCTCTGCTGTTCCGGAGAAAGCCGAGGGATCTGGAAGACGATGACCCAGGCGGCAAAAAGAACGGCCGTCGGGACAAGAATTGAGGAGATCTTTCTGAGCATGGGAATGGCAGAGAATAGCATAAAGCCAAGCGGCATCCAAGGTACAATTGTTTGGCTTTGTGCTGTTTTTTGTGAGCATTGCGGGCGCAATTTGGTGTAAGATCGCAATAAAATGACCTGGAGCCCCGCAGTGAAGACGGGGGAAAGTGAATCTAATGAGCGCTCTTGAGCAGAGGAACCTTTACGCCCGCGCCAACTTCCTGGCGGTGTTCACCATCGTGTACAATTTTATTGAAGGTGTCGTTTCCCTGTGGCTTGGTGCCGCCGATGAAACCCTGGCGCTCTTCGGATTCGGGCTGGACTCGTTTATCGAGGTGGTTTCGGCGGTCGGCGTCTGGCACATGGTGAAAAGGATCAGGGCCAATAACGGGGAAACCAGGGATGAGTTCGAACAACGGGCGTTGCGCATAACCGGCGTTTCTTTCTATGTCCTGGCGTCGGGATTGCTCCTGAGCGCCGTAGTGAACATCGGCCGGCAGCATAAACCGCAGACGACGATGTGGGGGATTGTTGTCTCGGCGGTCTCAATATCCTTTATGTGGGCTCTGATTCACCATAAGGTGAAGGTGGGCAGGGCGCTCAATTCTGCGGCCATCCTGGCCGATGCGGCCTGTTCGCGGGCATGTGTGTATCTGTCGCTGGTTCTTCTGGTTGCCAGCTTGGGGTACGAATTGACCGGGATCGGCAGTCTTGATGCCGCGGGCGCCATGCTGATCGCCTGGCTGAGCTGGCGGGAAGGGAGTGAGGCGTTCCGGAAGGCCAAGGGGATTGCGTGCTGTTGTTGCGCCGGGGAATGCGGTGAGTGACGGCGGGGAGCCGCAGCCGCCCCTGTTGCGGCGGCTGCGATTTCGAAGTGTGCAATCGGATGTAATCAGGGCCTGCTGCTGGGGCCTCGCCATTGGCGCTGCTTTCCGCTACGCGCGGCGTCGGGCTTGGCACCCGCTTTTGCCGCCGGTTGCTTCTGGGCGGCCTTTGTTTCTTCGCCGGCAACCTCGCTCTTGGTTCGGAATGGCCCGGAACCCCGGACGGGGCCTTTGGTCTGCTGCCTGGCGTCGGCTTTTGCAGCCGGCCGGCGGTTGCCCTGCTCATGGGGGTGCCGCTTGAACTCCTCATCCTTCTGGGGTGCCGGAACCGTGTAGTCAAAATCCGGCAGCGTCTTGCGGTCGATCTGTTTGCCCAGCAACTTTTCCAGCGTCTTGATGGCGCCGGTATCGTCCCTGGTGACGAACGTTATGGCCTCCCCGGTGCGCTCCGCCCTGCCGGTCCGCCCGATCCTGTGCACGTAGAATTCGGCCGTCTCCGGCATGTCCAGGTTCAGGACCAATCCTATCAGTGATACGTCGATCCCCCGGGCGGCAATATCGGTGGCCACCAGAATCCGGTATGAACCGTCCCTGAATCCGTCCATGGCTTCCTGGCGCCGGTTCTGGGAGAGGTTGCCCTGTAACGACGCGGCCTGGTAACCGGCTTTGACCAGAAGTTCGCCGACCCGCTTGGCCCGGTGTTTTGTCCTGGTGAAGACCAGTACCGAACCCTCGGTATGCTTTTCCAGTATCTTCATCAACAAGGCTGTTTTCAGGTGCTGTTCGACAGGGTAGAGGGTGTGCCGCACCGTGGTGGCGGGCTTGATCTTGTCGATCTGCACGGTCACGGGGGCCTTCAGCATCTCTTCGGCCAGTTTACGGATTTCGTCCGGCATGGTGGCCGAGAAGAGCAGGGTCTGTCTCTTGGCGGGAAGTTTCAGGAGGATCTTTTTGATTGTCGGCAGAAATCCCATGTCGAACATCTGATCGGCCTCGTCAAGGACGAGGACCTCGATGTTGTCAAGCACGGCCACCCCTTGTTGCATGAGGTCCAGCAACCGTCCGGGGCAGGCTACGATGATCTCGGTGCCTTTTCTGAGGGCGGCTATCTGGGGCGTCTGGCCGACGCCGCCGTAAACCGTGGCGCTTTTCAGGCCGGTCTGGCCGGCGAACAACCGGAAGGATGCCTCGATCTGTTCTGCGAGTTCGCGCGTCGGGGCGATAACCAGTGCCCGGGTTACGTGGCGCGCGCCCTTGCTCAGCCGGTCGAGTATGGGCAGCGCGAAGGCAGCCGTCTTTCCTGTCCCGGTCTGGGCCAGGCCGAGCACATCGCGTCCTTCCATTATCTTGGGTATGGCTTCTTTCTGGATCGGTGTCGGGTGCGAGTAGCCTGCCTCGCGGATACCGGCCGACACTGCCGGGTGAAACTTGAAATGGGTGAATCCCATAGTTTTGTTGCCTTTCTGTCCTGTTGTTGGTTTCGCAAAAAAAAGCCCCGGCATAATCCGGGGCTTACGATAAAGTGACGTGTTATCCGGTACTGCTAATTAATCTAAAGGTAGCAGCTTTTGACAGGTTCTGTCAAGCGATCTATCGGGGTGGCGACGTGGGGGCGGTTTGCATCGGGAAAATGAAAGGCCCGCAAACTTCGCGGGCCTCTGTTAGCTTATATCCTGTTGCCCTTTTCAAGGGCTATTCCGGCCGCACTACCTGCCGGATTCCTACTGCACCATAGTTTTCGGGTGAAACTTTCTCTATGTCTCCCCCTCCTTGCCGTGGCGGTCTGTTGCAAGTAGCGCTACTTGAGTACACTATAACCTTTCGGGACGCATAATAAAAGACTGTAAAATAATTTATTTCCGTGTACAATTTCCCTTTAAGCTTTGTGCCAGACACGCCTGGCCGGTGCCCGGCCACATATGTCATACCCATAACGAAAAAGGCGGCCCGAAGGCCGCCTTTTCACATAATGCTGTAAGGCCCCGTCACGGCGCCCTACAGAATCTCCAGCAGTGATACCTCAAAGGTGAGGTTCTCGCCCGCCAGGGGATGGTTGGCGTCGAAGGTGACGCTGTCTGCGTTTGCCTCGATGACCGCTACACCCAACTCTTCGTCGTCCTCATTGGCGAGCACCAGTTCGTCGCCCACAACCGGCTCCATGTCGTCCGGGAGATCGCTGCGCGGCACGGTGAAGACCCGCTCCTTGTCGTATTCGCCGAAGGCGTCCGCAGCCGGGATAACGACGGTCTTCTTGTCGCCCGGGGCCATACCGACCAACGCTTCATCGATCAGGGGGAACAGTTCCCCCGCTCCGATGGTAAGCACCATCGGCCCGCTTTCGCAGCCGCAACCGCAATCGTCATCGCCGCAGTCGCCATCTTCCTCGCAGCCGCACTCATCGGAATCGCACTCGCTCTCCAGAGTTGAATCAAAAACGGTACCATCTTCCAGCGTGCCGGTGTAGTCGATTTTTACCTTGTCGCCTTGTTTTGCCTGTGCCATGTGTCTCATACCTTTCACCTGTAATGCGGCGGAACGCCGTTGTCTCTTTTTATAAGGTACGGGAGAATGCGGTCATTCGTCTACAAAAATCGTGCGAGGCCTCGGAACAGCCGGGGTCGCGGGGCGGCAGCCATTGAAGATTCCCGCTGTCAGGCAAGAAATTCGGAAATGGCTGCCGCTGCCTGTTTGCCGTCTCCCATGGCCAGGATGACGGTCGCTCCACCCCGGACGATGTCCCCGCCGGCGAAAACCCCCTCCAGGTTGGTCAGGCCGCTCTCATCGGCAACGATGTTGCCCCACTTGTTCAGGTCAAGGTCGGGAGCCGTTGCCGTCAGGAGCGGGTTGGCCCCCGTACCGACGGCGTTGACGACCACGTCGGCCGGGATGTCGTACTGGGCGCCTTCCACCGGCACCGGCTTGCGCCGGCCCGAAGCGTCCGGCTCGCCCAGTTCCATGCGCTGGCAGCGAAGGGAAGCAGCCCATCCGTCGCCTTCACTGAGAATCGCCACTGGAGCGGTCAGCATGAGAAACTCAACGCCCTCCTCCTTGGCGTGCTTGATCTCTTCCACGCGGGCGGGCATTTCGGCCTCGCTGCGGCGATAGATGATCATGGCCCGTTCCGCGCCCAGCCTCCGCGCGGTGCGCACACAGTCCATGGCCGTGTTGCCGCCGCCGATGACGGCCACGTTGCGTCCCTTGATGATCGGCGTGCTGGCGTCGGCTTGGCGTCCCGCCCCCATCAGGTTGACCCTGGTCAGGTATTCGTTGGCCGAATAAACCCCTTTCAGGTTCTCCCCCGCTATGTTGAGCATGGTCGGCAGGCCGGCCCCGTTGGCGATGAACACCGCGTCGAATTCCTGGCGAAGTTGGGCAAGGGTGAGGGTCTTGCCGATGATCACGTTGCACTCTATCTCCACGCCGAGTGCGCGTAAGCGGTCAACCTCCACATCGATGATCGCCTTGGGGAGACGAAATTCGGGGATGCCATAGCGCAGTACCCCGCCGGTATCGTGCAGCGCCTCGAAGATCACCACGCCATGGCCGGCGCGGGCCAGTTCGCCGGCCGCCGTGAGTCCGGCCGGCCCGCACCCCACGACGGCTACCTTCTTGCCGGTAGCGGGGGGCAAGGGTTCGGTGCTGAGTTGGGCGGCGTTCTCCATGGCCCAGTCGGCCACGAAACGTTCCAGATAGCCGATGGCCACGGCCTCTCCCTTGATTCCCCGCACACACTTGGCCTCACACTGGGTTTCCTGGGGACAAACCCGACCGCAGACGGCGGGCAGCGCGTTGTCGTGCTGCAGAATGCGTGCGGCGCCGGGCAGATCGTTTTCCGCCAGCAGGCCTATGAATTCGGGGATCGAAACGCCCACCGGGCACCCCTCGACGCACTGGCGGTTCTTGCACTGGATGCAGCGCTGCGCCTCGCGTATGGCATCGTCCGCCTCAAGCCCGCGGTTGACCTCTTCAAAGTTGGTACTACGTATGGTTGCCGCCAATTCCGGCATCCTGACCCGGTCAATGGCGAGACGTTCTTTGGTTGTCATGGGTGTGGTCATGGCTGCACCTGCCTGTTCAGTTTGCAATCGGCGGCCTCGTGGCTGCGATAGGTGGAAAGACGGTCAAAGAGGTTTTCGAAGTCCACCTGGTGGCCGTCGAATTCTGGGCCGTCCACGCAGGCGAATTTCGGCTGGCCTCCCACCAGCACGCGGCATCCGCCGCACATGCCGGTCCCGTCGATCATGATCGGGTTGAGACTGACGATCGTCGTGATGCCCAGAGGGCGGGTGAGTTCGGCCACAGCCCGCATCATCGGTACCGGGCCGATGGCGAATACCGCCCGGGGGCAGGTGTCCGGGTTGGCCATCAGGTCGGCCAATTCGGCGGTCACAAACCCTTTACGCCCCATGCTGCCGTCCTCGGTGGTGACCAGTACCTCCCTGGAAAAGGCCGATAACTCGTCTTTCAGAATGATGTAGGCATCGGCGCGGCCACCGATGATGGTGGTTACATCGTTGCCCGCTTCGGCAAGGGCCTTGGCCAGAGGGTAGAGGACCGCCGTCCCGACGCCGCCCCCTATGCAGGCCACCCGTCCCCACTGTTCGATGTGGGTCGGCAGGCCGAGCGGCCCGGCCACGTCGCGCAGAAAGCCGCCGGCAGGTATGGCGACGATCATGCGCGTCGATGCGCCGATGGCCTGGATGAAAAGGGTGATGGTGCCGGCTGCGTTGTCGGCGTCACCGATGGTGAGGGGAATACGCTCTTCCCCCGCTGCTGAACGGACGATGACGAACTGTCCCGGTTTCCGGGACGCCGCCACCCGCGGTGCCCTGACCACCATGCGGTGGAGAGAGGGTGCAAGGATGTCGTTGCTTACTACTTCAAACATGTCACTACCTGCCCAATTGAGATATGCGGCCCGAAGGCCGGCTTTATGGTAAGCGACAAAGTGAAATAAACACAAGATTGTATACGGTATACGATTTTTAGTTGATATATGTTGTAATATAAGTATGTTGCATTCAAAGTGTTAAATAATCCATGATCGGTACGTTGGCAGTCCGCTGCTTCCTTGCCGGTGTGCGTCGTGACGTGTCCCTCCTCCCGATGGAACGTGATGCCATGGGCGGTTGGCAACGGCGCGGCAGTCGTGGTAAACTTCCGTCGCACAAATCGGCTGCGCGGCAACGGCAGGCGTAGGGAATGCCGGGACTGGCGGAAAGGGGCAGCGGTCATGGGCAGATTCACTGACATCAACACCCAGGAGTGGAAGGCGGTGCGGCCGGACGTTGCCCAGGGGGTTCTGGGTACGACCATTCTCGACGAAGGGGTCAGGATGACCGTTACGCGCGTCCTGCCGGGAAGCGGCTTTGCTGCGCACCACGACGCCTACGGCCACCTGCTCTATTTCCTGTCCGGCTCGGGCGTCGTGGGGGTGAACGGCGAAGAAGCCGCCATACGACCGGGACTGGCGGTCCGCATCCAGGCCGGGGAAGAACATTATTACCGCAATACCGGGAACGATGAACTTACCCTGTTGTCGGTCAATATCCCCCAGGATGGACGTTGACAGCCCGGAAGACACTTTTCGCCTATAATCGGGAAATACCATGGGGGCAAAACAGGGTGACGGGTGATACACTCCACGCCGGTAGAGCGCAGATATATTTCAAGCTGGTCCTGACGACCTTCTTCTGGGGCGGCACTTTTGTGGCCGCCCGCTTTGCGGTGCACGAAGTGCCGCCGCTCTTTGCCGCCGCCTGCCGTTTCGGGATTGCAGCGGCCGTGCTGCTGGCGCTGGTGGCCCGGCAGGCGCAGCGCAGAGGCGAAACCTTCCCGGTTCCCCGCAACCTGCGTGAAGTTCTGGCCCTCTCCTCCCTTGGCCTGACGGGGATATTCTGCTACAACGCCTTCTTTTTCAGCGGTCTCAAGCTGACCGGCGCCGCCAACGGCTCCTTGATAGTTGCCATCAACCCGCTTTTAACGGCGGTGCTGTCCGCTTGGTGGCTGCGGGAGCGGATCAGGCCGTTCCAGGCTGCCGGGCTGGTGGTTTCCCTGATGGGTGTTGGGGTCATCGTCACTCGCGGCGATGTGGGCGCGTTTCGCACCCTCTCCTTCAACCACGGCGATCTTCTGCTGCTCGGGGCACCCCTCAGTTGGGCGGTCTATTCGATCCTCGGCAAGCGGGCCATGAGCACCTTTTCACCCCTGGTGGCGACCGCCTATGCCGCCCTCTCCGGCTCGCTGCTCCTGATCCCGGCCGCCGCCCTGGAGGCGTTGGGCGGGGCGGGACCGCATCGCTTCAGCCTCCTTGGCTGGCTGGCCATCCTGCAACTGGCCCTGCTCGGCACGGTGATCGGTTTTGTCTGGTGGTACGAGGGGGTCAAGACCCTGGGGGCCAGCCGGGCCGCCCTGTTCGTCAACCTGGTGCCGGTCTTCGGTACCCTCCTGGCGTCCCTGCTGCTGGGGGAGCGGCTTGGGTTGCCCCTGTTGTGGGGTGGCACGCTGGTCATTGCCGGGGTCTTCGGCGGAACGGTCCGTTTGAAGGCAGGCTGAGATACGTTCGTCAGGTGTGATATACTTACATTCGCAGAATAGTCTCCCCGAAAGGAGGAATATGCCATGGACCTTGGGAATACCCGCACCACCATCCTCAACGAGGGCGACCCGGAGCAGAAACGGGCCGAAATCCTGGAGTACTTTCATAGGACGTTCGACATCGACGAGAAACTCTACGAGACGCTCCGGCATGACGAAACCTTTTACCTTCGGGCCGACCGGCTGCGGCACCCGCTGATCTTCTACTTCGGCCATACCGCCACCTTCTTCATCAACAAACTGACCATCGCCAAGGCAATCGAAAGCCGCATCAACCCCCGCTTCGAGTCCCTGTTCGCCGTGGGGGTTGATGAAATGTCCTGGGATGATCTGGATTCGGCCCATTACGACTGGCCGACCCGCCAGGAGGTCAAGGAGTACCGCGACAAGGTTCGCGAACTGGTGGACGGGCTGATCCGCCGCCTGCCGCTCAAGTTGCCCATTACGTGGGCAGATCCGCTCTGGGCCGTCATGATGGGCATCGAGCACGAGCGCATCCACCTGGAAACCTCGTCGGTGCTGATCCGCCAGTTGCCCATCGACCAGGTGGTGCAACTGCCCTTCTGGTCGATTTGCAACGAGGCGGGCGAACCGCCCGAAAACCGGCTGCTTCAGGTTGCGGGAGGCCCGGTGGTTCTTGGCAAGTCCAAGGATCATCCTCTCTACGGCTGGGACAACGAGTATGGCCGCCATGAGGCCGAGGTGGCCGGGTTCAAGGCATCCCAATGTCTGGTATCCAACCGGGAGTTTCTGGCCTTTGTCCAGGCGGGCGGCTACGGGGAGCGGAAGTGGTGGACCGAGGAGGGATGGAACTGGCGGGAGTTCAGGCAGGCCGAGCACCCACTCTTCTGGATCAAAAGTGGCGGCGGCTGGAAGCTGCGCACCATGGCCTCGGAGATAGACCTGCCTTGGAACTGGCCGGTGGAGGTCAACTACCTTGAGGCCAAGGCCTTCTGTACCTGGAAGGCGTCCGCAACCGGCCTCCCCATCCGCCTGCCGACCGAGGACGAATGGAACCGGTTGCGGGACGTGTGCGACATTCCGGACCAACCCTGCTGGGACAAGGCGCCGGGAAACATCAACCTGGAATACTGGTCGTCATCCTGTCCGGTGGACCGCTTCCGTTCCGGCGATTTCTACGATGTGGTGGGCAACGTGTGGCAGTGGACCGAGACCCCCATCTACCCCTTCCGCGGGTTTCAGATCCACCCGTGGTACGATGATTTCTCCACCCCTACCTTCGATACCCGCCACAACCTGATAAAAGGCGGGTCATGGATATCCACCGGCAACGAGGCGACACGGGATTCGCGCTACGCTTTCCGCAGGCATTTTTTTCAGCATGCCGGTTTCCGTTACGTTGAGAGCGCCGCGCCGGTGGAGGTCCATCATGATCAGTACGAGACCGATACCTTGACGGCCCAGTACTGCGATGCCCATTACGGGGCCGAGCACTTCGGCGTGGCCAACTTCCCGGCGACCTGCGCAAGGCTCTGTCTGGAAGTGATGGCAGGACGCTCCAGGGGGCGGGCTCTGGACCTGGGGTGCGCCTTGGGGCGGGCCTCTTTCGAGCTGGCGCGAGGTGGCTTCCGGCAGGTGACGGGACTGGATTTTTCCGCACGATTTTTCCGCTTGGCAGCCCGCATGCAGGACGAAGGGTACCTGCGTTACGCCTTCCCCGAGGAGGGCGAGATTCTCTCGTTCCACGAGATCGGTCTGGCCGACCTGGGGCTGGAAGGTGCGCGCGACCGCGTGGAATTCTTTCAGGCAGACGCCTGCAACCTGCCGGAGAAGTTCACCGGCTACGATCTGGTTCTGGCGGCCAACCTGATCGACCGACTCTACTCGCCCCGCCGTTTCCTTACAACCATCCACGAACGCATCAATCCGGGCGGAGTGCTGGTGATTACCTCTCCGTACACCTGGCTGGAAGAGTTCACCAAAAAAGAGGAATGGCTGGGGGGCTACAAGGATGCGGGTGAGAACGTTACCTCGCTGGAAGGGCTCAGCAGTGCCCTTGCTCCCCGTTTCCGCATGCTGGGGGAACCGCGTGACGTCCCCTTTGTGATCCGCGAGACCCGGCGCAAGTTCCAGCACACCGTCGCCGAGATGACCGTATGGGAGTTGAAATGACCCTGGAGGAAACCATGGAAGAACGAATTACCGAACTGGAGTTGCGTTTCATGCAGCAGGAACACACCATCCAGGAGTTGAACGACACCGTCTGCCGCCAGGAGATTACCATTGAGCGGCTTGTGCGGGATCAGAACCTGATCCGCGAACAGCTTCGCCTGTTGGCACCTTCCATCAATCGCAGTGCCGACGAGGAGGAGCCACCCCCCCATTACTGAGAGGGAGAGGAGCAAAAATAATGAATACTTTACTTGAATTGTGAAAAATATATACAGTTTGCACTTGCTTATTTAATGGAGTAATTTTATAAAAGTACCATAGTTCATCGAACCGGCAAAACCAGGGTAACCTGGCGACGCAAAGCTACCTGTCCAACCCAGATTGGATAGAGGGGCCGCCGAAATGACACAAAATCCATTTGTGACAAGGCCCATCTTTGCGTAAAGGTGGGCCTTTTTTTGTCATGTGCCCGTAGCGTCGGGCTTAACGGCAATCCGGGACGAAATGGCCTCTATTTTATGGTTTGCGCATGAAGCGCGGGAAGGAGAACCAATGTCGAACGCACTTGTACCGGTGAAGAACACGGGGACTCAAGGGGAATTGGCCCAACTGGTCAGTTTCAACATCTTCAATGAGGAATACGGGGTTGAGGTCCTGAAGGTACGGGAGATCATCCGCATGACGGCCATCACCCATATCCCCAACACGCCTCCCCATGTGGAAGGGGTCATCAACCTGCGCGGCAAGGTGATCCCGATCATGTCCATGCGCAAGAGGTTCGGCATGGCGGAGACGGAGAGCGATAGTCAGACCCGAATCATCGTGATCGATGTCGGCGGCGACCTGACCGGCTTCATCGTCGATTCGGTCGCGGAGGTGATCCGTATCTCCGGCAGCGAGATTCAGCCGCCGCCCAGCATGGCATCGGGAGGTATCGAGCAGGAGTTCATCGTTGGCGTCGTCAATCGGCCCGATCGTCTCCTCATCCTGCTCGACCCCGACAAGATGCTCTCGCAGACGGAAAGACAGTTCATCGGTGAGTGTTGATCATGGGGATCCCATGGGGAGAGGTCGTGAACAGCCCTCCAGGGGGCCCAAAAACAGACAGGGACAGAGCAATGCATGATGCGGCATATCTGATCGGCCGGCAGCCGATCCTGAACGGACAAGAAGAGATCACGGCCTTTGAACTGCTTTTCAGGTCGCCGGAATCGGTTTCATCCGCCCGGTTTGAGAGTCCGCTCCGGGCCAGTTCCCAGGTAATCCTTGCCACCCTTTCCGCCATCGGTATCGAGCCGCTCCTCGGCCGTCAGCACGGCTTTGTCAATGTCGACGCCGACCTCCTAATGAACGATGTTATCGAACTTTTGCCCCACGAGCGAATCGGTTTGGAGTTGTTGGAATCCATTGAAATTACTCCCGACGTCGTCAAGCGATGCCGGACGCTGAAATCCCGCGGTTATCGACTGGTCCTGGACGACCACGAATACCATTCGTCCTTCGAACCGCTCTATGATGGTCTTGTCGAGATCGTCAAGATCGATCTGGTCAAGACCCCTCTCGGCAGGCTCCCCGAGATGGTAGAGCGTTTTCAGCGCTACCCGGTCAAACTGCTGGCCGAAAAGGTGGAGACTCGCGGCGCCTTTCTGCGCTGCCGCAGTCTTGGGGTGGAACTGTTCCAGGGATATTTCTTCGCCCGTCCATCTCTCATTCAGAGACAACAGGTGGCAAACGCTCTCTCCAGCTTTCTCACCCTGATGCAACAACTGGTCAGTGGGGCCGAGACCAGCGAGATAGAGACAACCTTCAAACAGAGCCCGGCCCTGGTCTATAAACTCCTCTTGCTGGTCAACTCGGTATCCGTCGGCCTGCATGAGAAGATTCGCACCATCCGCCACGCCATAACCATCATCGGGCGACAGCAACTCAAACGGTGGGTGCAGATAGCGCTTTTCGCCGGCGACGGACACCAGGGGGCCAACAGCCCGATCATGCACCTGGCGGTGACCCGTGCCACTTTCATGGAAGAGTTGGCCCGGACGCCCCCTCACATCGGCAGTTGTTCTCCCGACGAAGCGTTCATGGTCGGCATCCTTTCGATTTTGAAGGACATATATGAGGTTTCCGTGGAGGAAGTTGTGGCGAGCCTTGGACTTTCCGACGATATCCGCAACGCCCTGACAGGCGGAAAGGGGGAGATGAGTGTCCTGCTCTCCCTGGCCAGGATGCTTGAGGAAAACGACTTCGACGAGGCTGCCGAATGCTTTGAGGTATTGGGTATCCCGCTTCCGCTTGTTTTGGAGTGCCAGAGAAGGGCCTTCAATTGGCATCAGGCGCTCATATGATCATTCAGGTAATCCGCTAAGCGTTTTGGCTTTTATGCCCTATCCTCCGGAGGCTGTTATGAAGAATTTGACCATTGGAACCCGCTTGCTGGCGGGCTTTTCTATTGTTTCGTTGTTGCTGCTCATCGTGATCGCCACAGCGGTCAATGGCCTCTACAAGAGCGGGGATCAACTTGAAAATGTAAATCGCGTCAGCGGCCTGAGCAGCAAGGTAGCAAAAGCCCTGGTCTGCATCAAAAATATCGATGAATCCTCTATCCTGGCGTAAGTCCACCGTGTGTCCACCGGAAAATGTCTTGGGCATCCGCTGGTGCTCTTGACGCGGGAATAAAAAGGCTGTACGTTTGCGTTACACGGCCAAAGGGGGTTGCGGGATTCTTTCCGCATCTCCCTTTTTCCTTATGGCTGCCGGTTGCCGGGGACGTCGTGGTATACTTGTATCCGAAGGTCCGTTGCGCGGGACTGCGGCGCATATCGGCGATGATTACTGCTGCATCCCGGGAGAAGTCTCATGAGCTATTCACCTCTTTTGACCGATCTGTATGAATTGACCATGCTCGCCGGCTACCTGGAAGAGGGGCTGGCGGACAAGAGGGCCGTATTCGACCTGTTTTTCCGCACCAACCCCTTTGAGGGGGGCTATGCCGTCTTTGCCGGGCTGGAGCCTGCCCTGGACTATCTGGAAGGCCTGCGTTTTTCAGACGAGGAACTTGGCTATCTGGAGGGACTTGGCTTGTTTCGCCCCCGTTTCATCGATTTTTTGCGTGACTTTCGTTTTCACGGCCGGGTGACCGCGCCGCCGGAAGGAACGGTGGTCTTCGCCAACGAGCCGCTTTTGACGGTGGAAGGGACGCTGGCAGAGGCGCAACTTGTAGAGACGGCGCTTCTTGCCATTATCGGCTTCCAGACCCTGGTGGCGACCAAGGCGGCGCGCATCTGCCATGTTGCAGGCGGGGCCGAGGTGATCGAGTTCGGCCTGCGGCGTGCCCAGGGGCCCGACGGCGGGCTTTCCGCGTCGCGGGCGGCCTGTGTGGGCGGCGCCAGCAGTACGAGTAATGTCCTCGCCGGCATGATCTACGACCTGCCGGTGCGGGGCACCCACGCCCATAGCTGGATCCAGGCCTTTCCCGACGAACTGGCCGCTTTTCGCGCCTACGCCAAGGTCTTTCCCCAGGCCACGATTCTGCTGGTGGATACCTACGATACCCTGGGGAGCGGGGTGCCCAACGCCATTACGGTCGCGCGGGAGCTGAGGGAACTGGGGCACGAGCTACAGGGCATCCGTATCGATTCCGGGGATCTGGCCTACCTGTCCCGTGAGGCCCGGCGGATGCTGGACGAGGCCGGTTTCGGCAAGGTTCGCATCGTGGCGTCCAACGAGCTGGATGAGTATGTGATCGAGTCGGTACGCAGCGAGGGGGGACGGGTGGACGTCTACGGCGTCGGGACCAAATTGGCCACCTGCTCCGGTCCGGGAGGCGCGGCTTTGGGAGGCGTCTACAAGCTGGTCGAGGTGGAGGGCAGCCCCAAGCTGAAGGTGACGAGCGACATGGCCAAGGCCACCCTGCCGGGCAAAAAGCGCGTCCTGCGTGCGACCGGACCGGACGGTACGTTCATCCAGGACGTGGTCTGTCTGGAAGAGGACGATGTGCAACCGGGCGACACGGTTTACGACCCGACCAACCCGCTACAGCACAAGATTCTTCCCGAGGGCGCCCGGCTGTCCGACCTGCGGTGGCTGGTTATGGAGGGAGGGAAGCGGACGGTTGGCAATGAACCTATCGGCGCCATGGCCATCCGCAGCCGTTGCGAGCTGGCCCTGCTCCCCCAGGGGTGTCAGCGCTTCATCAATCCGCATCGTTACAAGGTTTCGGTCTCGCCGCGCCTGAATGAACTGCGCTGCCGGCTGATCGGCGAAGCAACCAGAAAGAGGATATAGCAATGGAACGGGACAGTGCGCTTTTGATCGTGGATGTGCAGAACGACTTCTGTCCCGGCGGGGCGCTTGCCGTGCCGGAGGGCGACCGGGTGGTGGAGCCGCTCAGCCGGGCGGCGGAACGGTTTGTGGGGGCCGGCCTACCGATGTTTGCCAGCCGCGACTGGCATCCGGCCGTGACCGGGCACTTCAAGGATTACGGCGGGATGTGGCCGCCCCACTGCGTGCAGGGAAGCCGGGGGGCCGAGTTCCACCCCGCTCTGGGCCTGCCGCCGGGTACGGTGATTATCTCGAAGGGGACCGCACCTGACAGCGACAGTTACTCGGCCTTCGAGGGGAGCCGCGAAGACGGGGCGACTCTCGGGGCGTGCCTTGCCGCGTTGGGAGTGGGGCATCTCTACGTCGGCGGTTTGGCCACCGACTATTGCGTGCGCTCGTCGGTGCTGGATGCCTTGAAGTCTGGCCTCAAGGTGACGGTGCTGACGGATGGGGTTGCGGGCGTGGACCTGAAACCGGGGGACTCGGACCGGGCTCTGGAGGAGATGGTCCGGGCCGGGGCGCAGCTTGCCACGGTCGATGCGATATAGACTTGATAATCGTGCTTAACCCATGATGACGGGGGCTGCATTTCAGGTTTAAGTGAGACGGAATGAACAGGCCACTGACCCAAAGAGCCACACCCCCGTCAGACGAATATATACACGATGGGAAGTGTACCGTCATCTGCTTATCCCATCGGATGTCCCTTAATTATGGGGCAATACTGTCCAGTTTCTTCAAGGTTTCGGTGACAGCGTCAACTTACCAGCCGCCAGGTTCTCGCGGAGATGAGCGACCGACGACGTGCCCGGGATCAACAAAATGTTGGACGACCGGTGCAGCAGCCACGCCAGCGCGACTTGCATCGGCGTAGCCCGAAGTTCGCCTGCAATGTCCGACAGAGTGGATGATTGTAGTGGTGTGAACCCACCTAGCGGGAAAAATGGCACGTAAGCGATACCCTGTGCAGCGAGAGAATCGATCAGGCCATCATCATTTCGGTTGACGATATTGTAAAGGTTCTGCACACACACAATCGGCACCATCCGGCGTCCTTCCTCAATCTGCGAGGGTGTGACATTGCTGAGACCGATGTGGCGTATTAAGCCCTTTTGCTGGAGCTCGGCCAGAACCGTCAGCGGTGCTTCGATTGATCCTTCGGCAGGCCCATGCACGTTGAACATGGCGCGAAGGTTGACGATCTCCAGCACATCGAGCCCCAGGTTGCGCAGGTTATCGTGAACCGCCTGTGTCAGTTCTTCGCGTGAGAAAGCCGTAGACCATGATCCATCCGTGCCGCGCCGGGCACCGAGCTTCGTCACGATGACGAGGTCATCGGGATAGGGATGCAGCGCCTCGCGGATCAACTGGTTGGTGACGTGCGGGCCATAGAAGTCGCTCGTGTCGATATGATTTACTCCGCTCGCAACCGCTTCGCGTAGCACAGCCAATGCCGCATCATGATCCTTGGGCGGCCCCCACACGCCGGGTCCGGCCAACTTCATCGCGCCGTAGCCTATTCGTTGGACCGTCAATGACGTGCCAGGGAACGTAAACTGACCGCCGAGTTTGGCTTTATTCATCGAATTATTTGTCGTCATTGGGATACTCCTTTTAGATGGGGTATTATGCCTTAAACGGCCTTCAGTGCCGTTGCCCCCTAAACCCGTCACCGATAGCTTGCGCGGTCGAGATCGAAAATGAGGCCGGCCTGCGTCGGTCGCCACCCCAACCTTTCTTTCGTTAGCGCGCTCGAAGCCGGCATATCGGTACCAACGAACATGGCGAGCCAGCCAAAGTGCTTGCCTGCTTCATCAGGGGACATAGACGCCACCGGAAGCTTCAGACCCCGGCCGATAGCATCCGCGATTTCCCGAACCGGTAGCCCTTCTTCGGCAACCGCGTGATATCTCGCCCCCGACAATCCCTTTTCAAGCGCCAACCTATAAAGGCGGGCAGCATCAAGCCGATGCACGGCAGGCCAGCGGTTGAGCCCATCGCCGACATACGCCGAGACGCCCTTTTCACGGGCCACGGCGATCAAATAACTGATAAGGCCTTGCCTGAATGGATCGTGTACCTGCGGAAGGCGCATAACAGATACATTGACACCACGGCCCGCGACTGAGACCCCCGCTAACTCCGAAGCTTTACGGGGATTCGGGTGATCGGGATTGAAGTTTTCTTCGGTCGCAGGTTGATCTGGCAGGGTGTTCCCCATTCCAGTGCCGGATGTGATGACCAATGGGCGGTTCGAGTCTGCGAGCGCGTCGCCGAGCGCCTCGATGGCCCGCCTGTCAATCTCGCAGTTTTCCTGGAATTTTGAGAAGTCGTGAATGAAAGCCGTATGAATGACGCCATCCGAGGCAGCGGCCCCACTGCGCAGGCTATCGAGGTCTTCAAGCGAGCCGCGCTGCACATCGGCTCCGGCAATCACAAGTGATTGAGCCGCCGCATCCGAACGAGCGAGGCCGAGAACCTTGTGTCCTGCGGAAATCAGTTCCTCAATGATGGCGGAACCAAGAAACCCTGTAGCACCTGTTACGAAGATACGCATTGTTATTTCTCCTTTCATTCACGGTTGCGATTTTCGTGACATTCCCCTTTCGTGTATAGATGGTTTTGGGCGCTGCCTGCGCAAACTGATGCCGAGATGACTTGACGAATTCGGTAAAACGGAGTTAATCTCCTCTTAGTGAAATTTACCGGAGACATTCTCCGTTTGCAAGGATTTTTTACATGGATAAAAAACATGTACAACCTGTCGGACGAAAACCGCGTGCCGACGCACAACAAAACCGCACGCGCATTCTGGAAGTGGCCAAGGAGGCGTTCAAGAAGTCGGGGGTCAATACCAGCCTCGACGACATTGCCAAACAGGCAGGTGTGGGACCGGGAACTCTCTATCGCCATTTTCCTTCGCGAGAGGAACTTTTAACCGCCGTATATCGGACCGAAGCGGAAAAACTCGCCGCTGCGGAGCAAAAATTTGCTGAAACCCTTTCCCCAGTCGAGGCATTGCGTGCCTGGATGTTGTTGTTTGTTGACTACATTGCCGCGAAGCAGATCATCGCGCCTGCTCTTAATGCACTGGTCGGAGATCCCAAGAAAATCTTTGAAGCTTCTTATTCCCAAATATGGGAAGCTATCAGGGCCTTGGTCAGGCGCGCAATCGAGAGTGGGGATATACGGGAAGATTTGGATCCAATCGATTTGCTTCGCGCGCTTATTGGTGTCGCTAATATAGCAACAAGCCCAGATTGGCAACAAAGCGCCAGAAGATTGGTGGATATTCTCATTATGGGATCGCGGCCGGCCAAGTAGATTGAAGTGATTCCAGCGGATTGCGTGGTGGGTGTGGACCTCAAGCCGGTGACTTGGACCGGACTCTGGAGAAGATGGTCCGGGTCGGGCGCGGCTAGCTACGGTCGATGCCATATAGTCAAAATCTGCTCTCACAGAGCACACAGAGGCACAGAGGAACAAATATATAAAATCTGACGTTAATCGTTTTTCGCTCTTCTCCTTGCCTTTGTGGGCTTGAGCGAGCAAAGCGAGCGGGTGAGAGAACTGATAAAGGCGGCCGTTTGGCCGCCTTTATCAGTTCCAGGGCATATCTTCATGCTGCCCGGACAAGGCGCATCTTGTCCGCGGTGGGCGGCGCGGCTGACTCTAGAAGCGTTTCTATGGCGTCGAAGTCGATGACCTGCTCGGCCTGGCTGGTTATCAATGAAATCTTCTCGGTATCTTCGGCCGAGATTTTGGAGACGTGGCCGCTCAGGGCGCTGAACGCCTCGGCCGTGGTCTGCTCGATGCGGATGTAGGGGATGCCGCTGTCGTCGATGATCCGCTGGGTAATGGCCGACACCGGTGCGTGTCCGGGGATGACGATCCCGGCGATCAGTTTGTGGAACGAGGGGATGTTGTACAGGGATGAGAGGGTCACCAGGAGTTCGTCACGGGAACTGGTGGAGATCAGAAGGGTCGATTCCTGCAGGTTGTCGATCACCTTCTGGGAAGAGGCAGCCCCCAACTGGAAGTGATGGATGATGCGCAGTTTTTTGTGCTGGTCCCCCATCAGGGGACGTCCGAGCAGTTTGGCGACGCTTTGCAGTGTCGGATCGGCCAGGACCGGTGAATAATCGAAGGCCCCGCAGACCTGAATCTGCTTGTTCTCGAAATAGCGTTCAAGGTAGGAAAGGGACGATTCGCGTTTTTCCGCCAGCAGTTTGTTGACCAGGAGCATGCGCACATCCACTCCCTCCTGCCCGTACAATGCCAGGTTGAGCCGCACCGAGTCAATGACGTTGCCGATGCCGCCTCCGGCCACCATCACAACCGGCGCATCCAGTAATTTTGCCATGTCGGCGTTGTTGAGGCCGATGACCGAACCGACGCCGCCGTGGCCGGCCCCCTCGATCAGAAGCAGATCGTAGCGTGACTCCAGCTCACGGCATGCCTTGGCGACCTTTTCCATGGCCCACTCTCGTGACAGCTCCCCATCCACGAATTTCTTGGTGGAACCCGGGCCTATGACCAGCGGCGACATAAGTGCGATCTCGTTTTCCAGGCCGAACACCTGGGCCATCAGGGCCGCATCCTTATCCACGACGACGCCGCCGAATTCGTGGCATTTTGGGCCCAGCGGCTTGATGTAGCCGACCCGGCCGTACCGCTGCCGCGCCAGATGCATCAGCGAGAGGCTGATGGTGGTCTTGCCGCAGTGTTGGCCGGTGGCGGCGATGAAGAGCTTTTTGCACATGGACGAACACTCCCTGAACGCACAAAACATACGTGTAACATCGTAAGTATAGCGATTGGGGACGTCATTACCAATCACGTATACCTGTAGACGTGTATACGGTTACGGTTGAGATTCCGGTCGGCAAAATCCGCTGACCCGGCGTCCCGCATCGTGCTATACTGGCAGCCTTATCGTGTACCTGAAGCCGTGGCGCCGTTCATGCGGCAAAGCGGCATGAGATTAGCGGCGGCGCTTGCCCCTGCTTTTCGTTTGATCCGCCGTTCAGGCGGTATGGTTTCGGGATGTAGTGATGTGAGAAAGGAGTTTCCCGTGGACAATTTACTGGATAGCGTGGAGGTACGGGTTCTTGGTTGCCTGATCGAAAAGGAGATGACCACCCCGGAATACTATCCCCTGACCCTGAATGCCCTTACCAATGCCTGCAACCAGAAATCGAATCGTGACCCGATCATGGCCCTGGCCGAGGAAGAAGTAGTCCGGGCCCTGGACGGCCTGCGCTTCAAGCAGATGGCGGTGGTGGCGGCGGACGGCGGGCGGGTGCCCAAGTACCGACATCTGCTGGCTGAAAAGCTGGGCCTGGTTCCGGCCGAGCTGGCCCTTGTGTGCGAGTTGATGGTGCGCGGTCCCCAGACTGTGGGGGAGTTGCGCACCCGGTGCGAGCGGATGCACGCCTTTGCCGACCTGACGGCGGTGGAGGAGGCGCTTGGGGAGCTGATGGGGCGCGATACACCGCTGGTGGTGCGCCTGCCGCGGCAACCGGGGAGGAAGGAATCCCGCTATGCCCAGCTTTGGAATGGCGAGCCCGAGTCCGTAGCGGGTGAAAGCGGCATGCCCCCCGAAGCGGCACGGCAGCGGGTGATGGCGGAGAATGAGCGGATTGGGAAGCTTGAAGAGGAGGTTGTGCTCCTCCGGGCGGAGGTGGCAGGTCTGCGACAGGTGGTGGAGGAGTTTAAGGCCCAGTTTGAGTAGGGGCCGGGAAATCGTTCTGCTCGGATGGCCAGAACCTCCGCTGTAGCTCCTCAACCAGCGGCGCCAGGCTCTTCCGGTCCCGGGCCGAGATGGTCAGCCCGCCTCTGGTGCGGGCAATCTGACGCACCTTGAGGAAGGCTACCGTGTCCTTCTTTTTCAGGTCATTCAGGATGTCGGCCTTGTTGAAGACCAAGAGCTCCGGTTTGTCTCCCAGTTCCAATTCGGTAAGAATGGTCCTCACCTGGGCGATCTGGTCCTCGAAGCGCGGGTTGGCCGCATCCACCACGTGCAGCAGCAGATCGGCATCCCGCAGCTCTTCCAGGGTGGCCTTGAAGGCGCCCAACAGCGACTTTGGCAGGGAACGGATGAAGCCGACCGTATCGGTGATGATCACCTCCCGTTCACGGGGGAAGCGGAGGCGGCGGGTGGAGGTGTCCAGGGTGGCGAAGAGCAGATCTTCGGTAAAGACCTCGCTCCGGGTCAGGGCGTTCAGCAGGGTGGATTTGCCGGCATTGGTGTAGCCGACGATGGAGATGATCGGCACACCGGCCTTGACCCTCTGGCGGCGGCGCTGGTCGCGGCCCCGGGACAGTTCCTTCAGCTCCCGCTCCAGGCTGGCGATGCGGTCGCGAATACGGCGGCGGTCGGTTTCCAGTTTGGTCTCACCCGGTCCGCGCCCGCCGATGCCGCCCATCAGCCGCGACATCTGCACACCCCGTCCGGTCAGGCGCGGCAGCAGGTACTTGAGCTGGGCCAGTTCCACCTGAACCTTGCCGTCCAGGCTTTTGGCCCGCCGGGCAAAGATGTCCAGGATCAACTGGCTGCGGTCGATAACCTTCAACTCGGTCATGGCCGATATGGAACGGATCTGGGCCGGCGTCAGCTCCTGATCGAAGACCAGCATGGTGGCGCCCCGCTGGAGGGCGCGGATGACCACGTCGCGCATTTTGCCCTCGCCCATCAGGAAACGGGGATTGAGGCTGCGCGGGCGCTGGATGAAGCTGTCCAGGGCCTCGATGCTGGCGGTCCTCGCCAGTTCGCGCAGTTCGGCGATGGAATCCTCCGCTTCCTGCCGCGTCCCGCTGATGGTGACGGAGATCAGGATGGCGCGCTCGACGGCGTCTCCGGCATGGGCGGCGGCGCGCATGGTGCGTTCCAGGTCGGCTTCCAGCTCGGGGATGAAGTGGGTGAGGTCCAGGTCGATGCGGTCGAGAGGCGCGGCAGGCATGGTCACGGCCGAGGGGCCGCCGTGGGCCGGGGAAAGATGGGCGATCTGGACGGAAATCTGCTGCCTGGCCGGGGTAACGAACAGGGCGGCCAGCAGGTCGAGGCGCAGCAAGGAAAGGTCGGTGATGTCGTCTTCGCTGACCGGCTCGTTCTTGAGATGCGTATGGATCAGGCGCAGTCCCCGTAGCGGATGCTTGCCCAGGGGATAGTCGCGCAGTTCCGGTATGACCAGCCCCTTTTCGTCGCCCACGACGACGTATTCCACCATGCCCTGGCGATTGACCAGGATACCGATCTGACGGCGGATGTCGGATGATAGTTCGACGAGGCGGGCGGCCAGTTCAAAGGAGCAGAACTCGGCGGGCGGGACGCGCCTCCGGTAGAGGCGTTCCAGCGCCTGAATCTGGCTTTGTTTGAGTCCTGCGAGATTGCCGTAAGGTTCTTTGATGGGAAGGCTCCGGGGAAAATCGGGTAAAGGGAGAAAAGGGGTAATCCCTGCCTTTACCTCGTTTATACGTACACCTGAATCCGTGACACCTTCACGGCTCCTCTCGCTTACCATGCCTCAGTCCGGCATTGCCAACCGTGTCTCCATGGTAGCGGAGGACGCACGGCAAAGCAGGCAAGATGCTGCATGGGCGGCGTTGGACTCCGGCCTGTCGCTCGCTCCGCCGTTCAGGCGTCACGGATTCAGGTTACAAGCCGATCACGTTATAGCCACCGTCCACGTAGTGTATTTCGCCGGTCACGCCGCTGGCCATGTCACTGCACAGGTAGACGGCGGAGCGGGCCACATCCTCCTGGGTGATGGTGCGGCGCAGGGGAGCCTTGGACTCGACGTGGTTAAGTATCTGGATGAAGCCGTTCACGCCGGAAGCGGCCAGGGTACGGATGGGCCCGGCGGAAATGGCGTTGACCCGGATGCCCTCGGGGCCCAGCGCCTCGGACAGGTAGCGTACGGAGGCCTCCAGGGCGGCCTTGGCAACGCCCATGACGTTATAGCTGGGGAATACCTTCACGGCACCATGGTAGGTAAGCGTCAGTGCCGCTCCATTGCGTCCCTGCATCAGCGGCTGGGCCGCCTTCAGGACGCCGAGGAAGGAATAGACGCTGATGTCCATGGCGGTGGCAAAACCCTCGCGGGTGGTATTGACGATGGTCCCTTTCAGTTCTTCCTTGTTGGCGAAGGCCACGGCATGGATGATGATGTCGATGCCGTCCCACCGCTTGCCCAGTTCCGTGAATACCGCCGCGATCTCGTCGTCGCTGGTGACGTTGCACGGAAGGATCGCTGCGGCGTTCAACGATTCCGCCAGGGGTCGGACCCTTTTTTCGATCGCCTCATTGGCATAGGTAACGGCCAGCTCGGCGCCCTGTTCATGAAAAGCCCGGGCAATGGCCCAGGCAATGCTTTTTTCGTTTGCAACCCCGAAAATTACTACTTTTTTGCCCTGCAACAACGGCATCTCGTATGTCCTCCGATTCATATTGGTGCGGTGAATACTATCGTAAAAAGGTTGTTCAGGCAAGGGTGGGGGAGGCGGGCGCATCATCCGGCCGGCCTTCGCCCTGCGTCGTGGCGTCCGGAACAGGCGGAGCATGTTCGGCTGCAACGGGCCGGTCAACCTGTCGGAGTACCGCCAGCCGGGCTTCCACCTCCCCCAGCCGTTTTTCGATACGCTCCATCACTTCCAGCGTGCGGTCCTGTTTCCCCTTGATGGCGAACACCACGAACGGCATAATGAGCCAGATGACCGCTAAAAAGAAGCCGATAATGCTCATCATCACCATGAAACCGCCAAATATTTCCATGTGTTCTCCGATACAGCGTAATAGCTGAACATCTATATCATAGCGCGGAAAAAATGTTAAGGTGAAAGTACCGGATAGTGCCGTATGACCGGTGTGATTTGCACGATTGATGCTATTTTGCGGCTGAGAACAAAAAGCGGTGAATAATTGTCGCGAAATGTGGTAAGTTATAACGATTTAATAGGTAACAGGTGAATGTGTGACGCTTATTCCCATAACCTCCCCCCGGTTTATCGACGCTGAGTCGCTGGCTTCCATGCCGGCCTGGAACGAGATCTTTGGTAACGGCAATCCCCTGGCGCTGGAGATCGGATGCGGTACGGGGCATTTCGTGGCCCAGATGGCGCAGTTGCACCCCGACTGGAACTTCATAGCCGTGGACTATTACAATAAGGGGTGCCTGAAGACCTCCAAACGGGTCGATAAGGCCGGGCTGGACAACGTGCGGGTCGTCCGCGCCGAAGCGCGCTCCTTTATGGAACGCTGCATCCCCCGCCGTTCGTTGCAGGCGGTCGTCATCAACTGCCCCGATCCATGGCCCAAAAAGCGACACCGCAAGCGGCGGCTGGTCAATGGGGAATTCGTCGGCTACCTGTCGGAATTCATGCTGCCCGGTGGCGATTTTCATTTCGCCACCGATTTCGACGACTACGGCGAGGACGTGGCCCGGCTGATGCCGGAGATGCCCGGCTTCGTCAATGTCCTCTCTCCCGATCCTTATCGGCATGCCCTTGAAGGCTATCCGCTTTCCAAGTACATGCTCAAGTTCATGGATGCCGGCAAGCAGATTTACTTTATCCATTACCGCAGAGTTTCATAACAGGGCGCCGAAAACGGGGGTAAAGCCATGGAGGAATCCAGAACGGACAAGGAAATCAGCTTTTTCAGGCCGCGCGGAACCGCCATGCGTGGCGAGGTTCGGGTTATCTGGCTGGTTCTCGCGGGTTGGTTTGTCGCCATCGTCGGCACCCAGGCATTTGTTTACCTGCTGGAGGTCAACTATTCCGAGTTGCTGCTCAACGAGATGACCTTCTTCAATCTTCCCATCCATTTCTGGCTGACCGGCCAGTTGTTGCCGCTCTGGTTTATCATCCTCTGCGTACTTTTCAATATCTGGATGGACCGCCATGCGGCCCGCCGTCTGGACGGGGCTCTGCGCTTCCGCATCCGTTCCGGCCGGGAGGAGGACTAAATGGCCGAATCCGCGGTACAGCTCGTGCCCCTGGCCATCGTGGTCGGGATGTTTGCCCTGTTCATTGCTTCGGGATTGCGTACCAGCAGCAGGCAGGCGTCGGAATACGGCGTTGCCGGCGGGTACACCGGGCGGATCGGCATCGGCGCTGCCATCGCCAGCAACTGGATGAGCGCCGCCAGCTTTCTGGGATTGGCCGGCATGTTCTACCTCAAGGGGTACTACGCCATGGCCTTCGTGGTCGGCTGGACCGGAGGCTACGTGTTGCTGCTGGTGCTGATGGCCACGCAGATCCGGCGCTTCGGCAAGTACACGGCTCCCGATTTCGTCGGTTTTCGCTATGAATCCGAGGCCGCCCGTACCCTGGCGGCAATCATTGCCATTGTTATCACCATCATCTACGGTGTCGCCCAGTTCCGCGGCATTGCCCTGATCGTCTCATGGCTGTTCGGGATTGCCTATACCCCGGCGGTGATCGTCGGTGCCGCGCTGGTGGTGGGGTTCGTGGTCGTATCCGGCGCCCTCGGGGTCGCGCGGAATCAGAAACTGCAGTATTTCGTGCTGATCACCGCCTTTATCCTGCCGCTGATGCTCATGGCCCGCAAGCTGGGGTATTTCTGGATACTCCCCCAGTTCGGCTACGGTGCTGCCATCCGCGACCTGCAACAGCAATTCGGCTTTGCCTGGTCGGAGCCGTTCGCCACGGTATCGTCCTTCCACTGGCTGGCGCTCTGCTTTACCCTCATGTTCGGCACGGCCGGCCTGCCCCACGTGCTCTCCCGCTTCTACATGGTACCCGGTATCCGTGACGCCCGCTGGGGGGTGGTATGGGGATTGTTCTTCATCGCCCTCATCTACTGGTCGGCCCCGGCCTATGGCGTCCTGGCCAGGCTGTTCGAGGCGCGCGGCGGCATCGTACTGAACAGCACCGACCCGATGGTGGCGGATATGGCCGTGCTTTCCGCCGTACGTTACAGCGGCCTGCCCCTCTGGTGCATCGGCCTGTTGGCCGCCGGCGGGATGAGCGCCGCCTTTTCCACGGTAGCGGGCCTGCTCCTGACCGGTTCGGCCTCATTTTCCTACGATATCTATCCCCGCCTGATCAGACCGAATGCCAGTGAGGTGGACAAGGTCTACGCAGCCAAGGGTTTTTTTCTGGCCCTGGCCGTGATCGTCATGGCATTGTCCCTCAGGCCGTGGGGTATGATCGCCGAGATTGCGGCCCTGGCCTTTGCCTTGGCCGGCAACACCATCTTTCCCGCCTTTCTGTTGGGAATCTGGTGGGGCAGGGCTAACGCCGCCGGGGTCATCAGCGGGATGCTGGCCGGGGTAGTGATCACCTTTGTCCCCTTCATGGCCGGGGCTCTGCCGTTTCTCTCCGCTCTGCCGCCCGCCACCTCGTCGGCCTTCATCGGCGCGCCGCTGGTGATCCTGGTCATGGTGGCGGTTTCGCTCCTGACATCCCCTCCGAGTGAAGAGATCAGGCGCTTTCTGGCCCGCAACGTACATGACACTACGGAGGAGTGATGGCGGTCCTGGTCACGTCAAAAAGTGGCGATATCAGTGCCTGCCGGGCTGCCGGAGAGTTTGGCGCCGATTTTCGCCAAGCGCTTCTGGAACGGAGTGTTTCGTGCCGCTCCGAGGAGGCGGAAGGGCTGTTTGACGAGGCCTGCCAAGCCCTTGAAACCCTTGCCGCCGCCAATGACGAACGTGTGGCGCGGCTTGAGCGGATTGTCGACCAGACGGCGGCAAGCGCGGACCCTGTCCGTCTTGGGGAACTTTGCGACGACTTCTATGCCGAACTCTACGACCATTTTGGCTGCTACGGTTCCGCCGTGGCCTTTTATCATTTCAGCACGCACTTTTTGCACGCTCTGGCCGGTTCCTTGCACCGTTATGCCCTGAAACGGCTCGGCCCCTCCGGCAAGCGGCTGCCCGACATGATGCCCCTGGCGCTGGGTCCGGCCGGCCGCCGGGAATTCTCACCCTTCTGTCCGTTGCAGGTGGCGTTGGTCTTCGGGCGGGCCGCTAATGGCGACTTGGACGAGGTTTCCCGTTACTGCGACATTCTCCAGGAGGGCTTTGCAACGTGCGGCCTGCGTGTTAACGGCGATATCGCTCTCGTGAATTCCTCCTGGCGGGGGAGCCTGCCGGAGTGGAGCCGGCGTTTGGAGCAGGGCTTGGCGCGGGGCAAGCGACGGGAGTTGGTCGAACTGCTCAGGTGGGCCGATCACGAGGCCCTTCTGCAAACCCCGGCGATGGAGGGGGAATTCAGGGCTTTGGTGCTGTCGCAGCTCCAGCAGAGCCGCCGTGCCATAGGCGACCTTGTCTCCCGTCTGTTGGACCTGTCCAACGGCCTGGGTATCATGGGGGGCTGGCGCCTTGAGAGGGGCGGTCCGTACAGCGGGCTGTTCAGATTGTTCGAGCATGGCCTTCTGCCGCTCTCGGCTACGGTTACCGCACTGGCCCTGATCAACCGGGTCGATGCCGTAGAAATCCCCCAGCGCATCCGGGCGCTGCTCGTGCACCGGGCATTGGATGTGGATGCTGCCGAACGATTGCTGCAATCCTGGCATACCCTGAACGAGTTGCGGCTGATGCGGGAACGGGAGATGTTTCCGGGCCGGGATAGCGCGGCGGCCATGTATCTGGATGTTGCCGCCCTGGACGAAAAAACGCGCTTGATGCTCAGGGAAGCGCTGGAGACCATCGACAACGTCCAGCGGCGGGTGAGCGCCGCCTATCGCGTGGTCGAAGAGTAGGCCTCATGCTGATCTCCCTCTCCACAGGAAGTCTCTTCACGCTTCCGCTTCCGCGGGTCTTCGAGCTTGCGGCGGCGGCCGGCTTCGATGGTGTGGAACTGATCATCAGCCAGGACTTCCAGAAGATCAATCCGGTCAAGCTGATCAGATCCCTTCAGCAGATAACGGTGATCCACTCCATCCATGCGCCCTTCATGCCGCTGGACGGCTGGGGCGGTCCGGCTGATTCGTTGCGGCGGAGCGTGAGCCTGGCGGCGGAATGCGGCATTCCGCTGGTGAACTTTCACCCGCCGTCATGGATGGGACTGGAGATTACGTATTGGCGCTGGCTCTACAGTGTGACGGATTTTCAGAAGGTCGTGGGAATGGACGGCCAGGTGGCCGTTACTATCGAGAACATGCCGTGGGTCGGCAGGATGAAGATAAACCCCAACATTCTATCCGCCACCCACCGGATGATCGAGTTTATCCGTGATCACAACCTGTTCATGACCTTCGACTGCACCCATATGGGATCGGGTAAGGCCAATTTCATCAATGACTTTTATCTGTTCTATGAAACCGGCCGTATCAGGAACATCCATTTTTCCGATTACGGGCAGGGACGTGAGCATCTTTTGCCGGGGCACGGCATGCTGCCGCTGACCCGCTTCCTGAACCACTTGCGAAACACCGATTATCAGAGTACGGTAACGCTGGAGCTTGATCCGTCCGAATTTCCCAAAGCGGAGCATATCATCCTGGAAAGCTTGAAGGAAATCCTGATGTACCTTCGTGCCGAAACCAGCAAGCAAAACGATGCGGTACTGAACTACGACCGGGGTTTCCAAGCCGTTCCCATGCCCGAGGGGGAGTAGCCCCCGCGCGACGGCGGCATATCCGGTTTGTTCTATCTTTTTTCCGAGTGACCATCCTGCATGTCTGACAAATATATCGAAAAAACCTTTATCTACCTTCTGGTAATCTCCGTGGCGCTGCATGTCGGCATGTTTGCGTTGATATACTATCTGCCCCACGAACAAAAACCGCCTCCCAAGGAACCGGTCTTCATCGACCTGCAGCAGATGCCGGAACCGAAGCCGCAGATGGCGCCACGGCAACAGGAGACAAAACGTTTCTCCGAGCAACGGCAGCGTGTTCCGAAAGAGATGGCTCCCCGGGGGAATGCCCCCCGGGACAGCTTCGGGCCGGCGCCACGGCCGGCCGCAAGGCCGCAACCCCAGGAGGCCGGGAAGAGCGCACAACGTCAAGCCCCTCCGGCCAGACAGGCCCTGCCGTTGCCTTCGAAACGCCAGGAAGCCCCGCTGACACCCGGTTCGTCGGTGGCGAGCCTGCTCAGGCCGAAGTCCCAGAGCGTACCGCAGATCGCCCGGCCCCAGCTTTTTCCGGGCGCGCAACGTCTGGCCAAACTGGAAGAGGGGTATCGTCGCAAATTCGAGAACGACGTGGCCGAAGGGGATACCCGTTTCCTCAACAGCGACGATATCCAGTTCGGTTCATTCCTCCGCCGGTTCGAGACCGCCGTGTACGGCGTCTGGCGTTATCCGCAGGAGGCGGCCCAGAACGGGATCGAGGGCGTGACGCCGGTACGGATAACCTTCAACCGGCACGGCGAGATCACCAAGGTGGAGTTGCTGGAAAGTTCCGGCGCTCGGATACTGGATGACGAGGTCATGCGCACCCTGCGCGCCATCGGTCCGGTGGGGTCGTTCCCCCGGAACTACGACAAGGAAGAGTTCCACTTGATCGCGTTTTTCCAGTACGGCGGCGCAAGAAAGTCGCTGCGATGACCCGGCGCGGTTTCCTCCTGGCCGCTCCCCAGAGCGGTTCCGGCAAGACCACCGTGGCCCTGGCCGTCATGGCGGCCTTCAGGCGTCGCGGGATGGCGGTTGCGCCCTTCAAGTGCGGGCCCGATTTCATCGACCCCGGTTATCACCGCCTGGTCACCGGTCGCCCCTCCGTCAACCTGGACGGCTGGATGTGCCCCGAACCGTTCGTGGCCGGTACCTTCCGGCTGCATGCGAGCGGAGCCGACGTGGCGGTGGTGGAGGGGGTGATGGGGCTGTTCGACGGCATCGGCCACGCGCCCATGGAGGGGAGCAGCGCCCAGGTGGCCGCCGTTTGCGGCCTGCCGGTGGTACTGGTGGTCAATGCCCGCGGCATGGCGGCCAGTGCGGCGGCGTTGGTCAAAGGGTTCGTCGGGTACGACGAACGCGTCAGGATTGCCGGCGTGATCTTCAACAATGTGGGAAGTCCGTCCCACGGAGAATTGCTGTGCCGGTCCGTGGCAACGGCGCTGCCGGAACTGACGGTGTTCGGCTGCATCCCCCGTGACGATTCCCTGGGGATTCCCTCGCGCCACCTGGGGCTGGTCACGGCCGAGGATAACCCGCTGTCGCCCGACTATCTGGAACGGCTGGCCGACGTGGCGGAAAACTGCCTGGATATGGCGGGGCTGGCTGACATTCACATCCTCACCGCGCCCCCTTTTTCAAAGGGGGGAGAACCCCCCCTGCCGGCCAATGACGATGCCGCACCCTTTGAAAAAGAGAGGCTCGAGGAACGTTCTCCGGTCCGTATCGCCGTGGCGCGTGACGCGGCCTTCTGCTTCGTGTACGAAGACAACCTGCGGTTGCTGCGGGAGGCCGGCGCCGAAGTGGTCCCGTTCTCGCCGCTGGCAGATGTGCACCTGCCGCCCGGTATCCACGGCATCTACCTGCCGGGAGGGTACCCGGAGCTGTATGCCGAACGCCTGGCCGCCAACAGCGCCATGAAGGCGGCCGTGCGGGATGCTGTCGAGGCGGGCATGCCGGTGTATGCGGAGTGCGGCGGCTTCATCTACCTGACCCGGGGCATGGAGTCCGGGGAGGGGCGGCAGGAGGCCGATTTCGTCGGCATCTTCCCGGTGCGGGCGCGCATGTTGCCGAAACGTAAGGCGCTCGGGTATCGCCAGGTCGAATTCACGGCAGCTTTCGGTGTGATCGCCGCCGACGGCGCCCGCGGTCACGAGTTCCACTATTCCGAGGTCGGGACGATGCCGGATGCCGTCGAGCGCTGTTACCGGGTGTCCCGGCAGGGCAAGGAACTGGGCCGGGAGGGGTATCGTCTCCAAAACTGCCTGGCGTCCTACATCCACCTGCATTTCGGCAGCAATGACGGGATCGCGCCCACTTTCACGGCCGCCTGCCGGCGTTATGGCAGCAGGTGAGGCGCCCCTGAATCCGTGGCGCTTTCACGGTTCCCTGCGCTTGGCATGGCGCTTGATCCGCCATTCAGGCGTTGCGGATTCGGGTTGTCTTTTGCCGTTCGCCATGCTACAAAATGGAAGAAACTGCTTCCGGTTCAAGGGAAGCCGGTGCGAATCCGGCGCTGCCCCGCAACTGTGAGGGGGGACTGCCACCGCATAAGGCCACTGTCCGCAAAGGATGGGAAGGCGCGGTGACGGGACGATCCCCGAGTCAGGAGACCTGGCTGGAAGCCACATAAACACTCCAACCGTGGGGAAGGGAGCGTATCATGAAACATCCAGCGTTACTGTTGTCAGCCGTTGTCCTGCCTGTCGTTCTTCTGCCGTCCATCTCATTTGCCATGCACATCTCCGAGGGAATTTTGCCTTTTTCCTGGGCAACGTTCTGGTTTGTCGCGTCAGCGCCCTTTTTGGCCTTGGGGTTGCGCAGTCTGACGCGGCGGTCGGCCCGGGACCTGTCCAGCAAACCCCTGGTGGGGATGGTGGCGGCCGTGGTATTCGTCATCTCCTGCATGCCGGTGCCGGTGCCGACCGCAGGAACCTGTTCCCATCCCTGCGGTACGGGGCTGGCCGCGATTCTTCTCGGCCCGGCAATGGGGGTTGTCGTCGCGGCGGTGGCTCTCTTGATCCAGGCACTCTTTCTCTCCCATGGCGGCCTTACCACTTGGGGTGCCAACCTCTTTTCCATGGGGGTTGTCGGCTCCTTTACCGGGTTTTTCGTATTTCGGGGATTACGCGCCTGCGGCGCCGGGTCGGTCGTGGCCGCGTTCATAGCCGGCCTGCTGGCCGATTGGGCTACGTACGCCACGACCGCCATGATCCTGGCCGCCGGCATTCGCGGCGCAAGCCCGTTCTGGCCCCTGGCCGGCAAGATCGCCCTGGCGTTCGTCCCCACCCAGTTGCCTTTAGGGATCATCGAAGGCGCGATCACCGCCGGCATGGTCTCCCTGCTGCGCAGGAAACGACCGGACCTGCTCTCCCGCACGGTCCTGGAGGGTACGGAGGGATGGGGACGATGAGACGCCACACCACCATCATTATGATAAGCGTGTTTTTGCTGGCAATGGGAGCGGTGTCTCAGGCTGCGGAGCAGTGGCAGGGGATCGATGAAACCATTGTCCAGAAGGTCGCCAGGGAACATGGCCGCGAGGCCAGAAAACCGCTGATCGATACCGGCGAGGGGGATATGCAGTTGTTCGTGTTCCTGCTGGCGGGAGCGGTGGGCGGCTTTGCGGCCGGGTATTGCTGGCGCGCCCTGCTGGACGGCAGAAAAAAGGAGGACAAAACGAGGGGGCCTTCCGATCTGGAATGAGTTTGCTGCGATCCCCTCAGTCCGGCGGGCTCCCAGGCTGTGTGACCTGCGTCAAGAACTCCAGGCTTTTCAGCCGACGTCCGGCATGTGTGGCGATGGACCTGTCCAGCAGTATCCCCCCTTCCACCAGGAGATCGGCTGGAAAAACGACCTTGCCGAAGGTGCCGGTCGCCATGCAGGCGTTCAGTGCCTTGAGGGTCGCGGAGTGCAGCGGCCTGCCGGTCGTGGCGCATGCCCGGCACACCGGCTCGCCGCTCTCCTGCAGCAATGCACCGGTTGTCCCAAAGGGTCCGTTGCAACGGGAACAGCTCTCCAGTGCGGGGCGATAGCCCAGGATATTCAACAGGTTGATCTCGAAAAAACGGCGGTCGCCATCATCGGCTGCCGTTTCCATTTCCAGACGGTCCAGGTATGCGGCCAGTAACCGGTAGAGCCGCGGCAGCGGGTGCCCTTCGGGGGTCATGGCTTCCACCACCTCGCAGGCATAGAGCGCATGGGCAATGGCGGACAGATCGCCGCGGATGCGGGGATAGATGGTGACGATCTCGGCCTGTTGAAGACCTGCAAGGCCGTCTTTAACCCGCACCTGGGCCTCGATACGGGCAAAGGCCTCCAGCGCCGCCCCGAAACGCTTGCGGCTGGTGCGCGCGCCGCGGGCAAAGGCCTTGATGCGGCCATGCTCCAGGGAAAACAACGATGCGATCCGGTCGCTGTCGCCGTAATCGATGGTCGAGATTACTATGGCCTGGAGCTTTTCGGCATGCATGGGTCGCCTATTGATCTATTGTAAAGTAGGTTGGATTTATTTATTCTAGGCTACAAGACAAGGCAAGAAAAAAAGTTCACGTATCTCTTTCCCAAGAGGAGGCCGCATGGCCCGTTTCTTTCCATTGGTAGCTATGGTTGCCCTGAGTCTGTTCACCATGACCGCCTGTGCCCCCGTCGGCAGGCAGGTAATGGGCGACCCCCAGGACCCCTATCCGCTCGCAGCGCCGCCCCGGATCGGCCAGGTCGTCCATCTGCCGACCGGCATCCTGGTCAGCCCGGAGCAGATGCTGGCCGTAGCGGGAGACGCACGCATCGTCTATGTGGGTGAGACCCATGACAACCCGGCTTCCCACCGTTTGGAGCTCCAGGTCCTTCAGGCCCTTGCCGAACGCTATCCCGACCGGGTGGCGCTGGGCATGGAGATGTTCGTGCGGTCCCAGCAGCCGATCCTTGACCGCTGGGTTGCCGGAAAGCTGGATGAAAAGGCCTTTCTCAAGGAATCCCGCTGGTTCGAAATCTGGAATATGGATTTTGCCTACTACAGGGACCTGCTGAACTTTGCCCGCGAACGGCACATCCCGGTCATCGCCCTGGATGCCGAGAAAAACCTGGTGCGGGCGGTACGCAGCAAGGCGCCGGAGCAGCTTAGCCCGGCAGAGCGGGCCCAATTGCCGGAACTCGACCTGGCCGACCCGTATGAGCGAGGTTTGGTGACGGCCGTCTTCGGCGATCACATTCATGGGGGAATGGTCCTCGACAATTTTGTCCACGCCCAGACCGTGCGGGACGAAACCATGGCCGAATCGGCGGCCCGCTACCTGGCAAGCCCGGCAGGACAGGGCAAACATCTGCTGGTGGTCGCCGGCGGCGATCATGTCAGCAACGGTTTCGGCATTCCGCGCCGGGTTTTCCGCCGCCTTCCCACATCCTATGTTATCATCGGCGGCAAGGAGATCAATCTCTCTCCCGAGAAGAAGAGCCGTTTGATGCACGTCGATATTCCCGATTTCCCCATGGTGCCCTACGATTTCCAGGTGTACCAGGCCTATGAGGACCTGCCGGAGACGGGGGTCCGCCTCGGCGTGATGATCGAACCGGCGCGAACCGGCCACGGTCTGGAAGTGAAGGCGGTGCTGCCCGGTTCCAACGCCGACCGCACGGGCCTGAAACAGGGAGACCTGTTGCTTTCCTTCGACGGCGAGAGGCTGACCGACAACTTTGACCTGACCTATGCCGTGCAGCAGAAACACCCCGGCGACCGCGGGGTCGTGCAGGTCGAGCGGCAGGGCGCGGTCCTGAAGCTGGAGGTCGTGTTCCAGGCGACACGGAAAGACCATCAACACGGCAAACCGTAACCGGGGGAGCCGGGAGGGGCTCATGGACAGGAAACGCGTGGGTATCGTGCTGTTCGACGAGATTGAGGTGCTCGACTTCTGCGGACCGTTCGAGGTCTTTTCCACGGTGCGGCTCAACGAGGCAAAGCGACGCGAGGAGCCCTCACCCTTCGAGGTGTTGCTGGTGGCCGAGAACAACGATCCCGTCACCACCTCGGGCGGGATGAGGGTCGTGCCCGGCGTCACCTTCGCAACCTGCCCGAGGCTGGATATCCTTGTGGTGCCGGGCGGTTGGGGTACCCGGAGGGAACTGGACAACCCGGTGATGCTCCAATGGCTGCGCGAGCGCAATGCCGAGGTGGAAACGCTGACCTCGGTATGTACCGGGGCCATGCTGTTGGGCTGTGCCGGCCTGCTCGACGGGCTGCATGCCACGACCCACTGGCGCTCCCTGGACTGGATGCGCGACTCGTTTCCCGCCGTGACGGTGGAATACGGCCAGCATGTGGTGGAGGACGGGCGCGTCGTTACGTCCGCCGGGATCTCGGCCGGCATCGACATGGCGCTCACGGTGGTCGCCCGCTACCATGGCGGGGAGGTGGCGCGGGCCACGGCCCGGCACATGGAGTACCCGTATCCTGAGTCGAATGCCCGGAGAATAGTATTGTAGGCTTTTTTGCTTATGAGGATCATTAATGCCTCTGTGAATTTTATCCGGCAGTTTTTTGTAAATGACGTATTTTACCTCCATAACCTCTTTATTCTTCGCAGAGGTTCAGTACCTTTTTGCCATTTCTTTTCTGGCGTTAGGCCACTTGTCCTGTTCATCAAGCCCGCACATGAGATAGGCAGCCTCCACGGTGTTTCGGCTGACCGAAAGTTCGTCAGCCAAATCCCTGACGGAGGGGAGCTTGAAATCCGCGGACATCTGCCCCGAGAGAACTCGTTCTCTTATCTGATTATAGAGTTGTTTGTAGAGCGGTATATCCCCGTTGTTATTCAGAATGAACATGGCGCCCCACTTCTCCGAGTAGTTTCCAGCCCGTCTCGGAAAAAAGCCTAGGGCATCCTTGAAAGGTCGTCAAGGGGAAACCGACACCTGACGGAATGCAGATATCACCTGATCGAATGGGTCCAGTTGTTGGGATGCAATAAAACTAAAGAGAGTCTAAGGAGAAAATCATGATTCCGGATAAACTGTTGGAAGTGCTGAAACACGATGGGGTCGTTGCCATTGCGACCCTTGGAGAAGAAGGTCCGCATATGGTCAATACCTGGAACAGTTACGTGAGAATCTCCGAGGATGGCCGCTTGTTGATTCCTGCCGGTTACATGCACCGCACGGAGGCGAACATCGCCTTCAACAACAACGTATTGATTACGTTGGGAAGCAGCAAGGTAGCAGGCAATCTCGGTCCGGGCATCGGTTTCCTTATCAAGGGTACGGCGCATTTTATTACTACCGGACCGGATTTCGATGTAATCAAGGCGAAGTTCGCGTGGGCACGGGCCACCGTGGCTGTCACCATTGAGACGGTCACCCAGACGTTGTAATTGGGAGGTCCGCGGGGCAGGGCGCAATTACAGGGATCAGTGCGCCTCGCTCCAGTTCTTCCCGTAGCTGATATCCACCTTGAGCGGCACCTTCAATTCCACGGCGCGGGACATCTCCTCCTCCACCAACAACTCCATGGGGAGCAGTTCCTCCTCCGGTATCTCGAAGACCAGTTCGTCGTGCACCTGCATGGTCAGACGGCTTTTCAGTCCCTCAGCCCGTATCCGTGCGTCCACCCGGATCATGGCGCTCTTGATGATGTCTGCCGCCGAGCCCTGGATGGGGTAGTTGATGGCGTTGCGCTGGGCAAAGGCCCGCACGTTGCCGTTCGTGCTCTGGATGTCGGGTATGGGGAGCCGCCTGCCCAGGATGGTGGTGACGTATCCTGTCTCTTCCGCCTGGCGGATACAGGAATCCAGGAAGCCGACCGCGCCGCTGTGGCGTTCCTTGTAGGCGGCGATGAACTCCTCGGCGGTCTTGCGGGCGATGCCCAACTGCTTTGCCAGGCTAAAGGCCCCCTGGCCGTAGATGATGCCGAAATTGATGGTCTTGGCCTGGCGGCGCATCTCGCTGGTGACCATCTCGGGGAACAGGCCGAAGACCTCTGCCGCGGTGCGGGTGTGGATGTCCTCGTCGTGGGCGAAGGCGTGGCAGAATACCTGGTCGCCGGAGAGGTGGGCCAGCACGCGCAGCTCGATCTGGGAGTAGTCGGCCGAGAGGATGACATGCCCCGGCGGGGCGATGAAGGCGTGGCGGATACGGCGCCCCTCGTCGGTGCGGACCGGGATGTTCTGCAGATTGGGATCTGAGGACGAGAGCCGCCCGGTGGCGGTGACGGTCTGGTTGTAGGAGGTGTGCACCCGGCCGGTTTTGGGGCAGACCAGGCGCGCCAGGGCGTCGCTGTAGGTTGACTTGAGTTTGGTAAGTCCGCGGTAATCCACGATCAGCCGGGCGACCTCGTGTTCCTCGGCCAGAGCGCTCAAAACCTCGTTGTCCGTGGACCAGCCGGTCTTTCCCTTGGTTTTCTTGCCGGTCTTCAGCCCCATGCGCTCGAAGAGCACCTCGCCCAACTGTTTGGGGGAATTGAGGTTGAAGGGGGCGCCGGCAACGGCGAATATCTGCACCTCCAACTCTGCCAGGCGGGTTGAAAAGTCCTCGGAAAGCTCCTTCAGCATGGTCCTGTCCAGTAATACCCCGTAATTTTCCATGTCGGCCAGGATCGTGACCAGCGGCATCTCTATGGTGCGGAAAAGCCGCTCAAGGCCGGTTTCGGCCAGTTGCGGTCCGAATTTGCGCCGCAGGAGCCAGGTGGCGTCGGCGTCCTCGCAGGCATAGCGGGAGGCGGCCTCCACCTCAACCTGGGAAAAGTTCTTCTGCCCCTTGCCGGTTCCGGTCACCTCGCTGTAACTGATCATGCGGTGGTTGAGGTGCTCCTGGGCCAAGGCGTCCAGGCCGTGCCCGCTCCGGGCCGGGTTGAGCACATAGGAGGCCAGCATGGTGTCGAACCAGGCCCCTGCGACCGTGATGCCGCTGTTGGCCAGCACCTGCATGTCGAACTTGATATTCTGTCCGACCTTGTGCAGTTCCGGATTCAGGAACAAAGGGCGCAGGCGTTCCAATACCTGGTCCCGCGGGAGTTGGTTGGGGGCTAAGGGGGGGGCGTCCTCACCCTTGCCCCTGGTGTGATGGTGGGACGCGAACAACGAGCCTTCATCTGCGGGAGGCGCCTGGGAGGGGGGGGAGGTTACGTGCCCCACCGGTATATAGCAGGCCTCGTGATCGCTGTAGGAGAACGACAGGCCGACGATCTCGGCCAAGCGCGGGTCGAGGCTGGTGGTCTCCAGGTCAAAGGCGAATTCTCCGGCCTGTTCCAGGGCTGCGGCCAACGCCTCCAGATCCCGGGCCGTGGTGACGGTGCGGTAGCTCTCGGTGGAGAGGGTGGCGTGGCCGGTCAACTCCTTGATCAGGGTGGTGAAACCGTATTGTTTGAAAAAAGCGTTCAGGGTCGGGGTATCCGGTTCCCGGGCGGCCAGTTCGTCCAGGTCGATCTCCAGGGGGACGTTGCGCTCTATGGTGGCCAGCTTGCGCGACAGGAGCGCCTGGTCGCGGAATTCCCGCAGCTTTTCGCCGTTTTTTCCCTTGACCTCGCCGGCCCGCTCCAAAAGCCCGTCCAGCGAACCGAACTCCTGGACCAACTTGATGGCGGTTTTCTCCCCGATGCCCGGTACGCCGGGGATATTGTCCGAGCTGTCGCCGGCCAGGCCGAGGATATCCGGGACCAGGTCGGGGCCGACGCCGAAGCGTTCGTTCACCTCAGCCAGGCCCGACCGCTTGTCCTTCATCGTATCCAGTAGGGTAACGTTTTCCGTCACTATCTGCATCAGGTCCTTGTCGCCGGTCACTACCACGACCCGGCCGCCCAGAGCGCTGTAACGGGCGGCCAGGGCGCCGATGATGTCGTCCGCCTCGAACCCTTCCAACTCCAGGGCCGGGATATTGAAGGCGCGCACCACTTCGCGGATCGGCCCGACCTGCTGGCGCAGGTCATCCGGCATGGCTGCCCGGTTGGCCTTGTATTCGGGGTAGATCCCGGTGCGGAAGGTTATCCGGCCGGCGTCGAAGACCACCGCCAGGTGTTTGGGATCATGGTCCTTGATCAGCTTGAGCAGCATCTGGATAAAGCCGTAGATGGCGTTAGTGGGATGGCCGCTGGGCGAGGAAAGGTGACGGATGGCGTAGTAGGCCCGGTAGATGTAGGAGGAGCCGTCGACCAGGTAGAGGGTGTCGTCGTGGCTGTTCATGGCACGTCCTTCTCCGCGTGGTCCAGCGTGAACAGCACAAAGGCCATGCTCGGCCGCCGGCTGGATTCGCGCATGGCAAACTGCATGCCGTCGAAGCGCCATCCTTTGGCTGTCCACTCGTTGAGCGTCTCCTCGATGGCTTCCTCGGTGACGGTACCCAGTTCGATCACTTTATAAGTCGGCATGTTCGTACCTCAAAAGGCTTCCCGCGATAACCGGATAGTAGCCAACGGCGGGTATATCTTCAAGCGGAAACGACAAAGGCGGCCTGAAAGCCGCCCTCGTTATGGATATGAGAAGGTTGGTGCCGTTATTGAAAACCAAGTTTGGAGGATATCTCCTTGGCCGCCTTCGTCACCAGGGGGATGAGTTCCTTCTCCAGCCGGTCATCCGTAAAGCGCATGGATGGGCCGGAGATGCTGACCGCGCCGATGATCCGGCGGGTATAGTCGCGGATCGGGGCGCTGACGCACTTGACGCCGACATCGAGTTCCTCGTTGTCGATAGCGTAGCCCTGCTCGGCGATGGCCTTCAACTGCTTCTTGAGGACATCGCGGTCGGTGACGGTATTTTTCGTATAGCGCTTCAGCTCTTTGGTCGGGAGATAGTTTTCCAGCTCTTCATCGCTCATATGGGCGATCTGAACCTTGCCGGCGGCGGTGCAGTAGGCCGGCAACCGTGAACCGACCCGGGGCACCACGCGCACGGTCATGTCGGTCTCCACGGCATCGAGATAGATGATGTTGAAATCCTTGAGGATAGCCACGTAGGTTGTTTCGTTGCAGTCCTTGACCAGCGATTCCAGAACCGGTTTCGACTGGCGCAGAAGGCCCATCTGGCGGATGAAGGTTTGTCCGAGTTCAAGGGTCTTGAGGCCGAGGCGATAGTTCTCGGTCACCCGGTTCTGCTCGATGTAGCCCCGTGACTCCAGTGTCGCAAGAAGCCTGAAGACGTTGTTTTTGTGAAGCTTCAGCCGCTTGCTGAGTTCGGTGACCCCCAGTTCGTCCGTTTCCCCGTGAAATTGTTCCAAGAGGTCCAAGGCGTGGGAGACGGCCTGAATGAGGTACTCTGATTTTTCTTTCTTTGCCATGGTCGGTACCCTGTGTTGTCAGATATAATGAAAAATATGGGGATTAAGATTGTGAAATTTAATGAAAAATCATAACATCTTCAAAAAATGGCGCAAAAACGACAGATCGCCATAAATGTAGAATAATGTTTTATAATTGTCAAGTCATAAAAATTGCATTATATTCCTATTTAAGGGATTAAAGTGGTCTTGTAACAAAGTGTTATGAATAGAACATGGCGGGGGTTGTATGCTGAATCTGAGAAAAAAGATACTCGTCGCCATCGACGGTTCACCACAATCGGATAAGGCTGCCGAAGAGGCCGTCAGGCTTGCCGCCGGCAACAAAAGTCAGTTCAAGAGCCAGGTATACGCCATGCTGGTCCTGCCCAACTCGCCGACTGCGACGTACACCGATTTCGTGCCCTCGGCCCCGGTTACCGAGACGGAACAGTGGGACGATCTGCGCCGCCGCATATTCTATGTAGTCGAAAAATGCGCCTCCGAGCACGATATCCCCCTGGAGATGATTGTCGAATACGGTGAACCCGCCGAGAAGTTGATTGAATTTGCCAAGCGCGAACACATCGATGTAATCGCCATCGGCAGCTCCGGTAAAGGTTTTATACAGCGTCGCCTCATGGGAAGCGTTTCTCACCGGGTGGCAAGCAGCGCACCTTGTTCCGTGTATATCGTCAGGGGATGATCCCCCGGAGCGGTAACTCTCTTTCAGAAAGGTTGTGCAGGATATGATGCTGTTGCGTTTCGCATGTTACGTGCTGATAAGCGTGTTCTCCTTGTCGGCCCCTTGTTTCGCTGCCGCCGCCGAAGATTTTCGCGTCCCGATCCTGCTTTATCACCGGTTCGGCCCCACGGTTGCCGATGGCATGACGGTCACGACGCCGGTATTCGAATCACATATGAAATACCTGCACGACAACGGTTATACCGTCATTCCTCTGCGTCGTCTCGTGGATCATTACCGGGGGAAGGTGCCGGCTCCCAAACCAAAATCGGTGGTTATCGTTGCGGACGATGCCCATAAATCCGTGTACAGCGATATGCTGCCGGTCATCCGAAAATATAATTATCCGGTCACGATCTTTGCCTATCCCTCCGCCATCTCCAACGCAAAGTACGCCATGACCTGGGATCAATTGCGGGCTCTGAAAAAAACGGGGCTCTTCGATATCCAGTCCCATACCTATTGGCACCCGAATTTCAAGAAAGAGCGGAAAAAGCTCAGTAATGAGGCCTACGACAAATTCGTGACGACTCAACTGCTGAAGTCGAAGGCCAAACTCGAGTCGGAGCTCGGCGGGAAGGTAGACCTGCTTGCGTGGCCATTCGGCATCTACGATGATTACCTGATCAAAAAGGCCGTCGAGGCCGGCTACGTGGCCAGCTTTACCATTGAACGCCGCCATGCCGCGCCCGGCGACCCGGTCATGAAGATCCCGCGCTATCTGCTGGTGAATTCCGACAGCGGCAGGGCGTTTGTCCGGCTTTTGGAAGGGAATGCCGTCAAACGGAATGTCGTGTACTAGTGTCGTGCGGTTAGTTCGCCGTGGCCATTCCGAGGGACGTTAGTCCCTGGCAAGGCGGGGCGAGGTTGGCGGAGCCGGGCTATGCCGGGGGGTTGTAACGCAGCCAGGGGCCAAAGGGACCGGAAATGACAGGGCATGAATTAACCGCACGGGACACGAGTCGCCCATGACCCAGGAAGAAGAAAAAAAATATCCCTGTCCCGATTGCACCTACTGCCAGTGGTGCTCGGACGACCGCTGCCGGTTGTGCCGCAACAGGGATGCCTGCCGGCGCCGTAAATTGTCCCTTGCCGAGCAAATCGCCTTGTATGAAGCACTCAACAGGCCTGCCGGCGATCCTGAGCCGAACGATAAGGATTGATTCTTCGCGTACCGTCATGCTTCCCGGCTGCCGTTGCCCGTAGCGCGGCGTACCCCGTCACATTCGAGGGACGGGGCAGTTACCATCGATGCCGGCATGAACGACGAACTGCCGCGCAAAAGGAGCCTTATGCAGCCGATCCCCACTTTAGTCGCGGAAATTATCGACAATCTGCGGCGCGTATTTCAGGTCGTTAACGAGCAATCCAAAAGGGTCGAGCGGGAAACCGGGCTGACAGGGCCGCAGTTGTGGGCTATCAAAATGATTGCCGAAAATGCGCCGATCAAGATATCGGATTTGGCCCACAGGATGTATCTGCATCCGGCCACGATTGTCGGGATAGTCGACCGGCTTGAAAAACGGGGGCTCGTGGAGAGGGAGCGGTGCAGCAAGGATCGGCGGGTGGTCCATGTCGCGTTGACGGATGCGGGCAAGCAGGTCGTGGCGACCTCGCCGGAGGTGGCCCAGGGGCTTCTCGTCAAGGGTTTGGAAGTTCTGCCTGATTCGGAATTGCGCACGATTGCGGGTGGTTTCGAACGGATGGTTAAAATATTGGGGGCGCAGGAGATTCCCCCCCGTCTGATCTTGTCTCCAGAGATCAATCTTCCCAAAAAACGGTCTGCGGCCGGGCAAAACTAAGATTACTCCGAAAGGGGCCGCCACCAGATCATTCCGACGGGGCGGCTGTACGGGATGGGCGATGGAGGACAAACGCATTTGTGAGCGGATTGAGGCCCCTCTGGATATAAAGGTCACCTGGCCCGCTACGCAACAGATCAAGCCGGCCACCACCAGGGACTTCAGCGACAGTGGGGCCTTTGTGCTCGTGTCCTTCGACCCCCCTCCGCCGGTTGATGCCGAGATGCATCTGCAACTCAACGGGTCGGTGTTGGGTAAAGAGCCGCCGCTACTCAAGGCACGGGTGGTGCGGGTCACGGATGAAGGCATGGCTTTCAGGTTTGTGCGCGAGGGATCGGAATAGGTGATGTGAAACGGGGATACGTTAATGGACCGAAAACACGAGACGGGCGGCTTGGTAGCCGCCCGTTTGACGTTTGACGGTGGGCTTATTTCCCGGAGAGTTCCTTTGAACGTTGGCAGGCGCTGTCCACGGCATCCATGAGCAGGCCTCGGAAACGGCCGTTTTCCAGCGTATGCAAGGCTGTGATGGTGGTCCCGCCGGGTGATGTCACCTTCTCCCTCAATAATGCCGGATGCTCACCTGTCTCCGCTACCATGCGGGCGGCCCCAAGCACGGTCTGTACCGCCAACTGTGCCGCGATGTCCCGCGGCAGACCGTTTTTCACCCCGGCGTCGGCCAGGGCCTCGATGAAGGTAAAAACATAGGCCGGGCCGCTGCCGGACAGGCCGGTTACCGCATCCATCTGTTTTTCCGGGATGGTGACGACCGTGCCGACCCGGGAGAATATCTCGCGGGCAATTTCCAGATCCTGCTGCGTGGCCTTCCTGCCGGCACAGACAGCCGTGGCCGCTCCCTGGATCAGGGCCGGTGTATTGGGCATTACCCGTATGACCCGCGCACCGCTGGCAAATGTTTTTTCGATGAAATCGGTAGAGATGCCGGCCATGATGGATATGACCAGTTGGTCCGCCGAAATGGCCGGTTCGAGTCCCGTCAGCACGCTGGCCGCCACCTGGGGTTTTATCGCCAGGATGATGATGTCGGCACGGCGGACTATGTCGGAATTATCTTCGTGAAGTTCCACGCCGTACTCGCCGGCAAGAAAATCCCTGCGGCTGGAAACCGGTTCCGCCACCAGGATGGATGTGGTCGAAAGGCCGCCGGCCAGGAGCCCCTTGATGATCGCCTCGGCCATGTTGCCGCCGCCGATGAAGCCGATTGTTTTTCCGTCGAGCATGGATCTCTCCTTTTGTAGGCTGTGCTTTCTACGCAGCGCGCCGGTGGTCAACGTCCCGTGCGGTGGAAGTAGTGCCCACGGCTAACTGGGCAGCACTCTACTGCGCCCCGCCGCTTTTCGTAATCATCATCACTCCCACGCAGACCAGCAGGGTGCCGGCCCACCGCAGGGGAGTCACGGTTTCATGCAGAAAGTACTGGGAGAGGAACGCCACCAGCACGTAGTTGAGGGCCTGCATGGGGAGCGCCACCGACAGGTCCTCCCAGGAAAGGACTGCCAGCCAGAGAAAGAAAAAAATGGCCAGCATGGCGGTGCCCATGATGAGCTTGGGCGTGGTCAGCGCTCTGAAAGCGGCATCCATGATACCCCGCAGGTTCATGGCCGAGATGTCTCCCATTTCCTTCATCCCCTTGGCCAGCAGGATGTCGCCCACGGTTCCGGCGCTTACCGCCATGAACATGATGATCACGGTCTTAAACATACTGTTTTACGTCTCCCCGATAATTGGTCAATTCGATTGCTAAAGCAGCCAGTTTCCGCCTGACCTGCGGGCTGGTGATGGCGGCCAGTTCGTCTTCATGGCGGTAATCCGGCATACGGCGGGTGATCTCGCTGTCCGGCAGGCAGCCGGGATGAAAGTATATCTCCGTCAGTCCCTCGTTCAGTCCGTCCAGGATGTTGAGGATGTACTCCTCGTTCATCCGCCCCGAGTTGAGGACCCCCTTGACCTCGCAGGCATGGCGGATGCCCATTCGTTGCAGTCCCGAGCAGGCATGGGAGGAGAGTGCGCCGAAAATGAGCCGTTCCAAAGTCTTTCCCGCGACACGTTCACGGTTGAAGGTCAGGTTGTGCAGGAGGCGCTCCCGCGAGAGGCGGAAGCTGGCGATGCCGTAGCGGGGCATCAACTCTCCGAGGATCGAGAAGACCGTGGGGTGCAGGTGGATGTTGAGGTGACCGTCGATGTGCGTCACGGGGATGCCGGCGTCCTTCACCCGTTTGATCTGGGCTTCGATCTCCCGCTGCAACGGTTTGTACAACCCTTTGTCGAAAAAGTACCGCATGCCGGCGGCCACAGGGTTATCCCTGAAGTTGCCCGCTGCATCCACCAGGCCGGGGATATCTTCCGGGGGCAGCACGGCCGATCCCTGGACCAGGGTCAGGTGCAGGCCGACCTGGAGATCCGGATTACGGCGGGCGATCCCCACTGCTTCGTCGAAAGCCGCTGCTCCCGGCATGATCGAAGCACAGGTCAGGATGCCGTCACGCCAGGCCTTTTCCACGGCAGCATTGACTCCGGGGGAAAGGCCGAAGTCGTCGGAGGTTATGATAAGCTGTTTCATACCGGTGCGCTCTGCTTCAGGACGCCGCCTGCTTGCGTTTGCGCATGTAGTCAAGGTACTGCTTGCCTTCCTTGAGCAGTTTTTTACGTTCCTCGCCGTTGACGATCATCTTGCCGATGCTGCGCAGGATGTATTTGGGGCGAAAGTAGAACTTGTTGTAGAACTCCTCCACCGAGTTGAAAATCTCGGCGTTGGAGAGGTGCGGGTAGTTGATCACGCATTTCTGGTGGCCGGTATCGTCGATGAAGGCGTCCGAGGCGATCCAGCCCTGCTCCTTGCACAGGTCGTAGAACTCGGTGCCGGGGTAGGGGGAGGCCAGCGAGGCCTGAATGGAGTTGAGGTCCAGCATCTTGGCATACTCGATGGTCTCTTGGATGGTTTCCCTGGTTTCGCCCGGCAAGCCCATTATGAAGGCACCGTGGATCGAGAGTCCCAGCTTCTTGCAGTCTTTGGTGAACTGGATCGCCTGTTCCTTGGTGACCCCCTTTTTGATGTTCTTGAGGATCTGCTCGTTGCCGCTCTCGTAGCCCACCACCACGTGGCGCAGGCCTGCTTCGCGCATGACTTTCAAGGTTTCGTAGTCGCAGTTGGCGCGGGCATTGATGGTCCAGGAGATGCCCAGCGGCTTGATCAGCTCGGCCACTGCGCGGGCATGTTTCTTGTCCGCGGAAAAGGTGTCGTCGTCAAAGGAGAGTTCGCGCATCTCGGGGATGTTGTCCACGATCCACTTGATCTCTTCGTAGACGTTCTGCGGGCTGCGGGTACGCATCTGGCGGCCCGAAAAGGTCTGGGGCCAGAGGCAGTAGATGCAGCGGGCCGGACAGCCGCGGCTGGAGTAGATCGATACATAGGGATTCTTGAAGTGCGGGATGACGTATTCCTTGATCGGCAGATCGCGCTTGTAGACCGGGGCCACGAAGGGGAGTGCGTCCAGATCCGCAATCGGAGCCCGGTCGGGAGTGTGCACGACCGCCCCGTCCTTCAGAAAGCTGATGCCGTCCACCCGTTCCCAATCGCGGCCTTCGCAGAGTTCCTTGGTGGAATAGTCGAATTCTCCGCGACAGACGATATCGATGGCACCTTTGCCGGCCCTGAGCGATTCCTCCGGCAGGATGGTAACGTGCGGTCCGGTCAGGACCGTGAGGATGCCCGGTTTAACCTCCTTGATGCGGCGCGCGGTCTCGATATCGATCGGCAGCGTGGGGGTGGAGGTGTACATCACCACCATGTCGAAATCCCTGGCGATCTTAAGGCAGTCGTCCAGAGTGAATTTCTGTACCGGCGCGTCTACCACGCGGCTGCCTTCGATCATCCCGGCCGGAAAACAGAGCCAGGTGGGATACCAGAATGAGGTCACCTCGCGGGATGCCTGATAGCGGGCTCCGGCACCGCCATCAAAGTCCTCGAAGGTGGGAGGATTCAAAAAGAGTGGTTTCATTTCAACTCCTTACAGCTATTGTAAAATATTAAACTTACAGTTATTCGCCGATTAAGTCAAGGCATACCGTTGCCGTCCGGGCAAAACGGAAAAGGGGTGGCCACAGCGGCCACCCCTTTTACCGGAATTGCACCGTTCGTCCGGTTATTTTTTGGGTTGTTTTGCAATGATGCGGTCTTTTACCTTTTCGTAAACCGGAGCGGGCAGGATATTGCGGGACTTGAGCTGTGCCTTGTTGGCATAGGGGCGGCCGACGATGATCTTGGCGGCGTAGGCGTCGCCGATGCCGGGAATGGCCTTCAGTACTGCTTCGCCGGCGCTGTTGATGTCCACCGGCTCCATTTTTGCCGCTGCCGGGGTTTTGGCGGTGGCGGTTTTCGCCTTTGCCGTTTCGGCGGCAGGCTTGGCAGGGGCCTTGGTATCGGCGCCAAAGGAGAGGCCGACGGCCAGCAACAACGAAACAGCGGTCAAGGCTGCCTTGAACAGACTCTTCTTCATGGGAAACCTCCATTAGTTGATAGCGTGTGGTCTATTTAACAGCTCCCGCCCGGGCTGTCAACCGGTCTCTCCGGCCAGGAACGGCCGGATCAGGTCAAAAGTCTCCTTCGGGAGTTCCTCATGGGGATTATGTCCGCAGTCGGCGAGGATCGCGAGCCGGGAACCGCCTATCTCCTCGTGCAACTTCCGGGCTTGCCACAACTTGACGATCCGGTCGTGCTCCCCCCACAGGATGAGGACCGGTATGGCAAGGCCGCAGTAGCGGCACGTCATCCGCTCCGCATCAGCCGGTATCATCTGCCGCACCGTTTCGGCCAGAGCACGGGCCGCTGCAACTCCCCGGTAACCGGCGGCGTAGCGCTCAATAAGCCGCTCCGTAATCCGCTCCTGCCGGTAAAAGACCGATTCCAATCCCTTGCGGGCAATCCGGCGGGGGGAGAGAAGCGCCATGAACAGCGGGCCGATGAACGGGATACGCAGAATGCGCATGAAACGGGGGATATTCTGGGGGAAGCCGGGGGCATCGATCAGGATCAGGCGGGAGATCTGCGGACATTCCAGGGCGGCACACATCCCCACCAGCCCGCCGAAGGAGTGCCCTACCAAACTCACGTCGTTTTGGCCGAGGGAACGGATGTAAGCGCTCACAATGTGGGCGTTGTGCAGGGTTGAATAATCGCCCCGGCATTGTTTCACGGAATTGCCGTGCCCCTTCAGGTCCATCAGGTGCAGGGTGTACTCGTTGGCCGGAAAAAACGGCACGAGGTCCTCCCAGGTGTGCCGTGACGCGGCAAAACCGTGCAGAAACAGGATATGACGCCGGCCGCTTCCGGTTACGCGGTAATGGATTCTGTCTTCGGAGGAGAAACGGAAATATCCTGCTTCTGTTTCTAGTGCTTGGTCAGCCATGTTCCCAGGTTGGTTGCCAGCTTCCGGTTGTTGTCGTCAAGAAAGCGGTTCTGGAAGATGGCGTCATCGCCGAAGACGACGAAGCCGCCTTTTCCCATGGTTCCCGCGACAACCACTGCGAGGGCGCCCACGGCATCCCCCTTGGAGAGGACCTTGTCGCCATTCAGGTCGACCCACGCCTCGGGCGAGGTGCGGGCAAGGGCGCTGGATGATGTGCCGGGCCTGAGGGCCCAGACGCCATAGGCCGAGAAGCTTTTGATCCCCGAGAAGAGCGGGCTGGCGGAAAGGTCGGTGACCTGGAAGTTAAGGTCTTTGTCGATAACGTTCTTGCGTTCGTGCAGGATCGAATTGGAATAGTCGACGTCCAGGAGGGTCAGCAGGCTGCTCAGGGGAGAGGCTATGTGCAGCATGACGGCCAGCCTGCCGCCGTTTTGCATAAAGCGGGCAACCGCCTCGACCTCCGCAGGTTGGAGCGGTTTGAAGGCACCGGAGATAACCAGGCCGGAGGCGCCTTTCAGTGTATCGTCGCTCAGTGGGTCCGCGGTGGGAGTGATGGTGATCTTCGAGGCCCGCAAGGTATCCGCCAGCTTTGAAAGCTGAAGTTCGCCGGTGTCGTTGACGGTAAAACGCTGGCCATGGCCCTGGTCGAAAACGACGATGGGGTTGGTTTCTGCGGCGAACGACAGGGAAGAAGCCAGGATCATTGCAGATATGGCATAAAGAAGTGCGGACATTTTTTTCACCATCGGGAGCTCCCTTCGTAAAACAAGACTTTGTTGGTCTTTTATAGGCTCGGGCCGATTATTTTGCAAGATTTTCTTTTCCTCGCTCCGTCCGGTGTGGTAAGTGACATAAGACGATATTGCCATGGATTTGGTCGGATGGCGAATTTCATGAAAAGGAGAGCAAAGATGAGTGTCAAGAAACCCGAGATCACCTTTAAGTATATTTTCAACTACGGATACAATCCTACCTATGTCAATGGTGCCCAGGGGGGCTTCTCGCCCCGCGGTGAGATGGTGATACACTTTTATCTGGAGCGTCAACCCCTGCCCGAGTCGATCAGCCACGAGATCACCCCCGAAGGCGCCATTGGCCGGGAAAGCGCCGTTGAGCCCGAAGGACTGAACGGCAGTATGGTGCGCTTTATCGACACCGGCGTGGTGATGAGTTATGAAAACGCCCGCGTTTTTCACGCCTGGCTGGGGGACAAGCTGCGGGAAATGGAGGAGTTGCACAAGCTGCGCAGCGCGTTTGAGAGCACACCCGCCGGCGGTCAGGCCTGAAAGTGAGGTTGGGTAATGAATAAACCGGGTAGTATCGTTTTCCTGGCCATCGTGTCGGTGCTCTGTGCGGGACTGGTTGCGACGCCGCGCGGCGCATCGGCCTTTCCGATGCCGGAACGGCTGGAATTCGAGATATCCTACACCGGCATCCCGGCCGGGCGGGCGGTACAGGAGGTGTCCCTCGAAGGCAACGAGGTGCATATCGTCTCCACGGCCAAATCCGCCGATTGGCTGAGGGTTTTTTTTCCGGTGGAGGACCGCATCGAATCGGTGCTAGTCTCGGGTGCGCCGCCTCTCTATATCGGAGTGCCCCGGCTGTACCGGGAACGTATCCGCGAGGGATGGACCCGTTTTCAGAAGGATGCGGTCTTTGATCGCCAGAAGCTGGAGGTCCGCACCAGGGACCTGTTGAAAAACAGTGAAACAACCAGGAGCATCACCAGGCGGACCTACGATACCCTGTCCAGTTTCTTTTATTTCCGCTCCATCCCGCTCCAGGTCGGTACTTCGTATTTTATCGACATATTCGACTGTAAGAAGCTCTGGAACACCGAAGTGCAGGTACTGCGGCGGGAGGTGATCGAAACCCCCCTGGGACGGTTCAGGACCGTTGTGATCAAACCGCTGCTCAAATCCGAGGGGATCTTTGCCCGCACCGGCGACATGTATATCTGGCTGACGGACGATGACCGCCGCATACCGGTGCTGATGAAGTCCAAGGTCAAGATAGGCAGCATCACGGCAACCCTGGTGGGCGGAAACTACTGGCCGAACAAGAAACAGTGAAGAAGGAAATCGGATTTATCGGCGTTGTCGATTTGGGCAATCCTCAACTTTTACCGTAAGGAGGCTGCGGCCATGGGTATATTCGGAGGCACGAACAAGCGTGAGATCGAGGCAAAGGATGCCGAAATCCACCGATTGGAACAGATGCTGGACAACGTGGACAATATTGTCATGCTCTGCGATACAACGACCGACAACAAGATATTCTATATGAACAGACAGGCCAAGGAGTTGCTCGGCCGGCATCGCGGCGAACTGAACGCCGGTTTAAGCGGAGCCGACGTGGGCAATGCCTTCGGCAACACTATTCATCAGTACCACAAGGACCCGGCCCGCATCCGTCGCATGTTCGGCAATCCCCGGACGGATCTGCCCCATACCGCCGAAATACCCATCGGCGCCGTGACCCTGCGTACAACGGCTTATCCGGTGTGGGACAGCCAGGATTCCTCCAGGGTCTTGTGCTATATGGCCTGTTGGAGTGATATAACGGCGGAAAAAGCGGTGGTGGAACATCAGCGCATGGAGATCGAGCGCAAAAACTATCTGGAGACCAGGGTCGAACAGATTGCCACGGCCATGGAAGAGATGAGCATGACCGTCAATGAGGTTGCCCGCAACACCACCAATGCATCGGATTCGGCCGCCACTGTTGCCGCAAACGCCTACGATGGGCAGAAAATCGTCAACCAGGCCGTCAGGGAGATGCAGAAGGTGGCCGAGATCGTCCGCAGTTCGGCCGTTATCGTCGGCGACCTGGGAACGAAATCGGAGAAGATCAGCGAGTTTGTCACCGTGATCAACGAAATCGCCGAACAGACCAACCTGCTGGCCCTCAACGCAGCCATCGAAGCGGCCCGTGCCGGCGAGCAGGGCCGTGGGTTCGCCGTTGTCGCCGACGAGGTCCGCCGCCTGGCGGACCGCACCATGGCGTCCACCAAGAAGATCGGGGCCATGGTTGCGGAGATCCAGACCGGCGCGGCCGAAGCAGTGAAATCCATAGAAAAGGGAAAAAATGAGGCGGAAGGCAGCGAGCGACTCTCCAAGCATGTGGAGGAGTCCCTGAACGGGATCGTCATTTCCATCGATCAGATCAAGGACGTGATCTCCCAGATCGCCACCGCATCGGAAGAACAGGCCGCCACGGCGACGGTCATTGCCGGCAATCTGGAGGAAATCTCCCACAGGGGCTGATGCCGCCCCTTGGCCCTGGCCGGAGAAGATAAAGCTTGTTTTTTTATTCTGTTTCTAATATAGTAACAATATGTCGAACAACACACAATTCTCCATAGCGGTGCATATCATGACCGGGCTTGGCTACAAGGATGGTGCCGATATGACCTCCAGCAGTCTGGCGAAGAGCGTCAATACGTGCCCCAGTTTTGTTCGGCGGGTTCTTTCGAAATTGTCCAAGGCGGGGTTGGTTCATACGACGATCGGCAAGGCAGGCGCCTGTACGCTGGCAAAAAAGGCAAGCGAGATTTCACTGTTTGATATCTATGAGGCGGTGGATGCGCCGAAGGCCTTTGCAATCCACGGCTATGACGTTCAAAAACCGTGTCCCGTGAGCTGCAATATCAAAACGGCCCTTGAAAGGGTGTTGGGAAAGACGCAGCTATCGGTTGAGGAGAGTTTGAAACGCATCACCCTTGAAGAGGTTATTTCAGACGTTAAGAAGGTGTGATTTTTTTTGCCATAAATTGTGATGTTAGAGGTAACAATTTATGAAGATTCGCCAGGTTACAGGTTGCTGCTGTGAATCTTTCCCCGCCCGCCGATGGCCGGGCGCAATGGTCGCGGGTGGGGGAACAAACTGGGAATCGGGCTTGCGGGCCTGATTCCCAATCCAAGAGAAAGGAGGAACAGCCATGTTTACCGAACGCTTCAGGATTCGTCCCGTATCCCATTGTAAAGAAGGTTGCATACGTTAGCCTGCCGCTCCTGGCGGCAGGCGCATTCAGGGCCCCCTGCCGGCGAGATCGGCAGGGGGCTTTTTTGCAGGTACAGACAGGGGTTTCTGTCGAAAAGATTTTGGAGATAACGAAGGCGCATCAGGTCCGGGCTGTGCCGTTCCGGAGGACTGCCGGAGCCAGGGGCACTAGGGAACGAGTGAAACATCCCCGGGGCCGCTCCCGACGGATATGGCTGTGGCCGACGTGTTCGTGGTAGTGTCGATGATTGAGACGCTATTACTGCCGCTGTTGGTCACATAGGCCCGACCGGAGGCGGTATTCAGCGCCACGCCCCGGGGGGTTATTCCTACGGAAACAACGGCAATTACCGTATTGGAGGCGGTGTCGATGACGGAGACGCTGTTGCCGCCGCTGTTTACCACATAGGCCCGGCCTGAGGCGGCATTCAGCGCCACGCCCTGGGGCGAGGTCCCCACGGCAACAGCGGTAAGTACCGTGTTGGTGGTGGTGTTGATGACGGAGACGCTATTGCTGACGCTGTTGGTCACATAGGCCCGGCTTGTGGAAGCGTTCACGGCAATCCGCTGGGGAGCGCTTCCGACGGAAACGGTTGAAATCGCCGTGTTGGTGGTGGTGTCGATGACGGAGACGCTATTGCTGCCGCTGTTGGCCACATAGGCCCGGTTGGAGGCGGTATTCAGCGCAATCCCCCGGGGGGCGGTTCCCACGGCAACGGTAGCAACCACGGTATTGTTGCTACTGTCGATAACGGAGATACTATTGCTGCCGTTATTGGTCACATATACCCGATTGGAAGCGGGAGCAACCGCTATCCCGAGGGGGACCGCTCCTACGGAAACGGTGGCGACTACGGTATTGTTGGCGGTGTTGATGACGGAGACGCTATTGCTGCCGCTGTTGGCCACATAGGCCCGGTTGGAGGAAGAGTTTACCGCAATCCCCTGGGGTGCGGCTCCCACGGCAACGGTGGCGACTACGGTATTATTGGCGGTGTCGATGACGGAGACGCTATTGCTGCCGCTGTTGGTCACATAGGCCCGGTTGCTTTGGATGACGGACAGGGGCGTTGACGCCGAGACGGCTCCCATGGTCGCCGTAATGGTGGTGGAGCCGATGGTGTTTGCGGTGGCCAGACCTTTTGAGCCCGAAATGTTGCTGACCGTTGCAACGCCGCTATTGAGCGAAGACCAGGTGACCGAAGCGGTTATGTCCTGTGTGGAGGCATCCGAGAACGTTCCCGTCGCAGAAAGCTGTAGCGTCGAACCAAGCCCCATGGTTGGGTTTGAAGGTGTCACGGCAATGGACGTGAGTGCTTTTACCGTCAAGGTGCTTGAGCCGGAAACACCCAGGGTTGCGCTGATGGTCGCAGAACCTGCCGCAACGGCGGTGGCGCTTCCCCGTGAACCTGCGGCATTGCTGATGGTTGCGACCGCGCTGTTTGACGAACTCCAGGTGACCAACGTCGTCAAATCGTGGACGGAACCGTCCGAAAAGGTCCCCGTAGCCGTAAACTGTTGGGTTGAACCGACTACCGCGCTGGGGCCGGCAGGCGTTACGGTTATGGACAAGGGGCCTTGAACCGCCAGCGAGGTTGTGCCGGAAACAGCGCCAAAGGTTGCGCTGATGGTGGTTGAACCGATTGAAGCGGAAGAAGCCAGCCCTGCCGAGTTGATGGCGGCAACACTCGTATCGGACGAATTCCAGGTAACGAGCGATGTGACATCCTGGATGGCGGCATTCGACAGTGTCCCGCTTGCAGAGAATTGTTGGGTGGTTCCCGCGGCGATGGTCGGGTTTGCAGGCGTAACCGCAATGGATACCACGGTTGCCGAGGTGAGACCGGTGGAACCGGAAATACCGGCAAAGGTCGCGCTGATAGTGCTGCTTCCGGCGGCAACAGCCGTGGCGAGCCCGCTTGCGTTGATCGTGGCCGCAGAGGTATCGGATGAATCCCAGGTTGCCAGGGCGGTCAAATCCTGGGTGGCATTGTTCGATAAAATCCCCGTTGCCCTGAACTGTTTACTCGTGCCGACGATGCTGGTCGAATTTGCCGGTGTCACCGAAATGGACGCCACTGCCGCAGAGGTAAGCGTGGTCGAACCGGAAATGCTTCCCGAGGTGGCGGTAATGGTGGTGGAGCCCAAAGCGACGGCCGTAGCCAGTCCTTTGGTTCCCTGGGTGTCGCCAATGGTGGCAACAGCAGTATCCGATGATTTCCAGGTAACGGAAGCCGTCAGGAGTTGGGCGGTATTGTCGGAATATATCCCCAACGCTGAAAACTGTGCGGTTGTACCGGGGGTAATCGTCCCGTTGGCCGGAGTAACCGTGATTGAAACCAGGGTTGCGGAAGAGGATTTGCCGCCGCCACATCCGGAAAGAGCGAGAATCATCATGAGTGCGACAAAAAAACATTTTGCCATGTTGTCTTCCTTTCATCCGCGCTGGTAGTAGTCCTTACGTGAGGCGGGCGGTGTTACCCCGTTGATGAAATATCGTGGGAGCAAGTGAAGATTGTGCCTATATGCAAGGAGATGAGGCTGTTGAACCGCCTTCCGGATTCAAACTGCTGTGAACCTACGATGCCCGATTGAAGGGACAAGGCAGGCTGCCGTCGCGAAGTCTGCCGGGCCTGAGTCTATCCGCCGTTAGCCTTCATGGCCACTCCTGAAACGAACGCCTACTCCCTGAACCGGTCCGCAAAGTCGATGACACACACGCTCCCAAAGCCCGGATGGTAACCGCAGGCAGCCCCGGCGGTGCGGAAAACCGTGCTGAAGATGTTCTTGCGATGCCCCCGGTCCGGCACCCCGTCGTCGGTGATCAGTTGTATGACCATGTAGCGGGCCTCTGTGGGGCCATAGCCGATATTCTCACCGATCTGCCGGTTCCATTTTCCGTGCCGGTCTATCCGTTCCCGTATGTTGTCATGGCCGATTGCGCCGGACTCCCCCTGCTCCTTTGCCAGTTCGTCCGCCGCCGCGGCCAGACCGTCCGACCAGATAAGCGGCGGCAGGGGTTTCCGGCGCGAAAGAAATCTGATCGCCTCGTCCACGGCCTTGACCCCTTCGTTTGTCTGCATGTGGGTGTCGCTCCCCGGCAGCACGAAGTATCTGCCCCGGAACAGGCCGCGGAACTCGCGGAGAAAGCCGGCATAGGTGCGCGGTGCGGTGCGGGCCAGGTTCATCTCCGCCAGCACCTGCTCCGCCATGTCCTGGTCGATGGCCGCGGCGGGGACTGCCAGCGCGAGAAGCACCCAAATGGTCGAACAAAAGAGTCGCATTTTACTGTAGCCGTGGGTAAATAATCGAAGTCACTTTTGTAGATTACACCGAGTCAAAACAAAATCAATTAAAAAATCAGTTACTTAAGTAAGCGGTAAAATGTATCATTTTGTCTGGCCTTTAAAAATAATTATTTATTTCGTTATGATAGGTGTGTTGGAAAAATGTTAATTTTATTAACATGAACGGCACAAACTGTATGGTGCCGAAAATGACTGGTAATATCTGGTAGTTATGCTCTTGGTGCCGTCTGTGGTGGGATACATTTTTTTATTGGGCGGAGATGTTGTGCGGAATCCCCTGGGGGGCGGCATGATCCGGGTTGGAGGGATGATGTTTCACGGGGCGCAACGGAGGTCCTATTTGCTGAGGTAATCCCCCAGCAGGTCCCTGCTGTGCTCATCCTCGTGGCAGTGGGCGCACAGGTTTTCCCAGTTGCTGCCGTCGGCAGGGTTGTTGTTGTGGTTGCCGTCCTTGTGGTGCACAGTCAGCAGGTGCAGGCTGGACGAGTCGAATTCCCGTCCGCATTTTGCACAGATGGCACCGTGGATCCTCAAGGATTTCGTCCGGTAGTTGGTGCTGTCCTCCGCTTGCCGGCGCATGGACTCTATACGGGCTGCGGCTTCGGCAGCCGAGGGCAATTTGACCGTGACCGGTCGTCTGAGGCGTGCCATGGAGACTCCCTTTCTCAGAATAAATCTAGTGAGCGGCCGGGCAAAAAAAGCTCCCGCTGCAAGGCTTGCGGCCCCTGAAGAGCGAGGCGTACCCCCTGGTACGCCGCAGATGGACTTTTTGTGCGGCTGTTCACCCGTTCAGCAGTTTGACCGTGACCCTGCCGTCGGCATGGTAATCGATGATGTTCAGGCAGCCGTAGTTCTGCTCGATGTTGAACATTCCGGCCAGAGGGGCGCCGATGGCGTTTAAAAGTACGATGCGGTTGACCCCGCCGTGCCCTACCACCAGGATTTCCTGTCCCTTGTGGCGCTCCACGACCTCCGCGATGACCGGCATGACCCGCGCCTGCACATCCAGCAGATTTTCCCCCCGGGGCACCCGGTAGTTCACCAGGTCATCCAGCCGGGCCTGCCACTCCACGGGCCAGCGCTGGGTGATCTCCTTCCAGGTCAGCCCCTCCCAGACGCCGATGTTCAGCTCGCGCAGTTCGGGGCGGCGCACCGGCTCGATGCCGAACTGGCCACAGATGATCTCCGCTCCGATGGCGCATCGGGACAGGTCGCTGGTGTAGCAGGCCGAGAGCGGTTTTTCCGCCAGACGTTCCTTGAGGACATGATACTGCTCCAGGCCGATATCGGTCAAGCCCACGTCGGTTTGGCCGTTGTAGCGGGGTTGGTCGTGACCTGCCACCTGGCCGTGGCGGATGAGGTAGATGCGAGTTGCCGGGGTCATGAGTATCTTTCCTTTCAGCCTGAAAAAGTGTTTGCCACAGAGCCACAGAGTCACAGAGGGAATAAAAGAGAAGATTACGCCATAAAACAGCCGATTGGGGTTTCTTCATTCAGATAGCATGGCGTTACGAGAAAAAGCTCTGTGATTTACTCTGTGCCTCCGTGGCTCTGTGGCCTGACTGCCCTTTTCAGGCTAAAAACAAGGCAGAGGATTAGGTTAATCTAATGGAGATGACCGTCAGGGCCGCAATCTCGGCCAGTTCGCTGATGCATCCCACCACATCGCCGGTCAGGCCGTCCAGCCGGCGCTGGAAGTAGCCGCGTAGCGCTACGGTCAGCAGGATGACGACGACGTAGGCGGCCAGCCCGGTTAGGGGCGGCAGTAGAAAGGCCGCGGCCAGGGTCAGGGTTAAAGCGGCAATCAATCGGGCATTGCCGGTGCCCTGGATAAATACGGCCCCCAGACCCTCTTTGCGGGCATGGCGGGCGCCGGTCATGGCAAGGACCTGGGCGCAACGGGCCAGGATAGGAAAGAACAGCAGGGCCTGCATCTTGATGCCGGCAGGCACCGCCAGCAGGGCCTGCCATTTCAGCAGCAGGCCGAGGACTATGCCGACGACGCCCACGGCGCCGACGCGGGAGTCCTTCATGACTTCCAGGAAGCGTTCCCGGCCACCCCGGGCCGCGATGCCGTCGCAGACATCGGCCAGGCCGTCCAGGTGCAGGGCGCCGGTCACGGCGGCCAGGGCGGCAATCAGCAGGGCGTCGGCCAGCGGCCGGGCCAGCCAGGGGGTGATCAGCCAGTTGAGCCCGGCCAGCAGGGCGCCGATGGTCAGTCCCACCAGGGGAAAAACCGCCGTGGAGCGCCCCAGGTCCCGGGCCTCGCAATCAACCTTGAAGGGGAGCGGAATGATGGTCAGAAACTGGAAGGCAATAAGGAAACGTTTCATGGGGTTGTTTCGACAGGGGTTGTGATGACCAGTTCCGCATAGCCGGTGGCGGCATCGTGGCGTCGCGAAAAGCGCACCTCCGGCATGACCGCCAGTACGATCTCGGCCGTTGTCAGGACAATACAGCCGTCCAGCAGATGGCCTCCCAGCACGCGGCCGATGCTGTCGGCAAAGGCAATGTGCAGGTGCGGCCCCTGGGGCGACAGGGTGCCGGAGAGGGAGACGATCTCCAGCGGCCCCTCGATGATGGTGCCGCCGCCGTTTCCGGCCAGCCGCAAGGCCGCCCGGCTCAGGCTCCCGGCGCAACTGAGCACGCAGGCGGCGGGCAATTCCCGGTCGTGGAGCAGGCGGGACAACGAGCTTCGAATGTCATCCCCCGGCCGTAGCCGTAACGAAAGCGATGTAATGGGGCTGTACATGGCGCCTCTTTCTCTGCGTTTTCATCAGATCTTATCCTGTTTCAGGTCATCTGCAAAGAGCTTTCCTGCACCCCGGGAGGCGCAGAAGTTGCCGCACATGGTGCAGGTGGCGCTGTCCTCGGGAACCCGGCTGGCGCGGATGGCCCGGGCGTCCTCGGGATAGAGGGCCAACTGGAACTGCTTTTCCCAGTCCAGGTCGCGGCGGGCCTTGGACATCTCCTTGTCCCGTTCCCGCATCCTGTCCGGGTATTTGTTCATATCCCCGATGTAGGCGGCGATCCTGGCGGCCTTCACCCCCTGGCGCACGTCCTCTTCGGTGGGCAGGGCCAGATGTTCGGCCGGGGTGATATAGCAGATCAGGTCGGCGCCGAAGCGGGCCGATTGGGCCGCGCCGATGGCCGAGGTGATGTGGTCGAAGCCGGGCGCCACGTCGGTGGTGATCGGCCCCAGCATGTAGTAGGGCGCACCGCCGCTCATGCGCTTTTGCAGTTTGATGTTCCCCTCGATCTCGTCCAAGGGGACATGTCCCGGCCCTTCCACCAGCATCTGGCACCCCATGTCGCGTCCCAGTTCGGCCAGTTCGCAGTTGATGACCAACTCCTGGATCTGGGCCCGGTCGCTGGAGTCATGGATGGCCCCGGCCCTGAGGCCGTTCCCCAGGGAGAGCACGGTGTCGTATTTTTTCAGGATCGCGGCCACCCGGTCGAATTGCTCGTAGAGCGGATTTTCCCGCTTGTTGGCCAGCATCCAGGCCACCATGGAGACCCCTCCCTTGGAAACCAGGCCGCCGTAACGGTATCCCTGCTTCCTGAGGCGTTCGATGGTGGAGAGGTTGATGCCGCAGTGCACCGCCATGAAAGCCATGCCGTCGGCGCATTGGCGCTCGATCAGGTCGAAGAGTTCCTCAGGATCGAGCCGGTTCGGGTCGCCGTACTTGCGGGCGGCCTCGCAGAAGGCCTGGTAGAGCGGAACATTGCCCACCGGCAGATCCACGCAGGCGATCACCTCACGCCGCACCCGGTCCAGGTCGCCCCCCACGGAGAGTTCCATCAGGGTGTCGGCTCCGCTTTCCAGGGCGGCGCGCGCCTTGGCCACCTCGGCCTGGTAGTCGATGATGTCGGAGGAGGTGCCGATGGAGGCGTTGACCTTGGTGCGCAGGCCAAAACCGATGCCGGTGGCCTTGGGCTGGCGGTTGTGGTTCCAGGGGATGACGATCCTCCCCTCGGCCACCATGCTGCGCACGAACTCCGGCGCAAGCGCTTCATCGGCGGCAACCGCCGTCATCTGGGGGGTAACGATGCCTTCGCGGGCGGCTTCTATCTGAGTCTTCATGGGGTGTGACTCCACTCTCATTTTGGATTTAGGTTTATCAGGCTGTTGAGAATCTCAGGTTGTTCAAAAATAGTCAGATCGTCGCACCCGCAGTATAATCGCCTCCGGCGATTATCGGTGACGAAGCGCAGCGGAGTTCATCCCGCAGGGACAGAAGCGGAACGGTTCTGCTAAAAGCCCTGAGGAGGCAGGCCCTCTCTCTATCTCTCCCCCAGAGGGGGAGAGCATGCCGTGCCCTCTCCCTCCGGGAGAGGGATTGGGTGAGGGTTTGCAGCGCTACGCCGCACGAAAGGACTTTCGAGGACGAAGGCCTGATGGCTGTTTTTCAACAACCTCTTATAGCTGTTCCGATACCCCGGCCTGTTCGAAGGTAGCCATCTCCTTCATGATCTTCACCCCGGCCTCGATCAGGCCCATGGCCAGGGCTGCACCGGTGCCCTCTCCCAGGCGCAGGTTCAGGTCCAGGATCGGTGCGGCGCCGATCCGCTCCAGCATGAAGCGGTGGCCGATCTCCACCGATTCGTGGGCGGCAAATATGTAGTCGCGTACGTGGGGGTGCAATTCCGAGGCGATCAGCGCGCCGGCCGTGGAGATGAAGCCGTCCACCACCACCGGTATGCCGTTGGCTGCGCATCCCAGCACCAGGCCGGCTATGGCGGCGATCTCCAGTCCACCCACCTTGGCCAGCACATCCACCGGGTCCTTGGGGTCGGGACGGTTGAGCGCCAGGCCCTGTTCGATGACCCGGATCTTGTTTTCCAGGGCAATGTCGTTGATGCCGGTGCCGCGGTGGGTCAGTTGCCTGGCTGAAATGCCGGAGATAGCGGCGATGATGGCCGACGACGGGGTGGTATTGCCGATACCCATCTCCCCGGTTCCCGCCAGGGCCACACCTTCTTCCTTACACCGGTCGGCCAGGTCGATACCGACCTTCAGGGCTGCCAGGGTCTCCTCGCGGGTCATGGCCGGCCCTTTGGCGAAGTTTTTGGTGCCGCGGGCCACCTTGCGGTCGATCAGGCCAGAGGCCCCGTTGAAATCATGATCGACCCCCACGTCCACCACCCGCACCTCGACCCCGGCGTGGCGGGCCAGCACGTTGACGCCGGCCCCGCCTGCCAGGATGTTGAGCACCATCTGGGGCGTGACCTCTTTCGGGAAGGCCGAGACTCCCTCGTCAGTGACCCCATGATCGCCGGCAAAGGTGAAGATGACCTTCTTCGCCGTATCGGGGTTAAGGGTGCCGCTGATGGCGGCGACACGCCGCCCGAACTCCTCAAGCCTCCCCAGGGAGCCCAAGGGTTTGGTCTTGTTGTCCAACTTGGCCTGGGCCTGTTCCAGTAATTCGGTGCTGACCGGTTTGATGCGTTCCAGTGTGCTTTCCACGATGTTCATCGGTCGTCTCCTCTTGTTTTAATTTCGAAGGTCTGTATTGTTACTTTAATCTCAATGGTATCCCGCTGATGACCACATGCGCCTCGTCCGCCATGGCCGCCAGGAGCTGATTGGCCTGCCCGGCCATGTCGCGGAAGCGGCGCGCCAGGCGGTTTTCCGGCACAATGCCCTGGCCAACCTCGTTGGATACGATAATGACCGGAGTCCGCATCTTCCGCAGGGTGGCCGTCAGGCTGTGCACATCCTCCAGGATGCGCGCCTCGGCGTCTTCCCCTTGTTCTTCGTAGTGAAAGAGCAAATTGGACAGCCACAGCGTGAGACAGTCCACCAGCACCGCCTTGCAGGTATCGTCGCAACGGACGAGCGCCTGGGACAGATGCAGGGGTTCCTCCACGGTCTGCCAGGCGTCGCCCCGGCGCAGGCGGTGTTTTCTAACCCGTTCCTCCATCTCGTCGTCCAGCGTCTGGGCCGTTGCCAGGTAGCCGAGCGGCGCGCCGAATTGTCGGGCCAACTCCTCGGCGAAACGGCTCTTGCCGCTTCGCGCCCCGCCGGTGATGAAAATAGTTTTGGCCATGTGTTCCTCGCGGCAGTTATTTGCGAACAAACTCTTGAAACAAAAAAGCCCCTGCCGAATAATCCAATGGGCAGGGGCTCGAAAATACCGGGATGAAGATGTTATCCGGCTTCGGCCCCTCGTTCCACGGAGGTCCCAAAAGCATCGGAATGGCAGGTTTCCTGGCTCGGGGATCGTTCCTTCGCCGCGCCTTCCCAGGTTTCCCCAGTGGCATGTTGCGGCGTCGGTCCCCCCTTACAGTTGCGGGACAGCGAGGGACTTGCACCCTCTTCCCTTTTAACCGCGCTGATCGAGAGCGCGGCACCAAACCGGTTGATAAACAGTTGCGCGTTTTGTACCAGACGCCAGGCCGATTGTCAAAACGGAAAGTGATGAAAATAATTGCCCTGAGCGGTTTGCTCTTGTATCTATAGGTATTCATTTGGTATTTAACCTGTGGTTGTTTGATATTCGCACGGTTTTCCGGCGGCATGACCGCCAGTTTGGAAAATTTTTTTCACACCCCTTGATTTTTACCCACCTGTTGATTATATTTCTCACGTTAGCACTCGGTGGTTGTGAGTGCTAATCTCGTCTGTGACTTTACACCACCAACCGGTAATAGAAAGGAGAAGGACAACATGAGTTTGAGACCACTTCAGGACCGCATCCTCGTTAAGAGGGTCGAAGAGGAAACCAAAACGGCAGGGGGGCTCTTTATCCCTGAAACCGCCAAGGAAAAACCGCAGCGCGGCGAGATCGTGGCTGCCGGCAACGGCAAAAAGACCGAAGACGGCAAGGTGCTGCCTCTGGACGTGAAAGTGGGAGACAAGGTGCTGTTCGGCAAGTACTCGGGTACCGAGATCAAGGTGGACGGTGAAGAGTATTTGATTATGCGGGAAGACGACATCCTGGCCGTCGTAGAATAAACGGCTTCGCCAAAGGTCCATCTGCGGCGTTGCGTTCGTCGCGGAACGTTCAACGTACCTCCGGTACGCCTCGCGCTCCGCTCCTCGCGCGCCTTGCATCTGGAGCCTTTTGCTGTGCCGCGGGAAACTCGTTTCAATAAATCCAGAAACCACTATATATCAACATGGAGGAATAACGCATGGCTGCAAAGATCATCAAATTCGACCAGGACGGCCGCAACGCCATTCTGAAAGGTGTCAATACCCTGGCTGACGCCGTTAAGGTTACCCTCGGCCCCAAGGGTCGTAACGTCGTTATCGACAAATCCTTCGGCGCTCCGCTGATCACCAAGGACGGCGTGACCGTTGCCAAGGAAGTGGAACTGGAAGATAAATTCGAGAACATGGGCGCTCAACTGGTGAAAGAGGTCGCTTCCAAGACCTCCGACGTTGCCGGTGACGGCACCACCACTGCGACCGTCCTCGCCCAGGCCATCTACCGCCAGGGTTCCAAGCTGGTGGCTGCCGGCCACAACCCGATGGAGATCAAGCGCGGCATCGACAAGGCCGTGGAGGTCATCGTCGGCGAGTTGAAGAGCATCTCCAAGCCGATCAAGGACCACAAGGAGATCGCCCAGGTCGGCACCATCTCCGCCAACAACGACAAGACCATCGGCGATATCATTGCCGAGGCCATGGAAAAGGTCGGCAAGGAAGGCGTGATCACCGTCGAGGAAGCCAAGGCCATGGAAACCAGCCTGGAAACCGTGGAAGGGATGCAGTTCGACCGCGGCTACCTCTCCCCCTACTTCGTGACCGATCCGGAGCGCATGGAAGCAACCCTTGAGAATGCCGTGATCCTGATCCACGACAAGAAAATCTCCAATATGAAGGACCTGCTCCCGGTTCTTGAGCAGACCGCCAAAACCGGCCGTCCGCTGCTGATCATCGCCGAAGATATCGAAGGCGAAGCGCTGGCCACCCTGGTGGTCAACAAACTGCGCGGCGTTCTGAACGTGGCTGCCGTCAAGGCTCCCGGCTTCGGCGACCGCCGCAAGGCCATGCTGGAGGATATCGCCATCCTCACCGGCGGCCAGGTGATCTCCGAAGAAGTCGGCTTCAAGCTCGACCAGACCACCCTCGACATGCTGGGCCACGCCAAGCGCATCACCATCGACAAGGACAACACCACCATCATCGACGGCGACGGCAAGGAAGAGGCCATCCAGGGCCGCGTCAAGATGATCCGCGCCCAGATCGAGGAAACCTCCAGCGATTACGACCGCGAAAAGCTCCAGGAACGCCTTGCCAAGCTGGTGGGCGGCGTTGCCGTCATCAAGGTCGGTGCCGCAACCGAAGTCGAGATGAAGGAAAAGAAAGCCCGCGTGGAAGACGCTCTTCACGCCACCCGCGCTGCCGTTGACGAGGGCATTGTCCCTGGCGGCGGTGTCGCCTATATCCGCGCTCTCAAAGCGCTGGACGGCCTCAAACTGGTAGCCGAGCAGCAGTTCGGCGTCAATGTGATCAAAGCCTCTCTGGAAGCCCCGATCCGCCAGATCGCCGAGAACGCCGGTATCGACGCTTCCATCGTGGTGGACAAGGTCAAGAACGGCAAGGACGCCTTCGGTTACGACGCCTCCTCCGATGAGTACGTGGATATGATCAAGACCGGTATCATCGATCCGACCAAGGTTTCCCGCAGCGCCTTGCAGAACGCTTCCTCCATCGCCGGTCTGATGCTGACCACCGAGGCCCTGATCGCCGAGAAGCCGAAGGATGAATCCGCAATGCCGGCAATGCCGGGTGGCGGGATGGGTGGTATGGGCGGCATGGGCGGCATGTACTAACCGGGAAACGCCGCTAGCTCGGCGTTGCCTTCGTCAGTCATTCGTGCGGCGTAGCGCTGCTACGCCTCCTCGCTCTTCCTCGGCGCCTTGATCTGACGAAAAATCGACGTTCACGCAATTGTGTGGAGGAGGCCGGAGACATCATGTCTCCGGCCTTCTCGTTTAAATCTGTTGCCTGGGGGGCGTTTACGTCATATTATGGCGTTGCTGGCAGACTTTGTGTGCTGAAAGGGGAAGGACATGGACCTGATCGGAAAAGCCCTGACCATGAGCGATCTGGTGGCGTATCAGGATGGCTCGGTGGTCAGCAAGACATTGATCGATAAGAAGATCGGGACGCTGACGCTGTTTTCCTTCGATGCCGGACAGGGGCTTTCCGAGCATACCGCCCCTTACGATGCCTTTGTGCAGGTCGTGGACGGCGAGGCGGAGGTGACCATCGAGGGGAGCGCCCAGACCGTGGAAGCCGGGCAGATGATCATCATGCCGGCCAACAAGCCCCATGCGCTCAAGGCGGTGAAGCCGTTCAAGATGCTCTTGGTGATGATTCGCGCTTAGCAGGTTGTTGAAAAACAGCCTGTTCGAAAGATGATTTCCATCCGGAACCCCCGGATGGGAGGCGATTTGTTTTCGATGCTTTTTATGCACTGAGATGAAGGAGGTTCAAATTGTCAGAAAAGACCGCAGTACTGCTGCTCCAGATGGGCGGGCCGGATTCCCTGGACGCCGTCGAACCGTTTCTGTGCAACCTGTTTTCGGACCGCGACATCATTCGTATCGGCCCGGCCTTCCTGCAACCGGTGATTGCCCGTTTTATTTCTCGCCGGCGCGCCCGCAAGGTGGTGGAGTATTACCGCCGGATGGGGGGCAAGTCTCCCCTGCGTGAACTGACCGAACAGCAGGGGGCCGAGTTGGAAAAGGTCCTGGGCGAGGGGTATCGTTGTTTCGTGGCCATGCGCTATTGGAAGCCGGACACGATCGAAGCTCTGGCCGCCATCAAACGCGAAGGCATCAGCCGGATCGTGGCATTGTCGCTCTACCCCCACTATTCGCGAGCCACCAGCGGTTCCAGTTTCAACGAATTGGAGCGGGTGCTGGCCCAGGCAAAGGTGCGTTTCGATCTGGCGTATATCCGTCAGTTCTTCGACCATCCCGGCTATATTGCAGCTCTGGTGGAGAAGATCGAGCAGGGGTTGGCCGGATTTGCCGACCGAAGCACCGTTCAACTGGTTTTTTCAGCCCACGGCCTGCCCCAATCGTTCATCGACTCCGGCGACCCGTACCTGGACCACATCCAGGCTACGGTGCGGCTGGTGATGGAGCATTTCGGCGGCGTTTCCCACCATCTGGCCTTCCAGTCCCGGGCCGGCCCGGTCAAGTGGCTGGAGCCTTCCACCGAAGGGAAGATCGCCGAACTGGCGGCGGCAGGCTGCAAGGACATGTTGATGGTGCCGCTTTCGTTCGTGTCCGACCACATCGAGACCCTCTACGAGATCGATATCCAGTACCGGGAAGAAGCCGAAAAACTGGGCATTACAAACTTCAGGCGGAGCGAGTCCCTGAACAGCTCGCCCACCTTTATCGCCTGTCTGGCCGATCTGGTGTCCCGCACGGTCAACTCCCGCGACTGACCGCACGGACACAATACCTGTTTTTCCGATGATCTTATGTTCGACGCAGAACGTTGCACACAAAAAGAATGACCATTTTCAGGAGGTAGGTGTATGAAGGCATCTGTTTCAACCGTGGTGGCCCTGATGTTGACCCTGGCCGTTGCCGGCACGGCCCTGGCCGGCATGAACGGCGGCTGTGCGAAGTGCCCCCAGAGCGCCGGTCAGTCCGACCAGTTGAGAAAGTTTCAGCAGGATACCCTGGACCTGCGCCAGGAGATGATGAACAAGCGTTTCGATCTGCAGCGCGAAAACCTGAAGGGCATGCCGGATGCAGTCAAGGTGGCGGCTTTGCAGGCCGATATCACCGCGATCCAGGCTAAAATCGTCGCCATCCGAGCCCAGAGCGGCCTCCCCCAGAGCGGAAAACTCGACGGCGAGTGTGCCGTAATGGGTATGGGATGCAACAAGGCTATGAATCCGGGTTGTGCCGGTCAGCCGTGCCCGAACCGGCCCTGCGGGAAATAGGCTGGCCCTGGTAGGGTGCGTAAGGGGCCTTGCCCTCCCGCGCCGGGAATAATCGTTAACCTCATTATGTGAAGGAGAACCGCAATGCTCAGAAAATTGGTAATTGCTCTTATGGCTGTTTTCATGCTGTCAGGTGTCGCCTGCGCCGGAGGCAAGGCAAAGAACCCGGTCGTCCTGATGGAGACCAGTCAGGGGGCCATAAAGATCGAGTTGTTCGAAAAAGAGGCGCCTATCAGCGTCAAGAACTTCCTCGGCTACGTCAATAAAGGATTCTACAACGGTACGATCTTCCATCGCATCATAAACGGCTTCATGATCCAGGGGGGCGGTTTTACTACCGATTTCGTCCAGAAAGCAACCGCCGCGCCCATTAAAAACGAGGCCGCCAACGGCCTGAAAAACGACCGCGGCACCATCGCCATGGCCCGCACCGGCATGCCGGACAGCGCCACGGCGCAATTCTTCATCAACGTAGTGAACAACAATATGCTGAACCGTCCCAACCCGGACGGCTTCGGCTATGCAGTCTTCGGTAAGGTCATCGCGGGCATGGATGTGGTCGACAAGATAAAAGCGGTCAAAACCGGCGTCTACCACGGTATGGGGGATGTGCCCGAGCAGCAGGTAGTGATCAAGTCCGTGAAGGTGCTGAAATAACAGGTTGTTGTAGGGTTTGGGGGCGAAAAAGGGGGGGCGATATGGCGGTCCGCTGGATGCGCACGATGACGATGGCAATGGCGCTGGTCGCAGCGATGGTTTCCCATCTGTGGGGCGCGGGCGGCGAGGGGACGGTGACCACCTCGACCGTTGCCGAACAGACCGGGGTGGCGGTGACCATCTACAATTCCAACCTCGGCCTGGTCAAGGACCTGCGCACGTTACACCTGCCCAGGGGGCGCAGCCAACTGCGTTTCATGGACGTGGCCACGGCCATCATACCGGCCAGTGTCTCTATCCGTTCCCTTTCGGATGCGGCCGGCCTGAACGTCCTGGAGCAGAACTATGAGTATGACCTGCTCAGCCCGCAGAAACTTATGGACAAGTATGTGGGCAAAGAGGTCAAACTCTACCAGAAAAACCCCTACAGCGAGCGGGAAGAGGTAACGACCGCCACGCTCCTCTCCAATAATAACGGTCCGGTCTTCAGGATCGGCAACGAGATCACCTTCGGCCATCCGGGGCGGGTCATCTTCCCCGAACTGCCCGGGAGCCTGATCGCCAGCCCGACCCTGGTGTGGCTCCTGGAGAACGGCCGTGAAAAACCGCACGCCGTGGAGGCCGCCTACCTGACAGGCGGCATCGGTTGGCACGCCGACTACGTCCTGACCCTCAACGAGCGGGACGACGCGGCCGACCTGGGAGGGTGGGTCACCATTACCAACAACAGCGGGGCTACCTATCGAGATGCCGCCGTCAAACTGGTGGCCGGGGATGTGAACCGGGTCCGCGACGAGGCGCAGCCACGCTTGCGGGGTAAGGTCATGCTCGCGGAGGCTGCCGCCCCGGCTCCTCAGTTCCGGGAGGAGGGGCTTTTGGAGTACCACATGTACACGCTCCAGCACCCTTCCACCATCAAGGACAACCAGTCCAAGCAGATCAGTCTGCTCTCGGCCGCCGGCATACCGGTGCGCAAGGAACTGCTCCTGTCCGGGGCCTCTTATTACTATCAGGAGGCCTACAGCGGCGACATCGCCAAAAAACAGAAAATCGGCGTGTATATCGAGCTGGAGAACCGGGAGAAGAATCACCTGGGGATGCCGCTTCCCCGGGGAACCGTGCGGGTCTACAAAAAGGACGGCGACAAGTCGCTCCAGTTTGTGGGCGAGGACGCCATCGATCACACCCCAAGGGACGAAAAGGTGCGCATCAAACTGGGGGAGGCCTTCGATGTGGTGGCCGACAAGCGGCAGACCGATTGGAAAAAGCGGGCAAACGACAGCTATGAGGCGGCCTACGAAATTTCGATCCGTAACCATAAAAAGGAAGCGGTCGTGGTGCGGGTGACGGAACCGGTCCCCGGCGATTGGCAGGTGCTTGATTCCAGCCACGACTACGTCAAGGCCGATTCCGGCACACTGGAGTACAAGATACCGGTAGCGGCGGACGGCGAGGCGAAGCTGACCTACCGGGTGTTGATGCGGTACTGAACCGGCCGTGGACGGATTTCTCACCGCGATCCTCAACGTCCTTTTCCCGCCGCTCTGCCATATCTGCCGGGCGTTCATCCCCGATGCCGGCCCCTTGCACATCTGCCCGGAGTGCCGGGACCGGATGCCCGCTCCGGCGCATCCGCTTTGCCCGGTGTGCGGCATCCCCTTTCCGGGGGCGGGCGATGACCATGTGTGCGGCGCATGCCTGCAGTCAAAGCCCGATTTTGGTGCCGCCCGGTCGGCCCTGATCTACGAGGGGCACTGCCGTGAGCTGGTCCACGCCTTCAAGTACCGCTATAAAACCCATCTGCGCCGTCCTCTGGCGCTGCTGGCGGCCGGCTCTCTGCGGGATTTCGTCGCCGCCTGCGCCCCGGAACTGATGGTACCGGTGCCGCTGCATATCCGTCGGCTCAGGGAGCGTGGCTTCAATCAGGCGGTGTTGTTGGGCGAGATCTGGGCGCGCGAATGGAAGCTGCCCCTGGAACGTGGCGCGATGCGGCGCATCCGGTGGACGGAACCCCAGATCAACCTGACGGCGGCAGAGCGGCGCGACAATGTCAAGGGGGCCTTTGACGTCAGGGATGCCGATGCCGTGAAGGGCCGGCGCGTGTTGCTGGTGGATGATGTCTATACCACCGGCAGTACCGTCAGGGAGTGCGCCAGAGTGCTCAAGGCGGCCGGTGCCCGCGAGGTATCGGTTGTGACGGTCGCCCGGGCCGTGGAAAGTTGAGTCGGAACCTGTCCGGGAACCGTGGGAAATCAGCATGGTTTCATGTGGAATTCCTGAATCGTTGCGGTTAGTTTTGTTGACGGATGCGGTGTATTTTTGCTATAGATGGTGCTGCGCAATGAGGTAATCGCCTGGGAGGAACTAATGCGTCTGTCAACGAAAAGTCGGTACGGGCTGAGGGCTCTTTTCGATATTGCTTACAATTGTGGCAATATGCCGGCCCAGATTCAGGATATCTCCCGCCGTCAGCAGATATCGCCCCGCTATCTGGAGCAGATCTTCCAGAACCTCAAGCGGGCCGGCATATTGAAGAGCAAGCGTGGGCCGCAGGGGGGCTACTGCCTGGCCAAAAAGCCGGAAGAAATTACGGTTCTGGATGTCCTGTGCGCCACCGAACAGGATGTGCTCCTGGTGGATTGCACCGGGGCGACGCCGAAAAAACGCAAACGCAAGACCGACTGCCCTTTTGAAGGGCAGTGCGTGACCCAAACGGTCTGGGAAGAGGCCACGGGCATGCTCAACACGCTGTTCTCCGGCATAACCCTCCAGACGCTGTGCCAGCGCGGCCTGGATATGGGGATCAAGAAGGAGCAGGACCACCGCTTCATGTACTACATTTAGCTGGCTGTTTTTCAACAACCCGTGCAGACCAACAACCTTCTGGGGACAACATTATGCCCATCTCAATCAGCACGAGTGCTATCGAACAGATCGGCGCCACGCCCTTGGTCAAGCTTTCCGGAGTGACACCGGCGCGGTCGGCCGCGATCTATGCCAAGGTCGAATCCTTCAACCCCGGCGGCAGCATCAAGGACCGCATCGCCCTGGCGATGATCGAGAGGGCCGAGCAGGATGGCTGCATCAAGCCGGGTGCGACGATCGTCGAGCCGACCAGCGGCAATACCGGCATCGGTCTGGCACTGGTCTGCGCGGTACGGGGGTACCGGCTGGTACTGACCATGCCCGAGTCCATGAGCCTGGAGCGGCGGCGCCTTTTGACGGCTTATGGGGCCGAACTGGTGCTGACACCGGCTTCACAGGGTATGAAGGGCGCGGTTCAGAAGGCCGAGGAACTGGCCGCCGAAAATGGCTGGCTCCTGCCGCAGCAGTTCAACAATCCCGCCAATCCGGAGGCGCACCGCCGTACGACAGGTCCTGAGATCATCGCCGCCATGAAGGGACTGACCATTGACGGTTTTGTGGCCGGGGTCGGCACGGGCGGCACCATCACCGGCACCGGAGAGGTACTCCGCCGGCACAATCCGGCGATCCACATCGCCGCCGTCGAGCCGGCCGGGTCGCCCGTCCTGTCCGGCGGCTTGGCGGGTCCCCACAAGATCCAGGGGATCGGCGCCGGTTTTATCCCCGAGGTTCTCAATACCTCAATCTATCAGGAGGTTGTCGCCGTGTCGGATGCGGATGCCTTCAGCGCCGCCCGAACCCTGGTGGCCAAGCAGGGGCTTCTGTGCGGGATCTCGAGCGGCGCGGCGTTGGTCGGTGCGTTGCAGGTGGCCCAAAAACTGGGCGAGGGCAAGAACGTGGTAGTGATCCTGCCGGATACGGGGGAACGCTACCTCTCCATGGATGTATTCGATTAACAGGCTGTTGAGGTGATCTGCTGCGGGCCGTTCTGCGGTGCTGCCGTCGCCTCAGGTTGAAAACACGACACCGGTCCGGCAAAAGAAAAAGCCCTTTCCGCTGACGGAAAGGGCTCGCAAACAAACAGGCGGAAAAGTAATTTCAGTTCAGATCCAGGATCATGGCGTTTTCATCGCAGTCCGGGAACTTGACGCACTTGATGCAGTCCCCCCACACCTTCTGGGGCAGTTCGGACTTGTCCACCAGCCGGAACCCCAGCTTTGCGAAAAAATCGGGTTTGTAGGTCAGGCAAAAAATACGTTTGAGGCCGATCTGACGGGCTTCGGTAATGCATGCCTTCACCAGTTGACTGCCGATACCCTTGCGGCCGGCCTGCTCGTCCACCGCGACGGAGCGCACTTCGGCCAGATCATCCCAGACGATATGAAGGGCGGCCGTCCCCAAAAGCGCCCCGTCATCCTCAAAGACGTAAAAGTCGCGTAACGATTCATACAACTCCGACAGGGAGCGGGAGAGCATCTCCCCCTGGCTGGCGTACTTCATCAACAATTTCTGGATTTCCTTGACGTCGCTTATCTGTGCCTTCCGGATCATTCCTTTGCCTCCTAGTATATCCCCACCCGTACCATCGCCGGTTTCAGTACCCTCACCAGTTCCGACGGCGCCATGCCCACCAGGTAACCGCGCTTCCCGCCATTGATATAGATCTTTTCCAGCGCGGCAACGGTTTCCTCCAGGTACACCGGCATCGGCCTGCGCGTACCGAAAGGCGAGGTGCCGCCCACCTGGTAGCCACTGTGTTTTTGGGCCGTTTCCGGCGTACAGGGGGTGATCTGCTTGACGCCGACGATGCGGGCCAGTTCCTTGGTCGAAACCTGCAGGTCGCCGTGCATCAGGATGACGAGCGGTTTCCTGGTTTCATCCTCCATGATCAGGGTCTTGATCACGCAGTGCTCGTCAAGCCCCAACTCCCGGGCGGAGACGGCCGTGCCCCCTTTTTCCTCGTACGCATAGAGGTGGTCGGTGAATTCGACCTTTTCGGCCCGCAATTGGCGGATGGCAGGGGTTATGGGTGTTTTTTCCTTTGCCATTTTCATAAACCTTGAATCTGCCACAGAGACACGGAGACACAGAGAAAACCGGAAGAGTTTTGGTTTCTCGTCTGTCAGCCGTTCTCCGTGTCTCTGTGTCTCCGTGGCAGGTGCTGAATTTAGCAGATTCTGGGCAGTTGCTCCCCGGCCAGCATCTCTACCGCCCTCGTGCCGCCCACGCTGGTTTCCATGCGGACGCGGCCCGCTTCTCCGTCGCCGACCTCCCCGATGATGGCGGCCTGGGCGCCGAGGGGATGCCGCTTCATTGCCGCCACGACCCGTTCGGCGGCGTCGGGGGCGACAAAGGCCAGCAGCTTCCCTTCGTTGGCGACAAAGAGCGGGTCAAGGCCAAGGATCGAGCAGACGCCGCGTACCGCCGGGTTCACAGGAATCAGCTCCTCGCGCAGGGTAATGGCCACGTTCGACTGCTGGGCGATCTCCTTGATGGTGGTGGCGATGCCGCCGCGGGTCGGGTCGCGGAGCACATGCAGTTGATCTCCGGCCTCGGCGATGATGGCGGCCACCAGGCTGTTGAGGGCGGCCGAATCGCTACGGATGTCGGTCCCGACGCTCAGCCCTTCGCGGTCGGCCATAACGGCAATGCCGTGGTCGCCCACGGTGCCGTTGATGATGATCTTGTCGCCCGGCCGGGCGTTGGCGCCGTGAATGGCGATGTCATGTTCCACTGCGCCGATGCCGGCGGTGGTAATGAATATTTTGTCCGCCTTGCCGCGGGGGACGACCTTGGTGTCTCCGGTCACGATCCGTACTCCGGCCTTGTCGGCGGCCTGGCGCATGTCGTCCAGCACGGTTTTCAGGTCTGCCCGGCTGAACCCCTCTTCGATGATCAGGCCGACGCTCAGGTAGAGCGGTCGCGCGCCCATCATCGCCAGGTCGTTGACCGTGCCGTGGACCGCCAGGCTCCCGATGGTCCCGCCGGGGAAAAAGATCGGATCGACCACGAAGGAGTCGGTGGTGTAGGCCAACTGCCCCGCAAACGGAGGCAGGAGCGCCGCGTCATTCTGCCCGGAAGGGGCGATGCCGCTCAGGGCCGGAATTATCAGTTCATCCAAAAGTTGGTGGGAAAGTCGGCCGCCACTGCCGTGGCCGAGAAGGATGAGGTCGTTGTTCACGGTGGGATTGGGTCTCCTGCGGATAATTTTTATGCACGATAGCACGAAAGCCCCCCATTGTCACGGCAGCTTTTTCTGTTCACTTTGCCCGGCGGTTCATGGTAAGAGTAGCTTTTAGTGTCCCGTGCGGTCAGTCGTGCGAGTACGGACTGACCGCACGGGACGCTGGTTTTGAAAAATACCGCCATGAAGCGGGCGAGCAGGTGGAGGATTGGATGACTGATTACAGACCGCTGGAAAAATTGCCGGATACGGCGGGATACAAGAAGGGCGATGTGCTGGTGCTGGTTGGGGAACTTTTCGGCCGCGGGTATGCCAACGGTCTGGTGGAGGAGGCCCGGCGCATCGGTATGGATGTGATCGGCACCACCGTGGGGCGGCGCGACAGCGACGGCGCCCTGCGGCCGTTGACCGCCGAGGAGTTGGCGGACGCCGAAGCGCTCTTGGGCGGGAGCATCATCAACGTGCCCCTTGAGGCGGGCTTCGATATGGAGCAGGTGGACGGGCAGCCGTCGGTGGCCGAGCAACTCAAGAAGGCCAAACCGGACGAGTGGGCCTCCATCGGTTTCAGCCCCGATTTCATCGATAAGGCCAGGGCCGCCGGAACGGCCCGTATCCGCGCCGCGCTGGCGCAGGTGATGCAGCAGCTCGCCCCGCGCATTCCGGCCGGCGCCAATGTGCTTTTTGCCCATTCCATGGCCGGTGGCATCCCCCGGGCGCGGGTATTCATGCCGCTCCTCAACCGGGTGTTCAAGGGAACCGGCGACAAGTACCTCGCCTCGGAAGGCTTCTGGAACAGCGACCTGGGGCGTCTGTGCGACGCCAGCTTCAATGAGGTCACGGGCGATACCTTCCGTTACCTGATCGAGGAGTCGGCCACCCTGCGCGAGCGTCTCGGCGCGGCCGGCGGCCAGGTGCGTTACTCCGCTTACGGCTATCACGGCACCGCCGTGCTGGTGGGGGGCGAGTACCGCTGGCAGTCCTACACCCCCTATGTTCAGGGGTGGGCCAAGATGCGCCTCGAAGACATCGCCGCCGAGGCTACCGCGAACGGTGTTGTCGCCACGGTCTTCAATTGCCCCGAGATCCAGACCAACTCCAGCGCCCTCTTTCTGGGGGTGGAGATCTCCCTCTACCCGCTGTTGACCGCCATCCGGAACGTGGGGGGGGAACAGGCCGCCGCACCGCTCTACGAGCGTTGCCAGGCGATGCTCAAGGAGGGTGAGACGGTCGGGCATCTGCTGGAGCGGGCCGACGTCTACCTGGCATCGCCGCTTTTGGGCGAAATCCTGGACCTGGCCACCTGGCCGCAACACAGCACTCGGGAACAGATGGAACTGATGTTGGCCAGTTCCGCCGAATTGATGGGCATGCACGCCGACCAGAAGCAGTTGATCTGCGCGGAACTCTCGCGCATCGTGTTCCTGTCCACCGGCCGGTTGATGGTGCATGCATCCTGGAGCCCCGGGGCTGCGACCCTGTGGCTGAACCATGACATCATTGCACGACTTTTGGCCGATGAGTTGGGGGCGGGGATCATCTGATCTCGGGACGCCACGGAACCGCCACATTTTGTTGAAACGAACGCCGACACCATGGCGTTACGAGGAAAACCATGAAGAATTCCCCTAGTATCATCGTGATCTGCGTCATGTTCGCCTCCCTGCTGCAGGGGTGTGCGACGCCGCCGGTGAGCAAACTGCCCGACGATCTGTACCGGGATGGCGAACGGTCCTTTCAGAAGGGCCGGTATGATGATGCCGTCGCAAACTGGAAAAAGGTCAAGGAGAGTTACAAGTCGCCGGAACTGTCCGCCAAGGCGGAGATCGGGATCGCCGATGCCTATTACCTCAACAAGGACTACATCGAGGCCGCTGCCGCCTACGAGGATTTTCGCAAGCTTCATCCCCGGCATGAACAGGCCGATTACGCCCTTTACCGGCAGGGTCTGAGTTATTTCAGGCAGATCAACGGCATCGACACGGACCAGACGCCGGTCAAGAACGCTCTGGCGATCTTTGAGTCGTACCTGAAACTATATCCCTCTGGTGCATATATCCAGGAGGCCCAGGAGAAAATCCGCAACTGCCGGGAAAAACAGCTCCAGTACGAGATCTACGTCGGCCACTTTTACCTGAAAACCGGCAAATATTCGGCTGCCGCCGCCCGTTTTGAAGAGGCGCTCAAGACGTTTCCGGGTCTTCGACATGATGACGAGTTGTTGTACTACCTCGGGGTGACCTACCGTGAGGCGGACCAGAAGGAGAAGAGCCGTGAGACGTTTGACAGGCTGGTGCGCGAGTTTCCCGACAGCGCCTATGCAGCCGAAGCCCGGAAGGCCGCGGGCAAGTAATTCCAGGGCGTGACGGGATCGTGGCTATGATGGCATCACCGGAGATCATACTGGCCGTCGCCTGCGGGGCGGCCTACCTGCTGGGGTCAATCCCTACGGGACTCCTTTTGGGCAAGCTCTACGGCATCGATGTGCGGCAGGAGGGCAGCGGCAATATCGGCGCCACCAATCTGTACCGTACCGTTGGGCGCAAGGTCGGGGTGCTTACCCTGATCGGCGACTGTCTCAAGGGGCTCGCGCCGGTGCTGGTTGCCCATTATTTTGCCCCGGCAACGGATCTGGCGGCCTGGGTTGGGCTGGCGGCCTTCTGCGGTCATGTGTTTTCGGTGTTCCTGCGGTTTAAAGGGGGCAAGGGGGTCGCGACCGCACTGGGGGTCTTCCTGGCGCTGTCGCCCTTGGCCGTGGCAATCGCTCTGGCGGTCTTTCTGGTCCTGGTCTTGAAGTGGCGCTACGTTTCCCTCGGCTCCGTGGCTGCGGCGGCGGTCATGCCGCTCGCCGTGTACGTGCTGCACGGCAGCCGTGCGATGCTGGTGGTGACGGCGCTTGTCGCGGTAATCGTGATCATGCGGCATCGCGCGAATATCAGGCGGCTGGTGGACGGGACGGAGAACAAGTTCAAGGCGTAGATATGGCCCTGTGCGGTTGGACACACCTTGGCATCAGCCAAAATAGCGGGGGAACTGTTTTCCACGACTAGTCGCACGGGACACTAAGGGGCTGTTGAAAGATTCAGGTTGTTCAAAAATAGTCAGATCGTCGCACCCGCAGATAGCCCCGCGGAGGCGTAGCAGCGCTACGCCGCACAAAGGGGCTTTCGAGGACGGTGGCGAGATGGCTGTTTTTCAATAACCTGCTATTCCTTTTCGCCGGCGTAGATGGTGGCGATGCCGAAGGTCAGCGGATGGATGTGGATGTTGCGGAAACCGGCGTCGGCGACCATCTGGGAAAATTCCTCGTGGGAGGGGAATTCCAGCACCGAATCCGGCAGGTACTTGTAGGCGTTGTATCGTGAAAAGAGGCCGCCGATAACCGGCAGAAGGCGCCGGAAATAGAAGTAGTAGACCTGTTTGAAGAACTGCGAGCGCGGAGTGGAAAACTCCAGGATGATCATTCGGCCTCCGGGCCGCAACACCCGCCACATCTCCGCCAACCCCAGCCTTCTGTCCACCACGTTCCTGATCCCGAAGGCAATGGTAATCGAATCGAAGGTGTTGTCCGGAAAGGGGAGGTCCTCGCACGGCGCCACCCTGAAGTCGATCCGCCCGGCATAGGGGGAGGTCGCCACCTTGGCCTGACCCAGGTCTACCATCTCGCGACAGAAGTCGGCCCCGGTGATCTTCACCGACGCAGGGGTCGATCTGGCTATCTCCAACGCCACATCGCCGGTGCCGGTCGCTACGTCCAGGATCCGGGAACCCTCCCGGTACTTGATAAGCCGTACGGCTTTTTTACGCCAGCGCCGGTCTATGCCGAAGCTGAGCAGGCGGTTGAGAAAGTCGTAACGCGGAGCGATACTTCCAAACATCACCTGGATCTTCTCGCCCTTTTCGGAAAGTCTGAACATAAGTTTTATACTACCTTTTACGATGATTTACTGCTATAAACTACTATTTTGCCTTGTAGCACACTTTCGGGGCATAAACCAGAAAAAACCAACGGAGTGTTGTACGTGAAAAACGTTGTCGCCCTTGCAGGCCGCGCCGTCCTGGCCATCGTGACCTGTTGCTGTCTTGTCTCCTGCCGGAATGAACAGAAGCCCGCCACCTCTTCCACCGTTTCCACGCCGGCCCCCCCGGCGCCATCCAAGCGCCAGCAACTGCTGAACACGGAGGTCCGGGCTATCTATATCACCTCCTGGACCGCCGGGATCAGCCGTTTTCAGACCCTGATCGATATGGTGTCCCATTCCAATCTGAATGCCGTGGTGATCGATATCAAGGACAGTACCGGCAAGGTCGGCTACGACTCCAAGGTACCGCTGGTGGCCCAGACCGGGGCCTACGAGAAACGCATCCGCGACCTGGATGCCATCCTCAAACAGTGCCGCGATAAAAAGATCTACACCATTGCCCGCATCGCGGTTTTTCAGGACCCCAACCTGGCCAAGGCGCGCCCGGACCTGGCAGTGGGAGGCGGCGGCCGGAAGATCTGGAAGGATCGTAAGGGGCTGTCCTGGGTCGATCCGGCGTCGAAGGATGTCTGGGACTACAATCTGGCCATTGCCAGGGAGGCGGCCGCCAAGGGCTTTGACGAGGTACAGTTCGATTACGTCCGTTTCCCCACCGATGGGAAGCTGAAGACCATGACCTATCCGGTCTACAAACACGATGTGCCGAAGCATGAGATCATTCGCCGCTTTTTCCAGTACGTCGACCAGCAAATGAAATCCGTGGACGTGCTGACCTCGGCTGACATTTTCGGTCTCACGACCATGGTGGACGACGATATGAATATCGGCCAGCGCATCCAGGATGTGGCCGATTACGTGGATTTCGTCTGCCCCATGATCTACCCGTCCCATTATCCCCACGGGCATCTGGGATTGAAGAATCCGGCCGAGCACCCCTACCGCGTTATCTACGACGCCTCTTTGCGGGGTATGAGGCGCCTTGAAGGGAAGCGGGCCAGGATGCGCCCCTGGCTGCAGGACTTCAAGCTGGGGGCGGTCTACGACAAGAAGATGATCGTTGAGCAGATTCAGGCCGCCCGCGACGCCAAGGTGTTCGGTTTCAGCATGTGGAACGCCCGCAACGTGTACACCGACGCGGCCTATCAGGAAAAACTGCCGGAAGCGAACCCGGCCCCGCCCCTGAGGGCTCAGGTGTTGGAGGAGATCCGCAGGCATGAGGCTGCCCGGCTCGCCATGCAGAACCGCTCCACCGCAATCAGGCAGGAAAAGCCGTCCATCAACAGGCCTCGCAGAAAGGCAAGGGTGAGCTAACGTGCCCTCTTTTGTGAGGATACAGGATATCGCCGACATCCTGATCATGACCGTGCTGCTCTACCAGCTCTATTCGTGGTTCCGCCGGACGCGCGCCATGCAGGTTCTGCTGGGGTTGGGGGTGGTGACCGTCATCTACTTCGTCACCCGCTTTCTTGGTCTTTACATGACCAGCTGGATTTTGCAGGAACTGGGGACGGTACTCATCGTCCTGATCATTGTCGTGTTCCAGGCCGAGATCCGGCAGGCGCTGTACCGTTTCAGCCTCATGCGGCATTTTTTCGGCAGCCGCCGGGAACCACAGCAACTCAGCCGGTTTCACGAGATCGTCGACACCCTGTTCCGCCTGGCGGAGACGAGAACCGGGGCTATTGTCGTTTTTCAGCGGAGCGAATCGCTGACGGACCTGATGTTGAACGGCGTGAGTCTGGATTGCGAAATTACCCCGCAGATGCTGGAGGCGATCTTTTACGACGGAGCGCCTCTCCATGACGGTGCCGCTCTGATCAGGGCCGGAAGAATTGCCTTGGCATCGTGCCATCTCCCCTTGTCCCAGAACCCGGAACTGCCCCAGTTTTACGGCACCCGGCACCGGGCCGCCCTTGGTCTTTCGGAGCGTACCGACGCTGTCGTGGCGGTTGTATCGGAAGAGCGCGGCGAGGTGTCGCTGGCAGTGGGGGGGGAGTTGCGCCGCCTTGCGTCCGCCGGTGAGCTTGTTGCGATCCTTGAAGAGTTGATCTCACCGGAGAAGGATAAACCCCGAGTGACGTTGCGGCAGCGGCTCTTTTCCGATCTGCTGGCGAAAGCGGCAGTCCTGCTGATTGTTACGGCATTTTGGGCGTTGATCACCTCCCGCCAGGGGGAGGTCACCACGGTCACGGCTCCTGTCAGGCTGCACGGCATACCGCAAGACCAGGTTCTGATGCGGAGTTATCCTGAAGAAGTCGACGTTCAGGTAAAATCTTTTTCCAGCCTGACGCCAACGCCGGCGAAGCTTGACATCGCTGCCGATATCGATCTTTCACAGGTGCGTGAGGGACAGACCGTCGTCAGAATCAGGAGTTCGGACTTCAAGCTCCCTTCCGGTATGGTTGCCGGCAGTGTCACTCCGTCGTCGATTCGCATCGTAACGGAGAAAAAGGTGCGTAAAACCGTGCCGGTCAGGGTCGTGTTGCGGGGAAGGTTGCCGCGGGGCCTGGCGGCGTACCGGGTGGTTGCGTCGCCCGATACGGTTGAGGTGGAGGGGCCGTCCAGCCAGATAGCGCGGCTCGAATCGGTAGCGACGGAAGAAGTCGATGCCGCCAAGCTTGTCAGGGGAAAGGAATATCGGAAAAGCCTGCTGCCGCCGTACAAAAACGTCACCATTCTGCGGGACGAGCCGTTGACCCTGGAACTCGCGCTCCGTCATCCGGTTCGTCAATAATGTTGACTGGTTGGAGCATTTGTTGCATGCCGGAAAGGGCGTATCGGGCACTAAGGGATTGACAAACGGGGTCCGTTGTTATATAAAGCCAAAACCGCCGTATTAAAACTAGAACAGAATAGGAGGGGAAATGATACATATCCGTACTCTTGCCGTGATCTGTCTCATCCTGCTTTCCTTCCCGCAACTGGTTCTGGCTTCCAAGACCCATGTGGCCCGCAGAAGCGAGTCGCTTCATTCCATCGCACGTAAATATCACGTTTCCGTAGACGAACTCAAATCGGTCAACAACCTGAGCAGCACCCGCATTGAGCGGGGAGCCCGCCTCATAATCCCCTCCCATGCCGAACAAAAATCATCGAAAACGGCGAGGCCACAATCGTACAAGGTCGTCAAGGGCGACACCCTGCCCAGGATTGCCAAGAAAACCGGAAGCAAGATGTCCGATCTGCGCCGGCTGAACGGTCTCAAAGGCAACAAGATCAAGGTCGGGCAAGTGCTGGCCCTGAGTGAACCCGCACCGGCCCCCGAGGAAAAGGCGACCGCCGCCGCTGCCTCCAACAGATTGCAACTGGTCAGCAAAGAGCTTTTGAACGAGCAGGAGCTTTCAGCCACCCTGGCTGAGTTGAGCGATATCGATGCCGACCGGCCGGTTGACCTTGCCAAAAATATCGAAGAGAACAACCAGGGCATCAACGGCCTGAAAAAAACAGCCTACGGCTTTTTAGGCGCCCGCTACCGTTTCGGCGGCAACAGTCGCGGCTCGCTCGACTGCTCAAGTTTCGTGCAACAGGTCTTTCGCGAACAGAAAATCAATCTTCCCCGCACCGCCCGCGAACAATTCAATGTGGGCAGTGAGGTCGTGCGGGGCGACCTGCGCAAGGGCGATCTGGTCTTCTTCCAAACCTATGCCCGCTTTCCGTCCCACGTCGGCATCTACCTCGGCAACCGCAAGATGATTCATGCCTCCTCCCGTGACCGTAAGGTGGTGATCTCCTCCATGGATACCCCCTATTATCTGTCGCGCTACCTGGGAGCCCGGCGTGTCAGCTCGGTTGCCAGCGGCGAGTCGATCAACTTCAGTGAATTGTTGCAGGGTGTAGAGGAAGAGCAGGACGGCGATGTCGTGGGTAACGATACGCTGGGGCTCTCCCTTAACGTGAACTAGTATCCCCGCCGATCACCAGTAAGAAAAAATCCGGGCTTCGTGTCCGGATTTTTTTTGTCCGACTATGAAGATCCTTTTGACGTACATATCCGGGGAACCGGACCGTAGCGATCCGTATATCAACCTGCTTCCCAGCGGGCTTTGCTATCTGCATGCCGTGTTACGCGAAGCAGGTCACGATTCTCTCCTGGCCAACTTTTCCGGCTGGTCGCCCCAGGCAATCCGGAAACAGCTCGCATCTTTCAAGCCCGACATCATCGGCATTTCCCAGTGGACCCACAACCGCCACGCATCTCTTGAGACGGCGCGCCTGGCGCGCCGGTCGAACCCGGCCAGCATAATCATCATGGGCGGGGGGCACGCCACCTTCCGGTACCATGAGATGCTTGCCGACGGCTCGCCGGTCGATATCGTTGTGCTGGGTGAAGGCGAAGAGACGTTGCGGGAACTGACCGACAGGCTTGCACAAGGCGTATCCTGGCGGGATGTGGCCGGGATTGCGTTTCGCGACAGCGGTCGCGTCGTGGTTACAGAGCAACGCGTAGCGCGGTCGGCGCTGGATACGCTCCCGTTTCCCGCCCGCTACCTTGAGCACTCCGTCGGCGTTGATGGGGAACTCCAGCCCGAATTTGTCCTGACGGCCCGAGGTTGTCCCTCGGCGTGCAGTTTCTGTAGTTCGCCGGGCTTCTGGGGGCGTCGGGTGCGTTTTCGCTCCCCGGAAGACATCGTTGCCGAGATTCTGTACATCCGGGACAGATTTGGCCTGATCTACTTTTCGTTGCGGGACGACACCTTCACTGCCGACCGGGCCAGGGCCATCGAGTTTTGCCGTCTCATGATCGCGCATCGGGTTTCCGTACTCTGGAACTGTCAATCCCGCGTCACCGCCCTCGACGAGGAGGTCCTGACGTGGATGAAGCGTGCCGGCTGCGAATGCGTCCAACTCGGGGTCGAATCGGGGTCGCCGCGCATCCTGGCACAGTTGGACAAATCGATTCACCCCTGGCAGGTGGAACAGACGGCTGCGCTTGTCAGAAAGGTCGGCATCAATCTTTCCGTCTACCTGATCTCCGATGTGCCCGGTGAGGATGAAGACGATATCCGCATGACCATCGAACTTGTCCGGCGCATCAAGCCGGATGACGGGTATGTCTCTCCGCTGGCGTACTATCCCGGCACCCGGCTGTTCGACCAGGCCGTTGCCGACGGCCTGGTACGCCCCGGCATCTTCGAAGAGGCGTCTGATGCGGCCCTCTATGCCGTGGGATCGTCGGGGCGCACATCGCACCGGATTCTGAGGGCGCTTGCGGCCGGGACCGCGAAGGGGGCGGAACAGCGTTTCCGGCACCAGAAAGCGCTGTTGGGGTATTGTGCCACCACCAATATTCTGGCGGGAGAGTGGTACCGGCAACAGGGCGACACCGATATGGCCGAGAGGGAGTTCCGGGAGATTACCGAACAGGAACCGTATCATCCGTGGGGGTGGTTGCTGCTGGGAGAGTTGCATGCCGAACGCGGCGAAGAACAAAGGGCCGGGGAATGTTATCGCAGGGTACTTGCCCTGGTACCGAACCATAAGGCGGCGCGCGCGGCGCTGGAGACAAAAAAAACGGGGCCTTGAAGGCCCCGTTTTTTTTGTCGGATGATCGAAAAGCTGCTTATTTCACGATCCTGATGCCGGGAATGAACATGATCTTGTCAAAGGTCTTGTTCAGGGTTTTGCTCTGGAAGTTCACCATCGGCGGAGCAACGGGATACTCGATGGTGTCGCCGACCTTGACCTTGAACTCGGGCAGCGCCATCCAAAGCTTCTCGCCCTTGTCGTTGGCCGCTTCCACGTAGGTGTAGCCGCCGGAATTCATGGTCTGGGTGACCTTGCCCTTCTGGCCGGCGCCGGCGGGGATTTCCTGTGCCTTCATGCCGGCGTGGGGATCAGCGCCCGGAGCGCCCGGAGCGCCAGTACTGGGATGTCCAGGAGGCATTTGCCCCTGTGCAGGCATGCCGGCGGGTTGTTGAGGAGCTTCGGTTTTTGGTTTCTCTTTGCACCCGGCAAAGGCGAGTGCAGCGATAACAAGAAGGAATAATGCTGTTTTTTTCACCTGCAACCTCCTGATTTTTAGTAACAACCGTTTTTACCACATTTTAATCTCATGTTCCAATAAAAAAAGCAGGTGAATATACGGGATACGCTGCCCCCTCCTTGCGAGGTATGCTCATGCCCTGGCGTGAGCCTCCGCGGCACGCAACGGTACCCTGTGGTTAACGGCATGCGGCAACCACCATTGGGGCGGCCATGGGCCGGAAACTTGCGGGCCGTGCGTCAGCGATACTGCCCGTTGACGGTGGCCATGGCCATGCGGTCCAACTCCCGCAGTTCCTTGACCGTGAGCGTGCGTCTCGGCAGGTTCTGGCACTCCGCCTGCAGCCGGTCGACCCGGTGGCTGTTGTCGGCGTTGTAGTACTTTACCGCCAGGATGTCGTAGCACGCATCGGCTACCCGCCCCTGTGCTACTTTGTCGAGCGGGGAGGTCTCCTTCGTGGCCCCGGAGGCCACCTCCGTCAGCTTAGTACTGGCCGTCGCGTGCACGGCACTGTTGAACCACTTCAGCAGATCGGCCTCGTCCGGAATCCCCGTTTTGTAAAAGGAGCCGGAAACCGCGATGGTTGCCACCACAGTGAACGACAGGAACGGCACGACCGACAACATCGTTATTTCGTTGCGCTTGGACATGGGATGCCTCTGTCACGTCTGCAACTCCTCGTTGCGGGTCAGCGGCAAGCAGCAGTACCTTCCGTAAACTATCAGAATTGTTTCAGCCATATCCTTCTCCCCCCGTTGCCGGTTGGTTGTTTTGTATACTAGTATAGCACCATACGCCGTTCCGGGGGTAATCATCTTGTTGCGCAGGCGGATCGGGCCGCGGCAGGACGTTGGGGAGGGGGAGAGCTCCGTCACGGCCCGATGCGCTATAGCCTTCCCGCCGGGTGGAGAGAAATTTCAAAAGGGCGCTTTACGAGCAGGGTAAAGTCAAGTACACTTTTCAAAAAAAACGGCGACGGTAATTTTCTTTAAAATCGGAGGCTTTTCAAACACCGGTCGCGCCGGACCACGGTTTGCGGCAAGCCTCCACCCGTATCCGCAGACAAAAAAGGGGGAACTGGAATATGACGATGACACCCAGCCTTCGCCGCGTGGCGTGCTTCATGCTGGCAGCAATGCTTCTTGCCCTGGCCGCGTGCGTGAACAAACAGGAACCGGCAGCCAAAGATACCCTGGTCGTGGGGATGGAATTGGCCTATCCTCCCTTTGAAATGACCGACGAAAAGGGGGCGCCCACGGGGGTCAGCGTTGACCTTGCCAACGAACTGGGCAAGGCGCTCGGCAAGAAGATCGTTATCCAGAACACCGCCTTCGACGGTCTGATCCCGGCGCTCAAAACCGGTAAAATAGATCTGATCATCTCCTCCATGACCATCACCGACGAACGCCGGCAGTCGGTCGATTTTTCCGATCCCTATCTCTCCACCGGACTCTGCCTGCTCGTGGGCAAAACGTCGCCGGTCAACTCGATCGCCGACCTGGACAAGCCGGGTATCACCGTAGCCGTGAAGAAGGGCACTACCGGCCATACCTATGCCGCCGGGAACATCAAGCATGCCAAGGTCCTCGTACTGGACAAGGAGGCCGCCGCCGTGCTCGAGGTCGTCCAGGGAAAGGCGGACGCCTTTATCTACGACCAGATGTCCACCTATTCCAACTGGAAGAAGAACCAGGCGACCACCCGCGCCCTCCTGAACCCCTTCCAGCAGGAAAAGTGGGGTATTGCCCTGCGCAAGGGGGATGACCAACTCAAGGAGCAGATCAACCGGTTCCTGACGACGTTCCGTGGGCAGGGCGGTTTCGAGCGGCTGGGGGACACGTGGCTGAAGGAACAAAAAACCGCCTTCAAGGAGCTGAACTATCCTTTCTTTTTCTAGCCGGGGCACGGTGCGACGATATTTCTTCATTACCTCCGACAGCCGGGGGGGCGGGGTTCCGGCCGCTGCCGTCGCAGCCAGCTGGCTGACGGTGTTTCTGCTCCTCTCCCTCCTGTTCTGGTTCGCCTTCAGTCAGGTCAAATTTGCCTGGGGCTGGGACGCGGTCTATGCCTACCGCTACAAGTTTCTGCAGGGATGGCTGGTGACGGTGGCCGTTTCCACGGCCGCCATGGCTTTAAGCCTGCTGGTCGGCCTGGCCACGGCCCTGGCCCAGCGCGCCCCATTCCTGCCGTTGCGCTATCTGGCGCGGGTCTATATGGAGATCATTCGCGGCACCCCCCTTCTGGTGCAGATCCTGATCTTCTTTTACGTGGTGGCCGATGCCTTCGGGATCAACAATCGCTACCTGGTAGGCGTCATTATCCTGGCCATGTTCACCGGGGCCTACATCTCCGAGATCATCCGGGCCGGGATCGAAAGCGTCAGCGAAACGCAGTTGGAGTCGGCTCGGGCCATCGGTTTCACCCGCGCCCAGATCTACCGCTACGTCATCTTTCCCCAGGTGACCCGGCAGATCCTGCCACCCATGGCGGGACAATTCGCGTCGCTCATCAAGGATTCGTCGTTGCTCTCCATCATTTCGGTCAATGAATTCACCCTCAATGCCCAGGAGGTGAACGCCTTCACCTTCAGTACCCTGGAGAGCTACCTGCCGCTGGCGGTGGGTTACCTGATCCTTACCCTGCCCATCTCCCTTTGGACCAAGCGTCTGGAAAAAAGGTTCCGCTATGCGACTTGAGGCCAACGGCATCGTCAAATCCTACGGCGACCATCTGGCCCTGGACGGGGTGACCCTTACCATACCCGCCATGCAGACCGTGGCCGTGCTGGGGCCGTCCGGCGGCGGGAAATCGACCCTGCTGCGCATACTGGCGGGCCTGGAGGCCCCGGACGCGGGCGAGATCGCCCTGGACGGCGATCAGATACGGTTCAACGAGGAATACCTGCTGCGGCACCGGCGAAGTATCGGGACGGTGTTCCAGTCGTTTAACCTGTTCCCGCACCTGACCGCCCTGGGCAACGTCTCGCTTCCCCTGGAAAAGGTGCACGGCTACGAGGCCTCCGAGGCGGCAACCTATGCCCTGCAACTCCTTGCGCGCTTTCATTTGGCCGGACACGCCCTCAAAATGCCGGCCCAACTTTCGGGAGGCCAGAAACAGCGGGTGGCCATCGCCCGGGCCGTGGCCATAAAGCCGCGCTTATTGCTGTTCGACGAGCCGACCTCGGCCCTTGACCCGGAGATGACCGTGGAGGTGCTGGACCTGATCGCCGAGTTGCGCCAGGAGGGGCGGCCGCTGGTGCTGGTGACCCACGAGATCGGTTTTGCCCGCAAGGTGGCCGACCAGGTGGTCTTTCTTCACGAGGGGCGGGTGCTGGAGTGGGGAGACGCCACACGGCTGTTTGAACAACCATCAACCCCGGAAATGCGGGGTTTTCTTGACAAGGTACTGAGATACTGAAGGAGGAAGGCCATGTTTGAGTCCGCCGAGTTGGGGCACAAGATCAGTAAAGCCGTCTGGAAAAAGGAGGTTCCCGAGCTGCGCGGGGCTCTGTTGGATGCCCAGCTCGATCTGCTCCAGTCGAAAAAATTTCCGGTCATCCTCCTGGTGGCCGGCGTGGACTGCGCCGGCAAGGGGGAAACGGTCAATCTCCTCAACGAGTGGATGGACCCGCGCCACATCGAGACCCACGCCCTGCGCGACCTGACCGACGAAGAACTGGAACGGCCCCAAATGTACCGCTACTGGCGGGTGCTGCCCCCCAGAGGGAAGATCGGCGTCTTCATCGGCACCTGGTATTCCGCCCCTTTGCTGGAAAATGTCTACGGCACCATCAAGAATGCCGACCTGGACCAGCGGCTGGAACGGATCGTCCGCTTCGAGCGGATGCTCTGCAACGAAGGAGCATTGGTCCTCAAGTTCTGGCTGCACCTCTCCCGCGACGAACAGAAAAAACGCCTGAAGAGCCTGGAGAAGGACCCCAAAACCCGCTGGCGGGTTACGGATACCGATTGGGAGCATTACAAGCTCTACGACAAATTCCGCAAGGTCTCGGAACGGATGTTGCGCACCACCAGCACCGCCGAATCCCCCTGGACCATCGTGGAGGGGAGCGACCCCCATTACCGTTACCTGACCATCGGCAAGGCCCTGCTCGGCGCTCTGCGCCAGCGACTTGACGTCGTCGAGCCGCCACGGCACGACGAGCCGATCCCTCCCATCGTGTCGGCCATCGACAACCTGCTGATCCTCAGGACCCTGGACCTGTCGAAGAAATTGGCGAAGTCCGACTACGAGGGTGAACTGGAGAAGTATCAGGGGCGGCTCAATCTGCTGACCCGCCATGCCGATTTCAGGAAGCTCTCCGTCGTGGTGGTCTTCGAAGGGAATGACGCCGCCGGGAAGGGGGGGAGCATCCGTCGCGTCACCCAGGCCCTGGACGCCCGCCACTATCGCATCATCCCGGTGGCGGCGCCCACCGACGAGGAGCAGGCCCAGCCCTACCTGTGGCGCTTCTGGCGGAACATTCCCCGCAAGGGGCGCTTCGCCATCTTCGACCGTTCCTGGTACGGCCGGGTGCTGGTGGAGCGGGTGGAGGAACTGTGCGGCCGGGGCGACTGGATGCGGGCCTACGGCGAGATCAACGACTTCGAGGAACAACTCGTGCGCAACCATACGGTGGTGGTCAAGTTCTGGCTCTCCATCAGTCAGGATGAGCAGCTCAGGCGCTTCAAGGAACGGGAGAAGATCGGTTTCAAGCGTTTCAAGATCACGGACGAGGATTGGCGCAACCGGGAGAAGTGGAGCGAGTACGAGGTTGCGGTCTGCGATATGATCGATCGCACCAGTACCGACATCGCCCCCTGGACCCTGGTGGAGGCCAACGACAAGCACTATGCCCGGATCAAGATCCTGAAGACGCTCTGCGAGCAGATCGAGGCAGCGCTGGGGAAGCTCTGACGAACTAAACGGGCTTTTTTATTTATTCAGAGAAAAAAGCGCTCTCCGGCCCTGAGCAGCGCGAAGAACAGCTCGGCCAGGGGGCGATGCCGGAAGGAACGGTAGGGACGGCGGATGTAGAGGGGGCGGGCGCCTGTGTTGAGGGCCGCCAGGCAGCCGGTCAGCAGGCGGTCGTCCACCATAAGGATGGCGGACAGGGGAACGTGGGCCAGTTCCTGCACCTTTTGGAGGCCGTCGGGGTAGGGTTTCTTGCGGACGCCGGAGATGAAGCGGATTCCGGGAAAATGTTCCCCGAACCAGGCCTTGCGGGCCTCGGTAGGCTTGTTGGAGAGGATGAAAATGCGGTCCGCGCCGAAAACGGCGCTACAGCGGGTCAGCCACTCCCGCGCCTCGGGGAGCGGCGCGGGGAACCCGTGGGGAGCCAGGACGCCGTCGAAATCCAGGGCCAGGGCGGCGATGCCGTCGGCGGCAAGCCGGGCCGGGTCGAGGCTCGCGATGGAGGAATCGGGCCGGGTCTCCCGCAGGACCCGGCCGAGTTCCTTCCGGAACGTGAACCCGAGGGTAAACCCGGCGAGAACGTGCGCGAGAGGGGGCATGCGTTACGCCCTGTCCAGGTCCTTCTGTGCCCGGGAGACCAGATAGTAGAGGATTCCCAGGATCAGCAGGGTACCGGCCAGGAAGGCCTGGGTGGCCAGGTCGTCGTGGCGCAGGGTGGAGATCAGGATCTCGCGGATCATGGCGACGATGATGACGCCGATGAAGACCAGGATGTTAAATTTGCCGCCCTTCAGGTTCTTGATCTCGTTGTCCATCAACTCGATCATCATCCAGAGGATCAGCAGTTCGCCCAAAGCGCTGAGGATGCCTTTCTCCACGTCCCCCCGGAAGATGTTGATGAGATCCCAGCCGAACAGCAGGGCAACCGAGATGGACACGCCGGCCAGGGCCAGCACCAGCACCAGGTTGAGACCGTAGGTGAAACGTTCGGCCAGCCTGATGAGGAGGGATTCCAGCTTGCGGGAGACGAAGACCTTCTTCAGCTCTTCCTCGCGGTAGGAGGAACTCATGACGTCCAGATTCATGTCGAGGATCTTCACGGTGGCCTCGCGCAGGGCGCGCCGCTCGTCTCGGTCCGGGTAGTTCTCGTCGATCAGGTTGAGCAGGAAGTGGCGGACCCGGTTCATGGCCACATTGACGAAATGGACGCTCAGGCCGACCTTGACGTGGGCGTGGCCGATGCGGGTCAGGTGGTTCAGGTAATGGTTATCGTAGGTGCCGCTGAAGAGCGACATGAACCAGTTGCCGTGCATTTCGCGAAGGCGCTGGCGTTTGCTGTTGTTGAGGATGGCGGTGGTTTCGGGCAGCCCGTAAAGGTAGTCGTAGAATTCCTTGGTGAAATGCTCCTGATGCTGGGCCGCCAGGGGCTGAAACGCTCTGAGGAGTTCTTCGTCGCCGTCGGTGAAACCGTAATGTTCTTTAAGATCCTGCATTGTCGTCATGATGGAACCTTTGATATGAAGTTATCTTCCGTACTTGTACGCCGCCGCGCAGGTCCCTTCGCTGGACACCATGCAGGCCCCCACCGGCGATTCCGGCGTGCAGGCCGTGGCAAAGAGCGGGCAGTCGAAGGGTGACAGTTTCCCCTTGAGCACCTCGCCGCAACGGCAGGCCGGATTCTCCCGTTCCTCGCCCGCCTCGATAGCCAACGCCTTTTCGGCATCGAACCGTGCAAGCTCGGGCTTGATGGCCAGGCCGCTGCCGGGGAGCATGCCCAGGCCGCGCCAGGAGGCGTCGCACGGCACGAAGACCCGCTCCATGATGGCCCGGGCTTTCGGATTGCCCTCCCAGTTCACGGCGCGGCTGTACTGGATTTCCACCCGGCTCTCCCCGGCCAGTACCTGGGCCAGGAGCATCTCGATGCCCTGCATGACGTCGGCGGGCTCGAAACCGGTCACCACACAGGGGATGCGGTATTTCTCCGCCAGCGGCTTGTAGGCGTTTCCACCGATCACCGTGCTGACGTGGGCGGGACAGAGATAGCCGGAAAGGGCCAGCTCCGGGTCGGCGGTGAGGAGGTCCATGGCGACCGGCATGGTCTTGTGGGAGGCCAGAACGTAGTAGTTATCCAGGCCGAGCTTCGTCGCCTCCAGAATGCTGGCGGCAATGGTCGGCGCGGTGGTCTCGAAGCCCACCCCCAGGAAGATCACCCGGCGTGCGGGGTTGGACTTTGCCAGGACGACCGCATCCAGGGGTGAGTAGACGATGCGCACGTCGGCGCCCTTGGCCCTCTCCTCCATCAGGGACGAGCGGCTGCCGGGGACGCGCAGCATGTCGCCGAAGGTAGCCACGATATTGGCCGGATCGGCCGTGCAGGCCACGGCCTTGTCCACGTAGCCCACCGGGGTCACGCAGACCGGGCAGCCGGGACCGGAGACGAGCCGCACGTTCTCCGGCAGCAGCGAACGGATGCCGAACTGGTAGATGGACATGGTGTGGGTGCCGCACACCTCCATGAAGTTGACCGGCCCTGTCAGCCGCTCCGCCATGCGACGGATGTTGGCGGCCATGTTCCCGACCAGTTCGCGGTCGCGGAATTCATCCTGGAATTTCATTCTCTCTCCTCCGCGGCAGAGCCGGTTGCCCGCCCTTTCATCGCATATCCTCCGGGGTAAAGACCTCTTTCATTATCCGCAGGGTCTCCTCGGCATATTCCTCATCCAGGCGCGAGATGGCGAATCCGGCATGGACGATGACATAATCGCCCACCCCGACCTCCTCGCCCAGCAGCATGACGCTGGCTTCCTTTTGAACGCCGTCCACCTCGGCCACGATGGTGTCGCCGTCCCTGCTGAGAATCTTCATGGGTACACCAAGACACATACCTGTTTATCTCCTTTTCTCCGCGCCCGCCTTCAGGGCATCCTTGCCCCGGCCCCAAGCGCAAAATCCGTAGGCGTCGAGTTGCTGCGCCTGCGGTTTTGTTCAATCATCCAGTCCAAATCTGCCGCAAATCCGAACGCGGTCCTCGAGGTTGAGGTAGTTCAAAAATAGTCAGATCGTCGCACCCGCTAGACAAGCCCTGAGGAGGCGGGCCCTCTCTCTATCTCTCCCCCAGAGGGGGAGAGCATGCCTTGCCCTCTCCCTCTAGGAGAGGGATTGGGTGAGGGTTTGCAGCGCTACGCCGCACGAAAGGGCGTTCGAGGACGAAGGCCCGATGGCTGTTTTTCAACAACCTCGTTGCCATCCGGCGATTGCCGCCTGCCCGAGGGCGATGCCGCCGTCGTTGGGAGGGACCAGCCGGTGGGTGAATATTTGCAGCCCCTGGTCGAGCAGGCCAGTATATACCATTTCGGTCAAAAGGCGATTCTGAAATACGCCGCCGGAGAGAACCACCCTGTCGAGGCCGGATTGCCCGGCAATACGGACACAGGCCTCCACGGCGGCGCGCGCCACGGTGGCATGAAAGCGGTAGGCCATGGCGGCGGTATCGGCGCCGGCGGCGTGATCGGCCAGGAGGTCCGTAAAAAGGGACGTGAAATCGATAACCAGCGGCTCGCCGTCGGCGATTCCGAATGAATAGGTTCCCGAAACCCCCGCCCCTTCGGCGAGGGCCTCCAGTTCGATGGCCGCCTGACCGTCGTAGGAGACAGCCTGCCGTACGTCCAGCACCGCCGCCGCGGCATCGAACAGCCGGCCGCAACTGGAGGTGAGCGGCGCGTTGATGCCGCGTTCCAGCATGGCGGCGAAGATGCCCTTCTCCGTATCGCTCAGATGCCGGGCAACCGGATGGTCAAGGTCGAAGGCGTCTTTTCCCAGGGAGCGGTACAGCCACGCCAGGGCCATGCGCCAGGGCTCGCGCACCGCGGTGTCGCCCCCGGCCAGGGGCACGGGAAGGAAGTTCCCGGCCCGCCGGAAACCGTCGTAGCCGCCGACCAGAAACTCGCCGCCCCAGATGGTGCCGTCCGTGCCGAGACCGGTGCCGTCGAAGATGATGCCGATCACCGCGCCATCCAGGCCGTTCTCGGCCATGCAGGCCGCCAGGTGGGCATGGTGGTGTTGGACCTTTGTCAGCGGTAGCCCCGATTCCGCGGCATGGACCGAGGAAAGGTAGTCGGGATGCAGATCGCAGGCGACGATTTGCGGGGTTATCTCGAGAATGCCCGACAGGTGCCGGATGGTGTGGCGGAACGAGTCGCAGGTGGAGCTGTTCTGCAGATCGCCGATGTGCTGGCTCAGGAAGGCCTGTTCTCCCTGCACCAGGCAGACGGCCCCCTTCAATTCGGCTCCCACCGCCAGAAGCGGCGGCATCTTGAAGGGGAGGCGCACGGCCCGCGGCGCATAGCCCCTGGCCCGCCGGTAGAAGAGCGGCTTGCCCTGGAAGACGCGCATGACCGAATCGTCGCTCCGTATATGGATCGGCCGGTCGTGAACGAGAAAATAGTCGGCGATGGCGCTCAGGCGTTTGAGCGCATCGTTGTCCTCAAAGGCTACCGGTTCGTCGGACACGTTGCCGCTCGTCATCACCAGCGCCTGGAAGTGGTCGCGCATCAACAGGTGGTGGATCGGCGCGTAGGGGAGCATCAGGCCGAGCCAGCCGTTGGCCGGGGCTACCAGGGGCGAGACCGGACAGTTCTGGGCCTTGCGGGCGATAACGATCGGGCTTTCCGGTCCGGTGAGCAGCCGTTCCTCCATGTTTTCCAGCACCACCAGCCTGCGGGCGGTCGCCAGATCGGCGGCCATGACGGCAAAGGGTTTCTCGTCCCGCTTCTTGCGTTCGCGCAGGCGCCGGACCGCCTCCGGGTTGCAGGCGTCCACGGCCAGGTGATAGCCGCCGATCCCCTTGACCGCCAGGATCTGCCCCGCGCGCAGGAGTTCGACGGCCCGGGTGAGCGCATCGTCCCGTTCCGCGACCGGTTCGGCGGCGCCGTCCAGCAGGCGGAGCCGCGGGCCGCAGGCCGGGCAGGCGATGGGCTGGGCGTGGAAACGCCGGTCCAAGGGGTCGTCGTATTCCCGTTGGCAGTCGGGGCAGAGCGGGAAGCCGGCCATGGTGGTCCGGGGGCGGTCGTAGGGGATCGCGGTAATGATGCTGTAGCGGGGACCGCAGTTGGTGCAGGTGATGAACGGATAGCGGTAACGCCGGTCGGCCGGGTCGAACAGCTCGCGCAGGCAGTCGCCGCAGAGGGCCGAATCGGGGGCCACCTGGATGTTCTTCTCTCCGTCCGCGCTGGGGAGGATGGTGAAGCCGCGTTCGGGTATCGAGGGGATGTCCTCGACAACACTGGACGTGACGACGGCCAGGGGGGGGAGATCATGGGCCTGGGCGTGCTGGAAGGCATCCAGTGCCCCTGCCGTCCCTTGAACCTCCATTTCCACCCCGGCGGGGATATTGCGCACCCAGCCGCTCAGGCCGAGTTCGCAGGCCAGGCGGAACACGAAGGGGCGAAACCCGACACCCTGGACGATGCCGCTGATGAGGAATCGCCTGCGGACTATGGTTTTTTCGTCCCCGTCGTAAGCCACTGATACCACGCGTCCATCCCCTCGCCGGTGCGCGCCGACACTTCGAAGATCGTGATGTCGGGACTTACCCGGCGGGCGTATTCCTTGCATTTTTCCACATCGAAGTCCAGGTGCGGCAGCAGGTCGGTCTTGTTGAGCAGCATGACCGTCGAGTTGTGGAACATCTGGGGGTACTTGAGCGGCTTGTCCTCACCTTCGGTAACCGAGAGGACCGCCACCTTGTGGTGCTCGCCCAGGTCGAAGGACGCCGGGCAGACCAGGTTGCCCACGTTTTCTATCAACAGGATATCCAGGTTGTCCAGGTCAAAGCCCTCGGTGCCGTGCATGACCATGTGGGCATCCAGGTGGCAACCGGCGCCGGTGTTGATCTGGCGGACCGCCACGCCGGTGGCGGCAATGCGCCGGGCATCGTTGTCGGTCTGCTGGTCGCCTTCGATCACGGCAAAGCGGAACCGGTCGGCCAGGTCCCGCAGGGTCCGTTCCAGAAGGGTGGTTTTGCCCGAGCCGGGAGAGCTTACCAGATTGAGGACGAAGATGCCCTTGTCCTTGAACAGGGCGCGGTTGAAGGAGGCCAGGCGGTTGTTTTTGGCCAGGATATCCTCTTCGATGGCAATGACGGTACGTTTCCGGCTGCCGGAGACATTGTCGTGAGCATGATGATCATGGTCATGATCGTGGTGCTCGTGATCGTGGTGATCATGGTCATGGTGCTCGTGATCAGGGCTGTGGCTATGGCTGTGACTGTGGTGATGGTCGCCGTGGTGGTGGTCATGGTCGTGCGTATCGGTCGGGCCGCAGCCGCAAGTGGTGCACATGGTTTTCCTCCGAAGGTGAGTCCTGATGATGGTGTAAAGGTAGCAGTTTCCACGCCGTTATGCAACAGACAGGTCGTTGAAAAACAGCCATCTCGCCGCCATCCTCGAAAGCCCCTTTGTGCGGCGTAGCGCTGCTACGCCTCCGCGGGACTTTCTGCGGGTGCGGCGATCTGACTATTTTTGAACAACCTGAATTTTTCAACAACCTGGTTAGAGGCCGTTGAACTGCAACTGGTGCAGCCGGTAGTAAAGTCCCTGCCCCTCCATGAGTTCCCGGTGCGTTCCCTCTTCCGATTTGCGGCCGCGGTGCACCACCACGATCCGGTCGGCATCCTGGATGGTGGAGAGCCGATGGGCGATGATCAGTGAGGTGCGCCCCCGCATCAGCCCTCTGATCCCTTCCTGGATCATCTGTTCCGACGCGGAATCGACGCTGGCGGTTGCCTCGTCCAGCACCAGGACCTCGGGGTCGAAGGCCACGGCCCGGGCAAAGGAGATAAGCTGTTTTTCCCCCACGGAAAGGTTGCTGCCCCGCTCCCGGATCTCTTCTCCGTACCCGTGCGCCAGGCGCTCGATGAAGCGGTCGGCGCCGACGGCCGCCGCCGCCGTTCGGACCCGCGCCCGCACCTCCTCGTCGCCCAAACAGATGTTGAACTCGATACTGCCGGCAAACAGGCAGGGGTCCTGGAGGACGACGCCGATGCGCCTGCGCAGGTCGTTGACCCGCATGGCGCGCACATCCACGCCGTCCACGAGGATGCTGCCCCCGTCGACCTCGTAGAGCCGGGTCAAAAGCCGTGTGATGGTGGTCTTGCCGCCGCCGCTCTCGCCCACCAGCGCGATCCGTTCGCCGCGCCGGACGGTCATGCTGAACTCCTCAAGGGCGTTGTCCCCTTCACGGTAGGCAAAGGAAACGTTCCGGAATTCGATCAGGGGGGCTTCTCCGGGTCCTGCTGGGGAACCTCCTTCGTCAAAGGCGGCCTGGGGGGCTTTTCCCTCTTCGGTCGCTCCGGCCGGCGTGTCCAGCAAGGCGAAGATCCGTTCCAGGGCCGCCATGGCGCCCTGCATGACCGAATACTTTGCCGACAGGTCGCGAATGGGGGTGAAGAATTTTTCGATGTACTGGATAAAGGCCACCAGAACCCCGAAGGTCAGGACGCCCCGGAGGATCTCGCCGCCGCCGTACCAGATGATCAGCGCCACGGCGATGGATGAAAGGGCCTCCACGATGGCGTACAGCGACGCATCCCAGAATATGACCGGCATGTTGGCGTCCCGATAGGACGCGTTCAGGTCGCTGAAACGCCGCTCCTCGTCGCGTTCCCGCCCGAAGGCCTGGATGATGCTGATGCCGCCGATGCACTCGGCCAGAAAGGCGTTGAGGCGTCCCAGGCGCGCCCGCACCTCGCGGAAGGATTGGCGCATCCTGCGGCGAAAGGCCCAGGCGACGTACAGAAGCAGGGGGAGGATACTGAACGTCACCAGCGACAGCTTCAGGTTCATCCAGAGCATGACCGATATGATACCGGCCAGCAGCAGGACGTCGCCCACGATGGTGATGATCCCGGAGGCGAACATCTCGCCCAGAACCTCCACATCGCTGGTCAGGCGGGTGACGGCGCTGCCCGTGGGGACCCGGTCGAACCAGGAAACCGGCAGGCTCATGACATGGCCGTAGAGTTCCTTGCGCATATCGGCCATGACCCGCTGTCCGACGGACTGGAGCAGATAGACCTGGAGAAAGGATAAGAGGGATTCCGACAGCAGGACCCCCAGGAAAGCCAGGGCGATCCCTTCCAGTCCGGCCAGCTTTCCGGTGGTGATATGGCCGTCGATGGCCTGTTTGATGATCCAGGGTTGGGCCAGGCGGCAGGCGGCGACCAGCGGTATGGTGACCAGCACCGCGGTGATCGCCGTGCGATGGGGCGCGACATAGCGGGCAAAGCGGGTCAAAAGGCGGGTGTCGTATGCCTTGCCCGCTATTTCTTCTTCATAGATGCCGCCGTGGTGCATTGATACTCCGAACGTGTGCTGGATGTATCCACGATACCAGAATCGGGGGCGGATGTGAAATGGTGTCTTGCTGCCAGGGTACAGCGTTTTTTTACGGAATGTCCGCCCCCTCCACGAGGGCCGGCAGGTAGATGTGGAACGTCGTCCCTGTGCCGGGGGTGGATTCGGCGATGATGGCGCCCCCGTGTTTGCGGATGATGGAGTGGCAGAGCGCCAGGCTGAGCCCCATGCCTTTTTGGTTGCCCATTTCCTTGGTCGTGAAATAGGGGTCGAAGATCCTGGGCAGGTTCTCGGGAGCGACGCCCCCTCCGGTGTCATGGAGGGCAATGTGCACGTACTCCCCTGCCGGGAGGGAGAGGGGTTCCTGCCCGGTTATGGCGACATTTTCACCTTCCACCCGCAGATTCCCGCCGTGCGGCATGGCCTCGACGGCATTCTGCGTCAGGTTGGAAAAGGTCCGCGCCATCTGGGTGTCGTCCATTCTTACCAGCCGCAGGTCGGGTGCGATGCCGATTTCACTGGTAATGTCGGGCCGGTCCCGGAGCGCGGCCGTGACAACCGACGTGACCAGGGGGGCAAGGGGGGCGGGGTGCATGAAGGAGTCACCGCTCCGGGAAAATGCCAGCAGGCGCAGGCCCAGTTCCTTGGCGCGCTGGGAGGTCTGCTCGGCCACATCGAGCATCTCGGCGACGGCCTTGGGCACGTTGGCCTGTAGCTTGGCCAGGGAGATGTAGCCGAGGATCACCTGCAGCAGATTATTGAAGTCGTGGGCCATGCCGCCGGCAAGAATGCCGATGGCCTCCAGTTTCCTGGCCTTCAGGTTTTCCTCTTCCAGGATCTTCTGCCTGGTCACATCCTCTCCGCTCTTGATGAACTTGACCACTGAGCCGTCAGGCGCCTTGAGGGGCGATATGCTCATGTTTTCCCAGAAGAGGTCGCCGTTCTTTTTGCGGTTCAGCAAGCTGCCGTGCCATTCATTGCCTTGCAGGATGGTGGACCACAGTTGCCGGTAGACCTCGTCCGGGGTTTCGCCCGATTTGATGATGCGCGGCGTCTGCCCGACCGCTTCATCGACACTGAATCCGGTTGTCTCGCAGAACTTGCGGTTCACGTATTCGATGGTGCCCGCGGTATCGGTAATGAGCGCCATGCTCGGGCTTTGCTCAAGGGCGTTGGAGAGCAGGAGGATATGTTCGTTTTGCCGCTGGAGCTGCCGTTGCATCATCACAGCACTGATGCTGCGCTCAATGGCCTCGAAAAGCTTCTGGAAGGCGACCGGCTTGAGGACGAACTGGTTGATGCCGATGTCGATGGCCTGGAGCAGGTAATCCATGTCGTTGAAGGCGGTCATGACGATGATCTGGGTATCGGGCGTCATGGTACGGATCTCCCGGGCCATTTCCAGTCCGTTCATGAACGGCATCATGATATCGGTCAGTACGATCTCGGGGGTATGCGCCAGGTAGAGTTCAAGGCCGTCACGACCGTTTTCGGCCACTATCAGCCGGTAGCCGCGCAGGTTGAGCATGCGCTTGACCTGCTCACGGGACGTGGGTTCATCCTCCACATACAGGATGGTGAGGTCGGCTGGCGAAGGGGGGGGTGTCATGTCACACCTCGAAGCGGAACTCCGCCTTGCTGCCGGGGCGAAGGCCGTCTGCCGGACAGGCGTATCCGGCGGAAAAGGAGGCTGGAAGCCGGAAGAAAAGGGTACTTTCCCGGCACAATGATCGTGGGTGCCGGAGAGGTGGTTTTCTCGGCAGGGGTGGGGCTGGGTTGAGCGGGACGCGACGGTTCACGATGTTCCCCAAACGAGAAAGAGGTCGTACGGTCCGATATGGCTGCGTGCGTCCGTACCGATACTATAAGCGTAACAAATATTCGGCTTGTGACAAGCCGCCTTGATGCGGGCGGAGCGCAGGAATCGTCAAATGGCCTTGCGCCAGGCAAGCCGTTGTTCCAGCCAGCGCGAGAGGGAGGTGAATGCGTAACAGATGATGAAATAGACCACGGCGATGAAAACGAAGATTTCCGTCGGATAGGCCATGGTGCGGTTGTTGATCTGGGTCCCCACGTGGGTCAGTTCGGATACGCCGACGATAAAGGCCAGGGAGGTGTCCTTGATCAGGGAGACGAACTGGTTGACGAAGGAGGGGATCATGTTGCGCAGTCCCTGGGGAAGCACTATGTAGAGCATGGCCTGCCACGGCTTGAGGCCGGTGGAGATGGCCGCCTCGGTCTGTCCCTTCGGAATCCCCTCGATGCCGGCCACCACGATGCGGGACATATAGGCCGACGTGAACAGGGTCAGCGCCATGATGACGGTCTGGCTTTCCGTTGCCTTGCCGAACAGGGCGGGCAAGAGGAAGTACATCCAGAAGATGACCATCAGGAGGGGCATGCCGCGCACCAGGTTGATAAAGGCGATGGCGGGGTAACGTATGGCCGGGAAGCGGGTGATGCTGAGCAATCCCAGGATCAGGCCGCCGAAAAAGGAGAGAACGCAGGAGGTCGCCGCCAGGTACAGGGTCAGGCCCAGGCCGCCCAGGGGGCCGTGGGGAAAACGGCCGATCATGAAGTAGGTGAAGTTGTCGGTGATCACCGCTGTATTGAAAAATTGGTCCATGTCAGGCCGCCTTGTGAATGTTGAGGACTTTCTCGTTGTAGATGTTCACCAGGGCGGTGATGAAAAACGAAATGGCCACATAAACGACGGTTGCTGCGGTGAACGCCTCGAAACCCTTGAAGGTGTAGCTTTCCACCTGGCGGGCCTGGTAGGTCAGCTCCATAACGCCGATGGTCATGGCCAGGGACGAGTTCTTGGCCAGGTTGAGGAACTGGTTCACCAGCGGCGGCACCGTGAGCCGGACCGCCTGGGGCAGGATGATGTACTGCATGGAGCGAATGTAGGAAAACCCTGCGCTGCGGGCCGCCTCCATCTGCTCCTTGGGGATGGCCAGCACGCCGGAACGGATATCCTCGGCGATGAAGGCCGAGGTGTAGATGGTCAGTGCGATCACGGCGGCCGCAAACTCGAAGTTGGAGTTGTTCAGCCAATCGTTGACGACGGTGGGAAGGATCTTGTACGAGCCGAAGTACCAGAAGAAGATCTGCACCAGAAGCGGGGTGTTGCGAAAGAATTCCAGGTAGGCATGGGCAAACCAGCGGACGGGCCTGTTGTTGCTCATGCGCATGACGGCGATCAAGAGCCCCAGCAGGAAGGCCAGCACGATGGAGAGCGCCGAGAGTTGCAAGGTAACCTTGAACCCCGAGACCAGCCATTCGAAATATTTACCCGAGGTTACGACCGACCAGTCGAAGTGATATTTAAGCACGCAGAACCCTCATGACGTAGTGCAGGGGCGAGGGGTGAGGACCATTCTCCCCCCGTCGCCCCCGCGTGTTACCTGTTACTTGTCGGCAGTGATCTTGAAAGTACGTTGCAGGTGATACGGACCGAACCATTTGTTGAAGATCCTGGCGGCTTCGCCGGATTTTTCCATCTCCAGGAGGGTCTTGTTGACGAAATCGACGAAATGCTTGTCTCCCTTGCGCATGCCGAGGCCATAGGGCTCGTCGGAAATACGGATGCTCGGGATTTCAAAGCTGCTCTTGTTCGGTGCTTTGTCCAGAATACCGATGAGTATGGATTCGTCGGTGGTTACCGCTTGAACCTTACCCTGCTCGAGGGCCAGCAGCGCCTGGGGGTAGTCGTCGAACGAGAGCACGGTGGCGGAAGGGATGGCCTTCTTCACGTTCTGCTCCGAGGTGGAACCCTTGGCGGTGCCGATCCTTTTGCCTTCCAGGTCCTTCAGGCTCTTGACGGCCCCTTTTCTGGTGATGAATTTCTGGCCGGTCAGAAAGTAGGTATGGCTGAAGTCGATCTGTTTGGCCCGCTCGGGATTCTTGGTCATGGTGGCGGCGATGATGTCGATATGCCCTCCCTCCAGCTGGGGCATGCGGCTGGCCGAGGTGACCGGTTTGAGTTCAACCCTGACGCCCAGTTTTTTGGCGATGGCACGGATAAAATCGATGTCGTAGCCCACGATGGTGCGGGTCTTCTCATCCACATAGCCAAAGGGGGGCAGGGAGTCCTTGACCCCGGCAACCAGTACCCCTTTTTTCTTCACTTCAGCCAGCGTGTCGGCGGCCAGCACGGTTTTGGCGGCTATCGAGGCCAGCACCGTGACCATGAGTAATGTTACCAGTTTTTTCATGTCGCATTCCTCCTTCAATGAGTGGTGGTACAGACCGGGAATACCGGTTTTAGGGACATTCGCAGTGCATCGGCGTCAGGAGCTGGCGCAGGAACTGTTGGGCGCGCTCGTGCTTGGGCCTGCTGAAAAACTCTTCGGGCGGCGCCTCCTCCAGGACGGTGCCGGCGTCCATGAAGGCCACCCGGTGGGCAACCTCGCGGGCAAACCCCATCTCGTGGGTGACCACCACCATGGTCATGCCGCTCACGGCCAAATCCTTCATGACCGCCAGGACCTCGCCGATCATCTCCGGGTCAAGGGCCGAGGTAGGCTCGTCGAAGAGCATGATCCTCGGCTTCATCGCCAGGGCGCGGGCAATGGCCACGCGTTGCTGCTGGCCGCCGGAGAGCTGGGACGGGTACGCAGTGCGTTTCTCGGCCAGTCCGACCCGCTCCAGCAATGCCATGGCCTGTTCTTCGGCGTCTTTTTTCGCGGTCTTGCGGATCTTCATCGGGGCCAGGGTGATGTTGTTCAGGACGGAAAGGTGCGGGTACAGGTTGAACTGCTGGAAGACGAAGCCGACCTCGGCCCGCAGTTTGTTGATATCGGTTTTTTTGTCCAGGAGGTCCATGCCGTCCACCACCAGCGTCCCTTTGTCGATGGGTTCGAGCTGGTTGATGGTGCGGATGAGGGTGGACTTGCCGGAACCGGACGGTCCGCAGACGACCAAAACCTCGCCGGGCGTTACGTGCAGGTTGATATCGTTGAGTACGTGCAGGCTCTTGAACCACTTGTGCACGCCTTTGAAGGTAATCATCGAGCGCTCCTGTCGGATTAGGGTGAAACGTTGGCGATAAACAGTGAATTTGTATAGCACAAAGCAACGGAGAGGGGCAAAGGAAAATTGGCCGATAAATGAGACAAAAATAATCTTATTGACGATGTTCAAGGTGGGCATATAATGGGAAATACTGAGGAAATAAATGATACTCCCGCATTGTATACGCTGCTCGGAAAAGGTGATGGAAGGAGGGGTTCCGGCAACGAAAGCCGCTGATTCCCGTTTTCCGGCGCATCGTCAGGATGGTTGCCCGGCGGGAGGCTAACCCGGCCGGGCGGCCGAGGGAACGGCGTTCGCGGGTGAAAGGTGTGTGATAACCATGTTGTCCAGTATCTCTACAGGTGAATTGAAATCTTTGCTGGACTCGGGCGGCCCGGTCTGTCTGATCGACGTGCTTCCCCCCGAATACTATGGGGACGGGCATATCCCGGGCGCGGGCAATGCCTGTGTTTATGAGGTGGCGTTTCTGGAAAACCTGACAGGCCTCGCCAGCGGCCGGGATCTGCCCCTGGTGGTATATGGCGCCAGCGCCCGCTCGCATGAGGCCGCGGTTGCGGCGGAAAAGCTGAGGCGCGCGGGATATCGCGACGTACGCGAACTGGCCGGGGGGCTGGCGGCCTGGCGGGCCGCCGGTTATGGACTTGAAAGCGGCGAAGGCCCGGCCGTCGTGGAAATGGCCCTCAAGGACGGGCTGTATGCCGTCGACACCTCCGCCAGCCGGCTGGAGTGGACGGGGCGCAACCTGAACGGCAGGCACAACGGCACCATCGCCGTATCGGGCGGTGAGGTGGAAGTGAAAAAGGGGGTGCCGGCAGGCGGAAGCATTACCCTGGACATGCGGTCCATCGCAAATCTGGATCTGAAGGATGAAGGGTACAACAGCATGCTGGTGAGTCACCTGAAATCCGACGACTTCTTCGATGTGGGCAACTACCCGTCGGCGGTGTATGCCATCGCCGGATCGGAACTCCTCCCGGAGGCGTCCAGCTCTTCTCTTGTCTACCAGGTGACGGGCAGTCTCGAACTGAAAGGCGTGCGCAGGGATCTGCCGCTCACGGCCGAGGTGGTGCTCCAGCCGGACGATCAGCTCAAGGCCAGGGTGTTGTGCGATCTCGACCGCACGCACTGGGGGGTCCTTTACGGCTCGGGGCGGTTTTTCGAAAAACTGGGCATGCACCTGGTGAACGAGATCGTAACCGTCGAACTCTTCCTGACAGCCAAGCTGCGTTAGAGTCGAATCTTCCGCAGCAGCCCATAATGCCAACGGCCTTTCCCGCACACGGAAGGGCCGTTTTTTTTTATTTAGACAGGCAGGCCGACATCTGCCACAGAGACACAGAGACACTGAGAAAACCAGGGGTAAGGCAAGAAAAAAATCATTCTCAATGACGGCATTACCGAAAAATTGTTTCTGCTTTTCTCTGTGTCTCCGTGTCTCTGTGGCAGGTTTTGATTTTCTTTGTGTCTCTGCGTCTCTCTGCAGACTTGTCGGTTTTAGGCCCATCCGCTACATCATATCGACCGGATCGATATCCACGGATTCGCGGATAGGTGAAGTCGCTGTGCGGTTCTGCCGCCAGGCGGCGATCAGGCGGCGCAGGTCGTTGCGGGTCGTGGCCTTGAGCAGGATCTGGCGGCGGAAGCGGCCCCGCAGGCGGTACAGGGGGGCCGGCGCCGGCCCCAGGATCTCCACGCGCAGACCCTTTTCCCGTTTCAGTTGCGAGAGCATCCGGGTCACGGCCTCGGCATGCTCTTCCACCGGCTTCTCCGCCGTACCGGAAAAGCCGAGACACGCCAGGAAGGTGAAGGGGGGATAGCCGACCTCGCGGCGGAACTCCAATTCCTGACGGTAGAAAGCGTCGCCGTCGTGCCGTACGGCATGTTGGATGGCGTAGTGGTCGCTGCTCTGCGCCTGGACGACCACCCTGCCGGGGGTATCGCCCCGGCCTGCCCGGCCGATGACCTGGGACAGGAGTTGAAAGGTGCGTTCGGCCGCGCGGAAGTCGGGCATGGCCAGGCTGGCTTCGGCGTTGACGACCCCCACCAGGGTCACGCCGGGGAAGTCGTGTCCCTTGGCGATCATCTGGGTCCCCACCAGGATGTCGGCGCTGCCGTCGGACATGCGGGCCAGCAGGCGCCCGTGGCTTCCCTTGCCGCCGGTGGTGTCGCTGTCCATGCGCAGGATGCGCGCCTGGGGCAGGAGTTCGCGCAGGTCATGCTCCAGCCGTTCGGTGCCCGCCCCCAGCTCCTTCAACTCCTGGCAGCCGCAGGCCGGACAGATGCCGGGGGCGGGGATGGCGTAATCGCAGTAGTGGCAGACACTCTGGCCCCGCTGGCGATGGTAGGTGAGGGACACGGAGCAGTTGGGGCACGCCAGGGGCGCGCCGCACTCCGCGCAGACCAGGTAGGTGGCGAAGCCGCGCCGGTTGAGAAAGATGATCGCCTGCTCTCCGGCGGCCAGGGTCGCCTCCAGGGCCGGGGCCAGAAGTGGGCTGATGGCCGTGGCAACCCCCTTCATGGGGGCCAGTTCAACGGTGGGCATGGGGCGCTGTTCGACCCGCTCCGGCAGGGTAAGGAGGCCCAGCTTGCCGTGCTCCGCGGCATAGAGGCTGGTGATCAGCGGCGTGGCCGATCCGAGCAGGACCACGGCGTGCTCCATCCTGCCCCGGACCAGGGCCAGGTCGCGGGCGTTGTACCGCAGGCCGTCGGCCTGTTTGAAGGACGATTCGTGCTCTTCGTCGACGATGATGATGCCGATCCCGGCCAGGGGGGCGAAGATGGCCGAGCGGGCGCCGATGACGATGCGGGCCTGGCCGCGCCTGATGCGCCGCCACTCGTCGTAGCGCTCGCCGTCGGAAAGGCCGCTGTGCAGGATGGCGATGCCGTGACCGAAGCGGGCGCGGAAACGCTGTACCAGTTGCGGGGTCAGCGCGATCTCCGGTACCAGCACCAGGGCGTTTTTGCCCTGTTCCAGAACCCTGGCGATGGCCTGAAGATAGACCTCGGTCTTGCCGCTGCCGGTTACGCCGTGCAGCAGGAACGGGGCGAAGGCGTGCCGGTCCAGGGCCGTGCAGAGGGTATCCAGGGCCGTCTGCTGGTGGGGGGAGAGGAGCCGCGGGGTATCGCGTTCCACCGTGTCGTCCCCGAACGGGTTGCGATAGACCTCCCGTGTTTCGCCCGTCACGAGGCCCAATTCCGCCAGCCGTTTGAGCTGCGGCGAACAGGTGCCGAAACGCCGCCGCAATTCGGCGGCCGGGATGTCGCCCGCCTCCCCGATCACCTCCAGGATGGCGGCCGCCTTGTTGCCCAGGTGGTGCGCAGACTCGGCCGGCGTTGCGGCGCGGTAGACGACCTCCGTCTTGACGGCCCTTCCGCCGCTGACGTCGCCCGACCGGCTCCCTCCCTTGCGGTCCTGGATATTGATGCCGGCGGGGAGTGCCGTTTTGAGAACTTCACCCAGGGGGTGCAGATAGTAGGCCGCCACCCAGCGGAAAAACTCCAGTTCATTGTCCGTCCAGAGCGGGTCCGGGTCCAGCACCTCCAGGATATCTTTCAGCTCGTGGGATGGGGGTTCCGTTGCATCGCCCAGGATGTAGCCGGTCAACCGGCGGCGGCCGAAGGGGACGAAGGCGCGCCGCCCGGCAAGGATCTGTCCCTCCAGGCCCGGAGGGACGCGGTAGTGGAAGGTGCGGTCCAGGTGGAGCGGGATGGCAACCTCTATGATGTGGGGCGGACGGGCGGACATGGGATGGTGATAGCAGAGCGCCGACACGAAGTAAAGCGCGGAGACGCGAAAAGAAGGGAAGGGCGGGAACTCCGCCCTTCGCAGCCTACCAGAACTTCCGGGGGGGCTCGGTTTTTCCCATCAGGCGGATCTCGCCGTCAATGACCTTGAACATGTCGCCGATCTCGGTGGTCCACTCGTCCCCCTCCTCCAGGGGATTGGGGAAGGAACGTTGGCCGAGGAACATCTCCTGGTCGCCTATATAGCCGTACCACTCCAGCGCGCCGGTCATCCATATTCTCGTTTTCAGTTCCATGTGATACCTCGTGATAATCAAAGTCTGGTTTGCCACAGAGCCACAGAGGCTCAGAGAAAATCTTACATCGAGGAAAACCGGCGGCAGTCAATAACCCCGGAATTATTCAATAATCTTGTTTCTGGTTTTCTCCGCGTCTCTGTGGCTCCGTGGCAAAAATGATGTGGTGATTTATGATAGCCGCGACTTGAAATCCGCGTAGTCGAAGCTCCGCACGACCTTCAGTTGGCCGGTCTGCGGCTCAAAGGTGCAGATGGCCGGGTGCTGGATACCGTTGAAGGTGGTGGTCTTGACCATGGTGTAGTGGGCCATGTCCAAAAAGGCCAACCGGTCGCCCGTCTTCAGCGGCCGGTCGAAGGACCAGTCGCCGATGATGTCCCCCGCCAGGCAGGACGGACCGCCCAGACGGTAGGTGTGGGCCTTTTCACCGGGATCGAAGCCGCCCTCGATATCGGGACGGTAGGGCATCTCCAGGATGTCCGGCATGTGGCAGGTGGCCGAGACGTCCAGGATGGCAATGTCCATCTGGTTGTGCACCACGTCCAGAACCTCGCCCACCAGGACGCCGGTGCCGATGGCGATGGCCTCGCCCGGCTCCAGATAGACATCCAGGCCGTACTTCTCGCGGAAATACGTCACCAGTTCCACCAGGCCGTCGATGTCGTACCCTTCGCGGGTGATGTGGTGGCCGCCCCCCAGGTTGAGCCACTTCATGCGGGGCAGGAACTCACCGAACTTTTCCTCGAACGCCCGTGCCGTCCGCTCCAGCGGTTCGAACAACTGCTCGCAGAGGGTATGGAAGTGCAGCCCCTCCACCCCTTCCAGGGACCGCCCCTCGAATTCCGCCCGCGGGATGCCCAACCGCGACGTCGGTGCACAGGGGTCGTAGATGGGGGTGTGTCCCTCGGAGTGTTCGGGATTGACCCGCAGGCCGATGGAAACCCGTCCCCGTTCCTTCTCCCACAGGGGCCGGAAGCGCTCCAACTGGTTGAAAGAATTGAAGACCAGATGGTTGGAGATGGGCAGCAGTTCCGCAACGTCGCTCAACTTAAAGGCCGCGGCGAAGCTGTGCACCTCGCGTCCGAACTCCTCCCGCCCCAGGCGCGCCTCCCAGGGGGAACTGGCGCAGACGCCATGCAGGGTTTCACGGATGATGGGGAACACGCTCCACATGGAGAAGGCCTTCATCGCCATGAGGATCTTGGCCCCGCTGCGCTTCTGCACCTCGTCCAGAATGGCCAGGTTGTGGCGCAGCCTGCCCAGGTCCACCACATAGGCCGGGGAGGGGGCGAGTTCAAGGATTTTGTCGATGTCGATACCGGTCACAGTATAAACCTTTTTTGACATGAAGGCGTTGAAGCCAAAAGATGCCCGTTGTTGATAAGATCGGTTTTTTCCACAAGAAATGTCAGATTTGCGATGATGACGGTGCCGGCGACGAGGAGGCGAGAGAGGCGTAGCAGCGCTACGTCGATGAGCCTCCGCAGGAGCCGGTGCCGTCAGGGCGCAAATATGGCGTTTCTCACAGTTCCGGCCAATCTCCCCCGTCCACGACCACCGTCGGCAGTCCCATGGGTCCCAACACATCAAGGAACAACTCCGGGTCGAACTGCTCCATGTTCCAGACGCCGGGGCTGTGCCATTTGCCGGTGAGCATCATGATGGCGCCCACCACGGCCGGCACGCCGGTGGTGTAGCTGATGGCCTGGGATTGCACTTCCTTGTAGCAGGCCTCGTGGTCGCAGATGTTGTAGATATAGACCTGTTTGCGTTTGCCGTCCTTGAGGCCCCGGGCGATGACGCCGATGCAGGTTTTGCCCTTGGTCAAGGGACCCAGGGAACCGGGGTCGGGCAGGAGCGCCTTCAAGAACTGGATCGGCACGATCTTCTGGCCGTTGTACTCAACCTCGTCGATGCGGGTCATCCCTACATTCTGCAGCACCTCCAGATGCTTCAGGTAGTTGTCCGAGAAGGTCATCCAGAACTGGGCCTTTTTGATGGTGGGGATATGCTTGACCAGGGACTCCATCTCCTCGTGATAGAGACGATAGATGTTCATGGGGCCGATGCCGTCGGGAAAGTCGAAGACCCGCTTGGTGGAGAGCGGCGGCGTCTCCATGAAGCGGCCGTTTTCCCAGTGGCGGCAGGTGGCGGTCACCTCGCGGATGTTGATCTCCGGGTTGAAGTTGGTGGCGAAGGGCTGGCCGTGGGACCCGGCGTTGGCGTCGATGATGTCGATCTCCAGGACCTCGTCCAGATATTTTTTGGCCGCCAGGGCGGTGTAGACGTTGGTCACGCCCGGATCGAAGCCGGAGCCCAAAAGCGCCATGATCCCGGCCTGCTTGAACCGCTCCTGGTAGGCCCACTGCCAGGAGTATTCGAATTTGGCGGTGTCCAGCGGTTCGTAGTTGGCGGTGTCCAGGTAATCCACGCCGGTCTCCAGGCAGGCATCCATGATGTGCAGGTCCTGGTAAGGCAGGGCAACGTTGATTACCAGTTTCGGCTGTTCCTTTTTGATCAACGCGACCAGTTCGGGCACGTTGTCGGCGTCTACTTGGGCGGTGGCCACCGGCGTCGCTATCTGGGCCGCAATGGCGTCGCATTTGGACTTGGTGCGGGAGGCCAGGGTGATCTCGCTGAAGATGTCCCGACGCTGGGCGCATTTGTGGGTCACAACCTGGCCGACGCCGCCGGCGCCGATGATGAGGACTTTGCTCATGTAAATCTCCTTCCTGGGGGCGCAACGCCATATTCGCGCCCTAACGACACCGGTTCGTCGGCCTGCTCCTCGACGTAGCGCTGCTACGCCTGCGGGCCTGCCTCCTTACCATCGCCGTTATCATCGCGAATCTGACGCTGCTCAGCTTGGTTACATAGTGAAAAATGATACTACGGGCATTCGCCGGCCGGCGCAATGCCCGTAACAAAACTTTAACATTAACATGAATTCGTGATGCCGGGATGTCACAGTGTCCGACGGAGGCGTCACGAATTCAGAATTTAGTGTATTAAGAGGTTGTTGAATGCTCAGGTTGTTCAAAAATAGTCAGATCGTCGCACCCGCAGAAAGACCCGCGGAGGCGTAGCAGCGCTACGCCGCACAAGGCGGCTTTCGAGGATGGCGGCGAGATGGCTGTTTTTCAACAACCTGTCAAACGTTATTCGCCCAGATAGGTATAGCCCAAAAGCGTCCGGTCCAGAAGTTCGATGAAGTGGCTGCTCTCCTCGATGGAGATCTTCCGCAGGGCGACGCTCTTCTCCAGATTGTCCCTGACATGCTTGAGGATCTCCGGCCCCTTGTACTGGACGTACTTCAAACTCTCCCAGCAGGCATCGCCGTTGATCACGGTGTCGATCATGTAGCCGGTTTTCTTGTTGAAGGTGATGTGCACGGCATTGGTGTCGCCGAACAGGTTGTGCATGTCCCCCAGGATCTCCTGGTAGGCGCCGATGAGGAAGAAGCCGATGAAGTAGTCCTCTTCCTTGCGGATGCGGTGGAGCGGGAGGAACTTGGTTCTGCCGTTCTCGCCGACGAAACTGGTGATCTCGCCGTCCGAGTCGCAGGTGATATCGGCGATGGAGGCCATGACGTCCGGTTTCTGGTTGAGCCGTTGCAGCGGCATGATGGGGAAGAGCTGATCGATGGCCCAGGAGTCCGGGATCGACTGGAACAGGGAAAAATTGGCGAAATAGGTCTGGCGCAGGGCCAGCTGGAAGTTCTGCAACTCCTCGGGGATCGGCTTGATCTTCTCGACGATGCTGTTGATCTTTTTGATGATCTTGGAGTAGAGCCACTCGGCGATGGCGCGATCGTTGAGCGTCAGGTAGCCCAGGTTGAACAGGCTGACCGCCTCGTTGATCAGTTGCAGGGTGTCGTGGTAGTCCTCGCGCAGGGAGTAGCGGTCGATGCTCTTGTAGATGTCCATGAGTTTCTTGACCGTGGGAGCCAGGTTTTCGGCCTGGGCCAGGATCTCCTCGAAATCGGGCATCAGGTTCTGGGTGTTGGTATTGAGAACGTTGGTGACCAGCACCGAATAGTGGGCAACCGTGGCGCGGCCCGACTCGGAGATGATGTTGGGGCATTCGACCCCGGCCTCGTCGCAGATGTTCTTGATCTGGTAGATGACGTCGTTGGCGTACTCCTCCACGGTGTAGTTGACGCTGGAGAAGTAGCTGGACTTGGAGCCGTCGTAGTCGACCCCCAGGCCGCCGCCGATGTCGAGGAAGTCGATGCCGACTCCCAGTTTGCGCATCTCGGTGTAGATGCGGGTCCCCTCGATCAGGGCGGTCTTGATCTTGTCGATCTTGGTGATCTGGCTGCCGATGTGGAAATGGAGCAGCTTGACGCAGCCGAGCAGCCCGTTTTCCTCCAGCATGCGGATGGCGGCGATGATCTCGGACATGCGCAGGCCGAACTTGGCGTCCTCGCCGCCGGAGGTGGCCCATTTGCCGGTCCCCTTGGAGGAGAGCTTCACCCGGATGCCGAGTTTGGGCTGGATGCCGGTTTTTTTCGACAGCTCAATGATCTTTTCCAACTCGAACAGCTTTTCCACCGTCAGGGTGATGTCGTAGCCGATCTTGGTGGCGTAGAGTACGGTCTCTATATATTCGGTATCCTTGTAGCCGTTGCAGAGGATCGGCAGGCCGTTGCCGGTGGAGATGGAGATGCCGGCGACCAACTCCGGCTTCGAGCCCACTTCCAGGCCGATGTTGTAGCGTTTGCCGAAGTTGGCGATAGCCTCGACCACCTGGCGTTGCTGGTTGACCTTGATGGGGAAGAAGGTCTGGTACTTGGCCGGATAGTCGTTTTCCTGGATGGCGCTCTTGAACACGCGGTTGATGCTGGCGATCCGCCCCTGGAGCACGTCCATGAAGCGCAGCAGGATCGGGGGCTTGATCTTGCGCTTGATCAGGTCGTCGACCAGGGCGCGCAGGTCGATGGATTGCTTGGAACTGGAGGATGGGTGGACGCAGATGTTCCCCTTCTTGTTGACGGAGAACAGGTCGGCGCCCCAGTTGTCCATATTGTAGAGTTTTACGGACTCGTTAATTGACCAGCGTTCCATAGGCCGTTTACCAACTTTCGTCGTTATTTGCAGGTACCCATCGTACGTAACGGGATAGATAGCTCTTTACCCTAGTAATGTGTCGGCTGAGCGCGGATTTCAAAACAGATCGAACAAATTTGTTCTTCTATTGAATATTCCTGCGTAAGTCAATCAAATAAAAAAATACGTGGGGCGGGGGACGAACCCGGGCCGCTTTCAAGGCGCCCGCTGCCCCGGATACCGCGAACTTGGCCCGTGATTGTGTCTACGCTCGAATGTGTGCCTTGACTTTGTCGTGGGGAATGTTTACCTTTCCAACAGTCAAAAAGTCCGTCCTATTAACGATGTGCGCAAGGTGGTTATATGCCGCGCTTTTCCCGCAGGCAACCGTTCCAGCAGGAACTCTTCGGTCGGCATCTCGGTGAGATTCGCGATCTGCTGGATGCCCTTGAACTTCGCGATGTCTTTGGCGAGGGTGAGAATCATCCGCCGGTGGATATGTACGAGACCTGCGACGAGATTGTCCTGGAATTCGATCTGCCCGGTTTCCGCGTCGAGGACATCAGTCTGACGCAGCATGGCACGACCCTGGTGCTTGAGGCGCAGCGCCCTTGCGAGCAGGCCGACGACGGCGCCCGCTATGTCTGCCTCGAACGGAGTTACGGCCGTTTCCATCATGCGCTTCATATTCCCGGCTGTATTGATACATGCGCCATCAGGGCCGAATACCGCAACGGTGTTCTGCGGGTGAGATACCCCAAGTCCGGCGACCGGCAGGTAACGATAAAGGAGATACGAGATTGAGCGAGATAGATAAAGACATGGAAAAAACTGATTCGGAGGACCTGAAGATCCCCGAGGTGCTGCCGCTTTTGCCGGTGCGCGATGTGGTGGTCTATCCCTTCATGATTATCCCGCTCTTCGTGGGGCGCGAGATGTCGGTCAAGGCCGTCGACAGCGCCCTGGCCGGAGACCGCATGATCCTCCTGGCCACCCAGCACGAGATCGGCGAGGAAGACCCCACGCCGGACAAGATCTATGAGGTCGGTACGGTCGCCATGATCATGCGCATGCTCAAACTGCCGGACGGCAGGGTGAAGATCCTCGTCCAGGGGTTGAGCAAGGCCCGCATCACCGAGTATGTTACGGAGAAGCCGTTTCACACGGTACGGGTCGAGAAGATGGTCGATGCCCCCCTCCAGGACATCTCCCTGGAGACGGAGGCGTTGGTGCGCACCGTGCGCGAGCAGTTGACCAAGGTCATCGAGCTGGGCAAGCAGGTCTCCCCCGAGGTTATGGTGATTCTGGAGAATATCCAGGACCCCGGCAGCATGGCCGACCTGATCGCCAGCAACCTGGGATTGAAGGTGGCCGATGCCCAACAACTGCTGGAGATGAGCAACCCGATCCTGCGTCTGACCAAGGTCAACGACTTCCTGAACCGCGAGGTGGAACTGCTCAGCGTACAGGCGAAGATCCAGAGCGCCGCCCGCGAGGAGATGGGCAAGAACCAGCGGGAATACTATCTGCGGGAGCAGATGCGCGCCATTCAGCAGGAGTTGGGGGATGGTGAAGGCAAGGAGGAGATCGCCGAGATCAAAAAGGCCATCGAGACCGCCAAGATGCCCGAAGCGGCCCAGAAGGAAGCCCTCAAGCAACTGAGCCGCCTGGAGAACATGCATCCGGACGCCGGTGAGGCGGGCATCATCCGCAGCTATCTGGACTGGCTGGTGGAACTCCCCTGGAGCAAGTCCAGCCGGGACAGCCTGGACATCGTCCGCGCCAAGGAGATCCTGGACGACGACCACTACTACCTGGACAAGATCAAGGAGCGCATCCTGGAGTTCCTGGCGGTGCGCAAGCTGAAGAAGAAGATGAAGGGGCCGATCCTGTGCTTCGTGGGCCCTCCGGGGGTCGGCAAGACCTCCCTGGGCAAATCCATCGCCCGGGCCATGAACCGCAAGTTCGTGCGCATATCCCTGGGCGGAGTGCGGGATGAGGCCGAGATCCGCGGCCACCGCCGGACCTACATCGGCGCCCTGCCGGGGCGCATCATCCAGGGGATGAAACAGGCGGGCACCAATAACCCGGTATTCATGCTGGACGAGTTGGACAAGTTGGGCTACGACTACAAGGGCGACCCGTCGTCGGCGCTGCTGGAGGTCTTGGACCCGGAGCAGAACCACTCGTTCTCCGACCACTACATCAATATGCCGTTCAACCTCTCCAACGTCATGTTCATCGCCACGGCCAACCAGATCGACCCGGTGCCGTCGGCCCTGCGCGACCGCATGGAGGTCATCAACCTGGCCGGGTACACCGAGGAGGAGAAGCTGGAGATCGCCCGCCGCTACCTGGTGCCGCGCCAGATGAAGGAAAACGGCCTCAAGGCGAAGCATATCAGCTTCGATGACGACGCCATCAGCGAGATCATCTCCAAGTACACCCGTGAGGCCGGCTTGCGCAACCTGGAGCGGCAGATCGGCACGGTGTGCCGCAAGGTGGCGCGCAAAGTGGCCGAAGGAAGCTCGCGAGCCATCAAGGTCGGGGCCAAGAACCTGCACTCCTTCCTGGGCGCGCCCAAGTATCTGAGGGAAGAGGACCTGGACAAGAACGAGGTCGGCGTGGTCAACGGTTTGGCCTGGACGCCGGTGGGGGGCGAGATCCTGCATATCGAGGCCACCCTGATGAAGGGCAAGAGCGCCCTGACCCTGACCGGGCAGTTGGGGGACGTGATGAAGGAGTCGGTCCAGGCGGCTCACTCCTATATCCGCGCCCATGCAGACAACCTGCGCATCAACCCGGAGTTTTTTCAGGAGCACGAGATCCACGTCCATGTTCCGGCCGGCGCCATCCCCAAGGACGGCCCGTCGGCGGGCATCGCCATGACCACGGCGCTGGTGTCGGTCCTGACGCGCATCCCGGTCAAAAAGGACGTGGCCATGACCGGAGAGGTCACCTTGCGGGGCAAGGTGCTTCCCATCGGCGGGCTCAAGGAAAAGATCCTGGCGGCGGTGCGCGCGCGGATGCGCATGGTCATCATCCCTGAACAGAACAAGAAGGATCTGGAGGATATCCCGGCCGAGATCCTCAAGAAGGTAAAGATCGTCCCGGTGCATGAGGTGGGCGAGGTCCTGAAGCTGGCCCTGGAGAAGTTTCCGCCGCCTGCGCCGTCAACCCCCAAGGAGCCTGCGAAAAAGTCGCGCACCGGCGAAGCCACCCCCAAGGTGCTGATGCGGCCCCGTAAGGAAATTTCGGCCGGGGCCCGGGGGTGAAGATCGGAGAGTTGGGCGAATTCGGCCTGATCTCCCGTATCGCTTCCGGCGTGACCGACGGTAGAGGCGTCATCACCGGTATCGGTGATGACGCCGCCGTAACCGCCCTTTCCCCCGGCATGCAGTTGTTGACCTCAACCGACATGCTGGTGGAGGATGTGCACTTTCGCCGCCTGTGGCACGACCCCTATCGCCTGGGGCGCAAATCCCTGGCGGTCAGCATCTCCGATATCGCCGCCATGGGGGGCATCCCCCGCTGGGCGCTCCTTTCCCTTGCCGTTCCTCCCGATACCCCACTGGAATTTCTGGACGCATTCAGCCGCGGTTTTCTGGCCATGGCCGCGGAACACGGCGTGGCGCTGATCGGTGGCGATACCTGTTCCTCCCGCGCCGGGCTGACCATCTCCGTCACCATCATGGGAGAACAGGAACCGGGAATGATCGTGCGCCGTTCCGGCGCGCGTCCCGATGACGACATCTGGGTGACCGGAACCCTGGGAGACGCCGCCCTGGGGCTGGAATTGCTGGAGAAAGGGGAAACGGCCTCCCCCTTGACGGCGGAGGATAAGGAATGCCTCCTCTCCCGCCTGCTCGATCCGTCCCCGCGGGCTGCCGTCGGCCGGGCATTGGCGGAGGCAGGGCTGGTGTCGGCCATGATCGACATCAGCGACGGACTCTTGGCCGATTTCGGCCATATTGCCGAGCAATCCGCGTGCGGCGGCACGATTCGCCTCGACACCCTCCCGCTTTCGCCGGCCTTTCGCACCGTCCTCCTCTCCCATCCCACCCCCCGGCATGATCTGGCCCTGGCCGGCGGCGAAGACTACGAACTGGCCTTTACCGCCCCCGCAGCCAATCGGGAAAAAATTGCCCAACTTATGAAAAAAAGTGGCATTGATGCTCGGCCTGTTGGTATAGTAACAGCCTTGCCCGAGGTAAGGGCCGTTTCGACCGACGGCGGCAGCTATGCCCCGCACAACAAGGGATTCAATCATTTTACATAAATTTCCGAAAGGAGCATCACACGATATGCAGCAGGCAGTTATTCCAGCAGACAAGGCCCGGCTCTGTGCCGACGCCATCCGTTTTCTCGCCGTCGACGCGGTTGAAAAGGCCAATTCCGGCCACCCCGGATTGCCCATGGGGGCCGCGGACTACGCCTTCGCGCTGTGGGGCAATTACCTCTCCTTCAACCCCGAAGACCCCCGCTGGCCCAACCGCGACCGTTTCATCCTCTCGGCCGGCCACGGTTCGATGCTGCTCTATTCGCTTCTGCACCTGTTCGGCTATGACCTGCCGCTGGAGGAGTTGAAAAACTTCCGCCAGTGGGGCAGCAAAACCCCCGGCCACCCCGAGTACGGCCATACCGTCGGGGTCGAGGTAACCACCGGGCCGTTGGGGCAGGGCTTCGCCAATGGCGTCGGCATGGCCATCGCCAGCCGCATGGCGGCGGAACGTTTCAACACCGCCGACTTCAGCCCCATCGATCATACCATCTATGCCCTGGTGGGCGACGGCGACCTGCAGGAGGGAATCAGCTACGAAGCCGCTGCGCTGGCCGGACACCTCAAGCTGGGCAACATGGTGTACCTCTACGACGACAACGGCATCACCATCGAAGGCAAGACCAATCTGGCCTGGTCCGAGGATGTGGCCGGACGTTTTACCGCCTGCGGCTGGCATGTTCAAAAGATCGACGGTCACGACTACACGCAGATCATGGCCGCCATCGCCGCTGCCAAGGCCGAGACCGGCCGCCCGTCGATCATCATCGCCACCACGCACATCGCTTTCGGCAGTCCCGGCAAGCAGGATTCCTCCGGGGCTCACGGCTCGCCTCTGGGCAAGGACGAAATCGCCGCCACGCGGGCCAATCTGGGATGGCACTATGGCCCCTTCGAGGTGCCGGAAGAGGTCCGTGCCATCTGCCGCGAACGGGTCGAGGCGCTCAAGCGGCGTTACACCTCCTGGCAGCGCGGCTTCTCCGCCTGGCATGCCGCCAACCCCGAAAAGGCCAAGCTGTGGGACGAGATGTGGAACAAGAGGATTCCGGCCACCCTGGCCGAAGAACTGATCGCCGCGGTGGACGGCAAGGACGGCGCCACCCGCGCCCTTTCCGGCACGGTCCTCCAGAAGGCGGCCGCCCTCATTCCGGCCCTGGTGGGCGGATCGGCCGACCTGTCGCCTTCCAACAACAGCGATATCAAGGGAGCCGCATCCGTACAGGCGGACGCGTTCGCCGGCCGCAACCTGCATTTCGGCGTCCGCGAACACGCCATGGGAGCGGTGGTGAACGGCATGGCCCTGTACGGCTGCTTTATCCCCTACGGCGCCACGTTCCTGGTCTTTTCCGACTACTGCCGTCCGTCCATCCGTCTCTCCGCCCTGATGAACCTGCAGGCGATCTATATCTTTACCCACGACTCCTTTTTTGTCGGCGAGGACGGCCCCACCCACCAGCCGATCGAGCATGTGGGCTCCCTCCGCATGATTCCGGGCCTCCAGGTAATCCGCCCGGCCGACGGCCTGGAAACGGCGCTGGCCTGGCAAGCGGCCCTGCAGCACGGCAACGGGCCGACAGTCCTGGTCCTTACCCGCCAGAAACTTCCGGTCATCGCCCGTCCCGCCTCCTTTACCGCCGCCGATGCGCTCAAGGGCGGGTATGTCGCCGTTTCTCCGGCCGGAAAGCCCGACGTGGTCGTCATGGCCAGCGGCTCCGAGGTGCATGTGGCGGCTGAGGCGGCAAACCTCCTGGCGGCACGGGGCATCGCAGCCCGCATCGTCTCCGTGCCCAACCTGGGAGAGTTCCTGGCCCAACCGGCGGCCTACCGCGACGAGGTGCTCCCGGCCGGCGTTCCCCGCGTGGCCTTTGAAGCAGGCCGCGGCGAATCCTGGGGCAAGCTCCTGGGATGCGACGGCCTGTTCATCGGCATCGAGCACTTCGGCGCCTCGGCGCCGGACAAGGTGCTGGCGGAACAGTTCGGGTTCACCGCACCCCAGGTGGCGGAGAAGATCGCCGCGTTTTTGAAGAAATAGGCTTGATTGAAAATCTGCCACAGAGACACAGAGACTCAGAGGAAAGGCAGAATCGAGAAAACCAAAAAGCAAACCTTGTGGGGTTAGCCAAAAAGATTTTTGTTTCCTCGCTTGTGCCGTTCTCCGTGTCTCTGTGTCTCTGTGGCGGATGTAAGGTTTTGGTGCCTGTATGGAACTGATCGAGCTGCTCAAAAAATCCCTGCTCTTTTCCGGCCTGAACGACGACGATCTGGCCGAGCTGGCCGGTATTACGGTGCGCCGCACGTTCCGGAAGGGCGAGTCCCTCTTCAGCGAGGGCGACGAAGCCACCGGTTTTTACCTGCTGGTATCCGGCAGCATCAAGCTCTGTCGCGTCTCCCATGATGGCCGGGAAAAGGTGCTGCATTTCGTCCAGCCGCGCGAGACCTTTGCCGAGGCGGCCTTTTTCGGCGACGGCCGCTATCCGGCCGAGGCCCGCGCCCTGGCGGCCGGTGAGGCGCTCTTTCTTCCCAAGGAGGGTTTTCTGGGGCTGATGGCCGGAAATCCCAACTTCGCCCTCAATCTGGTGGTCTCCCTGTCCCTCATGCTGCGGCAGTTCGCCCGCCAGATCGAGGAACTCTCCTTTGCCGACGTCACCTCGCGTCTGGCCTCCTACCTGGTTCGGCGATCCGCCGAAAAGTCGTCCAGTTACGGCGGCATCACCTACGTCGACCTGGGGGTCAGAAAGGGTGAGCTCGCCTCCCGGCTCGGCACCGCCAGCGAGACCATCTCCCGCACCCTGCGCAAGCTGAAGGACGAGGGGATCATCGAGGTGCAGGGCAGTCAGGTGGTGATCCTCCAGATGGAAAAGCTGCAAAAGCTGTCCGAGCGGCACGAATAGGGTCATACTATTTTTGCCCCCGAGCCACAGAGGCGCGGAGAACAACAGGATCAAGAATACCTGAAACCGTAGTGGCGTACGGTCTCTCCAGAGTAAAATTTTGTCTGATCCGGCTAAAAGGAGCTATTCATGCTGATCGTCATGAGTCATAATGCCACCACGGCGGATGTCGATGCCGTCGTCCGGGCCGTGAGCGAGATGGGCTTCACGGCGGCGCCGATCCCCGGCCGCGAACGGACCGCCATCGGCGTGCTGGGTAACCAGGGATACGTCGATGACAGCAAAATTCTGGAACTGGCGGGCGTACAACAGGTGATCCACGTTTCCAAACCATACAAGCTGGTTTCCCGGGATTTTCACCCCAAGGATACCATCGTCGATGTGCAGGGCGTCCGTGTCGGCCAGGGCTGCCGGCCGGTGATGGTGGCCGGTCCGTGTGCCGTGGAGAGCGAGGAGCAGATCGTCAAGACCGCCCTCTTCGTGAAACAGGCCGGGGCCGACATGCTGCGGGGAGGGGCGTTCAAGCCGCGCACCGGGCCGCACACCTTTCAGGGGCTGCGGGAGGAGGGGCTGAAACTGCTCGCCGTGGCGGGGAAGGAGAGCGGCCTGCCCATCGTTACCGAGGTCATGAGTCCGGACAACGTGGGACTGGTGGCCGAGTACGCCGACCTGCTCCAGGTGGGCGCGCGCAACATGCAAAACTTCGACCTGCTGCGGGAGTTGGGCAAGATCCGCAAGCCGGTGCTGCTCAAACGCGGCATGAGCGCCACGGTGGAGGAATTTCTGGCCGCGGCGGAGTATATCCTGGCCGAGGGAAACGACCAGGTCATCCTGTGCGAGCGGGGCATCCGCACCTACGAGACCGCCACCCGCAACACCCTGGATCTGGCCGTTGCGCCGTTGATCAAGGAGATGTCGCACCTGCCGATCATGGTCGATCCGTCCCACGCCACCGGCAAGCGCAGCCTGGTGCCGCCCATGGCGCTGGCGGCGTTGATGGCCGGTGCCCACGGGGTGCTGGTGGAGGTGCATCCCGAGCCGGAAAAGGCGCTTTCCGACGGTCCCCAGTCCCTCACCTTCCCCGGCTTCGGCCGTCTGATGGAAGATATCCGGCGGCTGACCGCCTTTCTGGGGTATGCCTGACCGGTTTACAAAAGTCTTGTAATACGTTAGCCGCAGGTGTAATAATTGAACCACCTGATCGTTCTCTCTACCCTGTTGGTCGGCGGTAGCACCCGGGCGGAATGCTAAACAAAACGGGGGTCGCTCCCTGCTGTGGTGTGCTGCCCCATTATGCGGGAATTGCCTGAAGCAGCATACTGACTCCCACGGTTGAGGAAACTCGCCGGAGGTCCTTTAAGCCGACGGCAGGGTGGAGAGAATGAATAAAAAAAGGGGAAGCCTCGCGCTTCCCCTTTTTTGTTAAGTTTTGATGTCCCTTAGCCCCGTTTCCATCTTGAAGCCCCGGATGTGAAGCTAGCCCAGTTCCCGCCCCGTGGTCGTCATTACCAGTTTACCGTGCTTGACCCCCTTGACGCCGATCAGCGAATCGGCTATGGCCTTGATCTGGCCGGCCCGGCCCCGGACGATCAGCACTTCGAGGCAGTTGTGGTGGTCCAGATGCACGTGCAGGGTCGAGATGATGCGGTCGTGATGGTCGTGCTGGATGTCGGTCAGCCGGTCGGCCAGATCATGGACGTGGTGGTCGTAGACCAGGGTCACGGTGCCGACCGTTTCCTCGTTGCCCGCTTCCCAGGTCTGCTCCACCAGGGCGTCGCGGATCAGGTCGCGTATGGCCTCCGAACGATTGATGTAGCCTTTTTCCGTAACCAACCGGTCGAAACGCTCCAACAGCCCGTCGTCGATGGATATGCCGAAACGTATGGTCTCCCCCATCACTCCCCCCTTTAGGAGGTTGTTGAAAAACAGCCATCAGGCCTTCTGCGGGTGCAGCGATCTGACTATTTTTGAACAACCTGAGTTTTTCAAAAGCCTGTTAGTGTAGTATCTTTTCCAAGCATGTGACAAGACGTTCGTTTTCTGCGCGCGTGCGCACCGCAATGCGGAAGAAGTGCGGCGTAAGGCCGTTGAAGGTGGCGCAGTCGCGGATGATGACCAATTCCTCCAGGAGTTTTCGTGCCAGGTCCCGGGCCGTCATCGGGCCGAGAATCTCCACCAGCAGGAAATTGGCGCGGGAGGGATAGACCTTGAGTTGGGAAAGCCCGTCCAAAAGGCCGCACAGGTAACCTCGCTCCCGGTCGATGAAGAGGGTGGTCCGCCGGTGGTACTCCCGGTCCGCCAGGGAGGCCGTGCCGGCCGCCAGCGCCAGGGTGTTGACGTTCCACGGCACGCCGCGGGCGTCGATGCTCCGGCACAACCGCTCGTGTGCCATGGCGTACCCCAGGCGCAGGCCGGGGATGCCGAAAAACTTGGTCATGGAGCGCAGAATAAGGACATTGTCGCTGGTGGCGACGGCATGCTTGGCCGACGCCTCCTCGCAGAAATCCATAAACGCTTCATCCAGCACCAGAAAGGTGCCCGCGGCATTGCACAGCTCGCAGACCTGCTCGACCGTGTGCGGCGGGTAGAGCGTCCCGCTGGGGTTGCCGGGATTGCAGAGGTAGAAGGCATCGTACCCTTCGGCAAGTTTCGCTTCCAGTCTGCCCGCGTCCAGCGAGAAACCGTCCTCCGGCGAGAGCAGGAAATAGTCCGTTTCCCACTGCTGCCGCTTCAAGGCCCGTTCGTACTCGCTGAAACAGGGCGCGGCAAGCAGGGCGCGTCTCCCGGAGAGGACGGCCGGCAACTGGTAGATGAGCTCCGTCGAACCGTTTGCCACGACAAAGCGATCTGCGGGGAGCCCGTGGTAACGGCCCAGGGCCTCCTTCATCTCCTCATGGCCGGCGTCGGGGTAGTGCACCAGGCTGTCCAGGGCCCCATCGATGGCCGCTTTCACCGACGGCGCCAGCCCCAGCGGGTTTATGCTGGCCGAAAAATCGGTCAGGCTGGACAGCGGGACGCCCATGCGGCGGGCGGTGGCGAATACGGTGCCGCCGTGGTCATGGCTGCGGGACATGAAAGCCTTTCAGCGCCCAGGCGGCGGCAATGCAAACAGCCGCCATGAGCAGGGTGGTGGCGTACATCAGTCTGATCATACTCCGGTATGCCCGCCCGTCAAGGGGGGCCAGCGGATCGCCGATGTGTTCCTTCCAGGAGGGGCGGCCGCCGTAGCTGGCCGCACCCCCCAGGCGCACCCCCAGCGCCCCCGCTGCCGCAGCCTCCGGGTGGCCGCTGTTGGGCGAAGGGTGGTTGCGGCGGTCGCGCAGTGCGATTCGTGCGGCGTTTCGCCCGGAAAGCCCGGCCAGGGGGGCGGCCATGACCATCAACAGGGCGGTCAGGCGGGCAGGGATGAAATTCAGCAGGTCGTCCATGCGGGCCGATGCCCAGCCCATCCGCAGATAGCGTTCGTTTTGATAGCCCACCATGGAGTCCAGGGTGCTGACCGCCTTGAAGGCCATGCCGGCCACCGGACCGCCGAGGGTCAGCCAGAACAAGGGCGAAACAATGCCGTCGGCGGTGTTCTCGGCCACGGTTTCCACCAGTGCCCGCCAGATGTCGGCATCGCCGAGATCGCGGGTGTCGCGGCCGACGATATACGACAGATTACGTCGCGCCTCATCCCGGTTTCCCGCCGCCAGCGCGTCTGCGACCAGAGCCGATTCCCGGTGGAGGGAGCGGGCGGCCAGGCAGGTGTAGGAAATATATGCCGCGCCCAGGAAACCGGCAAAGGCATTCAGTGTTGTGAGCCCGTACACCGCCAGCCAGGTTGTTGCCGCGCTCGTTCCCACGGTGAGGAGCAACAGGCCGATGCCGGCTGCCCGCTCATGGCGGGTGATCCTGCGCAGGCCCGATTCCAGAAGGGCGATCAACCGGCCGATCAGGACCACCGGGTGGGGCAGCCGGCGGGGGTCGCCCAGGGTCAGGTCCAGCACCAGAGCCAGGATCAGCACTGCCGGTTCCGCGGAAGTCACCGCTCCAGCCCGCAGATGTCCAGCATGAGGGGGATGTCCAGGTGGCGTTCCAGGTGATCGGCCAGCCGGTCGAACGGATCGCCGTGGTCCCGTTCATGGTTGTCGTGTCGCACCGGCAGGCCCTTGTCGCGGCGGATGCGGTTGAGATAGGCCTCCCGGAAGCGGGCGTTCTCGAAGAGCCCGTGGAGGTAGGTGCCGAAGACCCTGGCATCCGGGGAGACCGCGCCGTCCTCGACGGCCACCGGGTCGGCCCCGCGCCGGGAGATGCGGGCGAAAGGAGCCGCCGGGCCGATGGGAGTGGTGGCGCCCATGTGGATCTCGTAGCCGGACAGGTCGTCCCCGCAGCCGGGGGCTATCGCGAGCCCGGCCGCGTCGAGGCGGGCCATCGCCTGTTGCGTCGTCTTTTCCGGCAACAGCTCCGTTTCCACCGGGAGCAGGCCGAGCCCGGCCAGTTCCCGGACGTCCGATTCCACACCGTGGGGGTCCAAAACGCGCCGGCCGAGCATCTGGTAGCCGCCGCAGATGCCCGCGATATGCCCCGTGAAACCTTGTATGGCCTCGAGGAAGCCGCGTTCTTCCAGGTAGCGGAGGTCGGGGATGGTCGATTTGCTGCCCGGGATGATGAGGACATCGATCCCGGCCATCTGGTGCGGCGATTCCAGATAGGTGAGGATACAGTCGGGCTCGTGACGGAAGGCGTCGAAATCGGTGAAGTTGGAGATGCGCGGCAGCCTGACTACCCCTATGCGGATGGCCTTCGGGTCGGGAACTCCTCCGGCCGGTTGCGAGGGGCGGCTGAGCGCCATGCTGTCCTCGGCGGGCAGGTCGAGGTCCGCCAGCCAGGGGAGGACGCCGATGATCGGGATGCCGGTCCGTTCCGCGATGAAGTCCAGGCCCGGCTTCAGAATGGCGGCGTCGCCGCGGAACCTGTTGATGATGATCCCGCGGATCATGGCTTTCTCATGGGGCTCCAGCAGGTCGATGGTGCCGACGATCTGGGCAAAGACGCCGCCGCGGTCGATATCGGCCACCAGGATGACGGGGCAGCGCGCCATGGCGGCCACCCGGAGGTTGGCGATGTCGCTGTGTTTGAGGTTGATCTCGGCAATGCTCCCGGCCCCCTCGATGGCGATGAACCCGTAAGCGTTCTTCAGGCGTTCGAAGCTCTCCGTCACCTTTTCGAAAGCCTGGGGTTTGTAGGCGTCGTAGTGCGCCACATCCATGTTGCCCACCGGCCGTCCCTGGACAATGATCTGGCTGCCGGTGTCGGAGTTGGGTTTCAGCAGCACCGGGTTCATGTCGGTATGGGCCTCGATCCGGCAGGCCTGGGCCTGCACGGCCTGGGCCCGGCCGATCTCGCCCCCCTCGGGGGTGACGCCGGAGTTGAGGGACATGTTCTGGGATTTGAAGGGAGCGACGCTGATGCCGCGTCTGACCAACAGGCGGCAAAACCCGGCCGTAATGACCGATTTTCCCACGTCCGAGGCGGTGCCGCAAAACATGACGGCGCCCGGCGGGGAGACCTCCGGCGCATTCTTATCCGCCTGAAGCCGTGACGCCTCCATGCCTTCGTTTGGCCGGAAGACCTCCGCCTTTGCATGCATGGAGACAAGCGAGTGTTCGACGGAGGACCGGCATGGTGAGCTGTCTGCTGGGACATGGGTGGCGTGCGGGCTCCGGTTCTCCCGGACACTACGGCATTCCGGCGTCACGGCTTCAGGTTTCGAACCGGGGGCGTCGCCGTACTTGCCCGCGTAGCCGCGGGGCGTGACCATGCGTCCGTGGCGGTCCGCAAAGCTGCTGCCGTTGCCGATGACCACGATGGTGGACATGTCGATCCGGTGCTCCAGCATCTCCCCCAGGGTGGTGACGGTGCTCCATTCGTCGGGGCGGCAGGCGTTGCGCACGATGCCCGCGGGGGTCCCGGCCGGCCGGGAGGCCAGAATGATGCGGCGGGCCTCCTCGATCTGGGTGACGCGCTTCGTGCTGCGGGGGTTGAAGAGCACGATGACGAAATCGGCCCGGGCGGCCGCATCCAGCCGTGCGGCGATCCGGTCCCAGGGGGTGAGCAGGTCGGAAAGGGAGATGACGGCAAAGTCGTGCATGAGCGGTGCGCCCAGCACGGAGGCCGCCGCCTGGATGGCCGAGATGCCGGGTATGACGCGAACGTCCGGTTGGGGCAGTCCGCTTTCGGCCTCGTTTTCCAGGAGTTCCAGCACCAGCCCGGCCATGCCGTAGATACCGGCGTCGCCACCGGAAACCAGGGCAACCGCCTCGCCGGCGCGCGCCCTGGCGATAGCCTCGCGGCAGCGTTCCATCTCGCCCATCATACCGGTTGCCACCGTTGCCTTTCCGGCGATGAGCGGGCCGATCTGTTCCAGGTAGCTGGTGTAGCCGATAATGGTTGCGGATTGGGCTATGGCCTGACGGGCGGCATCGGTCAAGTGGACGATGTCGCCGGGGCCGGTGCCGACGATGTACAGGGGGGGCATGGAATCACCTGTTAACAGGTTGTTGAAAAACAGCCAGCTCGCCGCCGTCCTCGAAAGCCCTCTTGTGCGGCGTAGCGCTGCTACGCCTCCGCAGGGCTTGTCTAGCGGGTGCGACGATCTGACTATTTTTGAACAACCTGAGTTTTTAAACAGCCTGTTAAGTGGATGCCGCACAGATTGTTGCGCGGTAAAGATGGCAGGAATCAGGCGCTGTACGATGCGTAGAGCTGTTTGACCCGTGCCAGGTAATTTTGCGTTTCGCGGGGGATGCGTTCCGGTCTTCTGTCCACGTTGCCCGGCCCCCAGTTGTAGGCGGCCAGCGCCGAATCCACGTCCCCGTTGTAGCGGTCGAGAAGGTCGCGCAGGAAGCGGGTCCCGGCCATGACGTTCTGTTCGGGGTCGAAGGAGTCGTTGACCCCAAGGGAGCGGGCAGTGCCGGGCATGAGTTGCATCAGACCCCGGGCGCCTGCGGAGGAAACGGCCGTGGGGTTGAAATTGCTCTCGGCCTTGATAACGGCCTTGATAAGCCCCGTCTCGACCCCGTAACGGCTGGAGGCCTTGGCGATGATCGGCTCCAGCCATTCTTTTCCGCTTCCCAGCGACACTGAAGGCTGTGCGGGGAACGATGCGGGGGTGGGCTCTTCGGAAGAGAGTTCCATGGAGTCGCGGGCCGTCCGGGGTTGGCTCGCTTGCGCGGCGGCATCGGCATAGGCCTTGATGAGGGGTTGGAACGCTGAGGGTTGCTGTCCGAGCACCGGGGATGCCGATGCGTCGGCCGAACCGTCTCCCGCCAGGCTCAGGGTCGTATGGAGCATCTGCAGGCTGAGCGCCTCGGCAAGGTTTTGGGCGTTGGACGGTTCCACCCGTCCTGTCGCCGGGTCTCCCATGGCGTGATCGAGCCGTTCGGCGAAGACGCCGTCGGGCTGCCCGGCGGCGCCGTCCCGGCCGCTCTTGCGCGCTTCCAGCTCCAGGACCGACCTGAGCAGCGACAGATTGCCGTTGATGTCGATAGTCATAGCGTTTCGTGCTCCCTGCCTAAGGCCAGGTTCTTCTTTTTCAGCTTCTCGATCAGGGTCGTCCGTTTGAGATTCAACAGGATGGCCGCTTCTTTTTTGTTGCCCCCGGTCCGCTCCAGAGCCTGGAGGATCAGGCGGTTTTCGAACTCCTCAAGGGCCGAATTGAGACAGATGCCGATTTCCGGGAATTCGTCCCCGGGCGGCAGTGCCGGCGCCTTCACCTGGGTCTTCCGGGAAAGATATTTGTCGGGCAGATCTCCCGGAACGATGAGGCCGCTGTCCTTGAGGATCACCAGGCGTTCGACGAGGTTTTCCAATTCCCGGACGTTCCCCGGCCAGTCGTAGGCGCAGAGAATGTCCAGGGTATCCCTGGAAAAACCCGTCACCGCATGCCGTTTCTCGCTGTTGAAACGGCTCAGAAAAGATTCTATCAAAAGCGGTATGTCCTCACGCCGTTCCCGCAGGGGCGGGATGGTGATCGGGATGACCGAAAGCCGGTAAAAGAGGTCCTCGCGAAAGTCCTGGGATTCCACCAGGGCTTCCAGCTTCTTGTTGCTCGCCGCGATGATGCGGACATCCACTTTCTGGGATTTTGTCGACCCGACCGGTTCGAACTCCTTGCTCTGCAGGACCCGCAGAAGCTTGACCTGCAGATTGGCCTTCATGTCGCCGATTTCGTCCAGAAAGAGGGTACCCTTGTCCGCCATCTCGAAACGCCCGACACGGTTGGCGTATGCGCCGGTAAAGGAACCTTTGACATGGCCGAACAACTCGCTTTCGATCAGGTCTTCCGGTATCGCCGCGCAGTTGATCGGGACAAAGTTTCTGTCGCTTCTGGAACTCAACTGGTGTATGGCACGGGCTGCAAGTTCCTTGCCAGTCCCGGACTCGCCCTGGATCAAAACCGTGGCGCTGGACTCGGCCACCTTTTCGATCAGTTCGAACAGCGCAACCATCCTGCTGCTTTTTCCGATTATGGAGGAACAGAGTTTGTGGGGGTGGTGCGCCGCGTCCGGGGTATCCTGGGACTTCATGGTCTGGAACTCCCTGGCGCGCATGACCAGGCTTTCCAACTCATCCAGGTTGAGGGGTTTGGACATGAGGAAGACGTTGTCTTCACTTAACGGGCTGATATGGGTGTTGTCGCCGTAACCGATCAGGACGAGAAGAGGGGCTGTCTTTTTGGCCTGTTCCATGAAATCGGGTGCGATCCCGGCTAAAAACTTCAGATTGGCGATCACTATGCCGATATGTTTCTCACGGATCGTGTCAAAAATATTGGATGACGGTGCGGCGTGGACGATGTCGTATCCCTGATATTTCAGAAACGCCGATACGAGATCCCGGGTTTTGCGGTCGTCCTCAACTATGAAAATAGTGCCCAGCGTATCCATGAGTTATCCGTTGTTGCGAAGGGTTGCCCAGTTTGTCCGGAGTGTTTTTGAACGGTGTCGGATTCGAATGATAGATGGTCTTGACACGAAAGTCAAGAAAATGACTCCATGCTTTTCAGCGGTTGCCAAACCCGCCGACCTATCCGGCGGCCTTGTCTTGGCGTTTACATTTTATCGTGCTTGATAAATACTGATCTGCATGGTAAATATTAGGCACAACTTAGTATTTTAATTTTTGTAGGGGGCTTTCGCCCCGACAAAATTTTCCGGATGTTTTGATTGATTTATGCGTGGTTATATATATAGAGGAGGGAGTAATGAACGATGCACTCGTGCCGGTAAAATCCGATGAGTCCCGTGATAAACTGATTCAGTTGGTAAGTTTTAATCTTGACCAGGAAGAATACGGCGTGGACGTCCTCAAGGTTCGGGAAATTATTCGCATGCCGAACGTAACGCGCGTTCCCAATACCCCCCATTATGTCGATGGCGTCATAAACCTGCGCGGCAAGGTAATCCCGATCATTTCCATGCGCAAGAAATTCGGCCTGATGGAAGCGGAAAACGACAAGCAGACCCGCATCATGGTCATGGACGTGGAAGGCGAACTGATGGGGTTTATTGTCGATGCCGTTTCGGAAGTCATCCGTATTTCCGGCAGCGAGATCCAGCCCTCTCCCGCGGTGGTTGCCAGCGGTATCGACCAGGAGTGCATTGCCGGCGTGATCAACCAGGCCGAGCGCCTGCTGGTGCTGCTCGATCTGGAGAAGATGTTCTCCGGCGACGAGAGGCGGCTTTTCGCCTCGATGTAGTTCATAGTGCCCAGCTTTATCCAAGGAGAGTTTCATGCCACCGTTTGATAGCGAAGACCAGGAGCTGCTTGAAGGCTTCCTTACCGAGACGACCGAATTGCTCGAGAAACTCGATGACGACCTCGTTGCCCTGGAAAAGACGACGGACGACCCCGAGCTTCTCAACCGCATATTCAGGTCCATCCACACCGTCAAGGGCGCCTCGAGTTTTCTGGGTTTCGACCTCCTGGTCAAGGTAACCCATAAGACGGAGGATGTCTTGAATCGCCTGCGCAAGGGCGAATTGGCGGTCAATCCCGAGATCATGGATGTCATTCTCGAAGCCACCGACCTGGTCAAGATTCTGGTAAGCGATATCAAGGCCGGGGAAATTCAGGAACGCGAGATCGACGGCACCATAGCCAAACTGCTGCCGCTTCTTTCCGAGAACGCGGCCGCGGCGCCGCCGCCCCAGGCGGCCCAGGAACCGGCTTCCGCGGCACCGTCGCAAGCGGCCGCCGAGCCGGATGCCGCTCCCTCGCCGGACGCGGAAGCCACGGCATCATCCGAAGCGCCTGCGCCGTCATCCCCCAAGCAGGAAGTGGCGCCGGTGGCGCCGCAGAAGCCTGCCGGGGACGCGGTCGCCAAAAAGGCCCCGGTCCCCAAGCCGGCCGAAGGGAAGGGCGAGGACCTTTCCGACAACACAACCGTTCGCGTCGATGTCAAGCGCCTCGACGATCTGATGAACCAGGTGGGAGAGTTGGTGCTGGAGCGTAACCGCATGATCCAGCTCAACCAGGATCTGCAGCAGGGTGACGCCGAGCGGCTCGATTTTAACGAGGAATTCGGCAAGCTTACCAAACGGATGAATTTCGTCACCTCCGAACTGCAGATGCAGGTCCTCAAAATGCGCATGATCCCGGTGGACAAGGTCTTCAAGAAGTTCCCCCGCATTGTCCGCAGCCTGGCCCGGGACCTGGGCAAAGAGGTGGATCTGCAGATCTTCGGCGAAGAGACCGAACTGGACCGCTCCGTTGTGGACGAGATCGGCGATCCGCTCATCCACCTGATCCGCAATGCCATGGACCACGGCCTGGAGACCCCCGACGAACGCGTTGCCGCCGGAAAGCCGCGGGTGGGTACTCTTATCCTGGCGGCCGTCCACGAGGGCAACCAGATCATCATCAGCATCAAGGACGACGGCCGGGGCATCGACACCGACCGGGTCGGGCGCAAGGCGCTGGAAAAAGGGCTGGTGACCGAAGACCAACTGGCCGCCATGAGCCAGCGCGAGCTCTTCGACCTGATCTTCCTCCCCGGTTTCTCGACCAAGGAAAAGGCCTCCGACCTCTCGGGCCGGGGGGTCGGCATGGACGTGGTCAAGACCAACATCAAGAAGTTGAACGGCCTGATCGAGATCAAAAGCGAAAAAGGGCTGGGATCGGAATTCATCCTTCGTCTCCCCCTGACCCTGGCCATCATCCAGTCGCTTCTGGTGGAGGTGGAAGGGGAGGTCTACTCCATTCCGCTCTCTTCCGTGCTCGAGACCTTGCGGGTCGAGCAGCGCCTGTTCCACATGGTCGGCGGCCAGGAGGTCCTCAAACTGCGGGAATCGGTGCTGCCGCTCATGCGCCTGCAACGCAAGTTCAACGTGCAGCAGCGCTACGAAAACGACGATTTCTGCTATGTGGTCGTCGTCGGCGCCGCCGACAAGCGCATGGGGTTGGTCGTCACGCGTCTGGTGGGCCAGCAGGAGGTCGCCATCAAGTCGCTCGGCAACTACCTGGCCAACATCCCCGGCATCGCCGGATCGACCATTCTCGGCGACGGCCGGGTTACCCTCATCGTCGATCCGGTCGGGCTCATCGACGACGGCGAAGGCGCTTCGGGCCGGTAGGCCGGCGGCCATCAGAAACATTTTTCCCAACACCGGGGTGTTGGCGCCTTGGCCCTGCCGAAAAGGCGGATATAACCAGCGGTATCATGGAACGCCCCCATTCGAACGCCGTCAAGGACGCGCCGGCGTTCCGGAGTAAGCCTAACCACAAGCTAAAAAGGACCGACCGTGTCAATATCAGATAACGATTTTTTACAACTGCGCGACTTTATCTACAACATTTGCGGAATGTACTTCCATACCACCAAGAAGTACTTTCTGGAGAGCCGTCTTGCCCGGAGAATGGAAGCCACCGGCACGAAGACGCATACGGAATATTATCAGCTCCTCAAATCGCCCCGCGGCGCCGAGGAGTTGAAGTACCTGATGGATGAGATCACCACCAATGAAACCTATTTTTTCCGCAATGTGCCGCAACTGACGGCCCTGGAAACCAAGCTCCTGCCCGAAATCGTCGAGACCAAGAATAAAATGGGATTCCGCAAGCTGCGCATCTGGAGCGCCGGCTCCTCCTCGGGGGAAGAGGCCTATACCATGTCCATGATGCTGCTGGAAAAACGGGCGACGCTCCTCAAGGACTGGATCATCGAGATCGTCGGCACCGACATCAATGAAACCGTCATCTCCCAGGCCAAGGAGGGCGTTTACAACGCCTATTCGGTCCGCAATATCCCCGAGGTCTACAAGCGAAAGTACATCAAGGAGGAGAACGGCAAGTTCCTCCTGTCGCCGGAGGTCAAGAAGTTCGTTACGTTCAACAAGCTCAACCTGTACGACGACTCCAAGATGATCTTCATGAAAAGCTTCGATTTCATCTTTTGCGCCAACGTGCTGATCTATTTCGATACTGCCTCCAAATCCAAGGTCGTCCAGCACTTTTACAACAACCTGCAGCCATACGGTTACTTCTTTGTAGGCCAATCCGAGTCCCTGCACGGGGTCAACGACAAGTTCAAGACCGTCCATTTCCCCGGTGGCTTCACCTACAAAAAGTAGCCTGAAAGGTATATGACATGGACAAGCTCGCGATGATAAAGAGAGCGGAAGAATTGGTCGGCACGATCGAGGAACTGCCGACGATTCCGGTGGTCGCCACCCAGGTGCTGCTCCTGCTTGACCAGCCCGATGTGCGCGTCGAGGATGTGGCCGACCTGATGCTGACCGACCAGGTCATGACCGCCCGGGTGATGAAGATGGTGAACTCGCCGGTTTTCAAGCCGGGCCACGAGATCACCTCCCTCAGGCTGGCGCTCGTCTATCTCGGTTTGAAGCACATCCGTGAACTGGCCCTCACCACGTCCCTGATCAATGCCTTTGACTCCGATACGGGTACTTTCGAGATCAGCGCTTTCTGGGAGCACTCCTTCGGGGTCGGGATGGTCTCCAAGATCATCGCCGGGAAGATCGGTTATCCGGATCTCGAAAAGGCCTACATCGGCGGCATCATCCACGACCTGGGCGTGGTCTTTCTGAGCCAGTACCAGCGCGAGGAGTTCCAGGCGGTGTTGGACAGCATCAAGGACAAGCCGGTCAAACTGGTGGATGCCGAGGCCGAACGGCTGGGCACGACCCACTGCGAGATCGGCCTGTGCATGGCCCGGAAATGGAATTTCCCCGAGGTGTACTGCGAACTGATTTCGTGCCATCATGCCCCTGCGGAGGCGACCATCGACCCGGTCCTGTGCGCCATCGTCAACCTGTCCGACCTGTTCTGCAGCGTGCGGGAGCTCAACTACGGCGGGAGGGAGTGGGTCAGCTTCAATCTGTCCGAAGAAGAGGCCTGGCAGATACTCAGGAACGAGGCTCCGAACCTGGCGAACCTCGACGTGGAGCGGTTCTGCTATGAGCTGGACGACGCCATTCCCGACGTCAGGGAACTGGTCCGCTCGATTTTCAATTCACAAGAACAGGCGGGGGATTGATGCTTACTTCCCGAACCGGAAAAACACGGGTACTGATCGTCGACGACTCTTCGTTCATGCGCATGGCGATTCGCAGCGTACTCTCCAAAGAGCCTACCTTCGATATCGTAGGTACGGCGGCAGACGGCATGGAAGGGGTGGAAAAGGCCATCGCCCTCAAGCCGGACGTCATCACCATGGACGTCGAGATGCCCCGCATGGACGGTATCGCCGCCCTGCGGCAGATCATGGCCAAGGCGCCCACCAAGGTGCTCATGGTCTCCACCCTGACCAACGAAGGGGCCAGGGCCACCTTCGAGGCCCTTGACGCCGGTGCCATCGACTACATCCCCAAGAACGTCACCGACTCGACCGAGGCCCAGAACATCTTTCGCGAGGAATTGCTGCGCAAGGTCCGGGAGGCCGGCAAGTCGCACTTCGGCCGCATCGCACCCCCCTCCCCGACGCGGCCTGCCGGCGTCAGCCCCGTTGCCGCACCGCCGACCCGCCCCACGGTATCGCGGTTCACCGGCAAAAAGATCAATTACGTGGGGATCGGGGCCTCGACCGGGGGACCGGTGGCTCTCCAGGAAGTGCTGTCCCGCATCCCCGTCAACTTCCCCTACGGCATCATCGTCGGCATCCATATGCCCAAGGCGTTTACCGGCCCGTATGCCGATCGCCTGAACGCCAAATGTTCCATGACCATCCGCGAGGCGGTGGATGGCGATGTGCTGAAACCGGGGCTGGCGCTGATCGCTCCCGGCGGCATGCATACCACCCTGGTCCGTCAGGGCACGAGCGTCATTGTCAAGACGGTCCCCACCAGCGCCTATCCGCAATACGTGTACATCCCCTCGGTGGACCTGATGATGTCGAGCATGGCCGAGGCGACCAACGGCTCCATGCTGGGGGTCATCCTGACCGGCATGGGCAACGACGGGTTCAAGGGGATGCAGCTTTTGAAAAGCAAGGGCGGCCTGACCATCGCCCAGGACGAGGCGACGTCCACCATCTACGGCATGCCCAAGGCCTGCGTCGAAGGCGGGGTGGCCGATGAAGTGCTGCCTTTGGGGCAGATCGGGTTCGAGATATCCAAGTTCATGGGGTAGGCTCTAAGAGGTTGTTGAAAAACAGCCATCTCGCCGCCGTCCTCGAACGTCCTTTCGTGCGGCGTAGCGCTGCTACGCCTCCTCAGGTCATTCTGCGGGTGCGACGATCTGACTATTTTTGAACAACCTCAGTTATCCAACAGTCTGCTAAAAATTGGAAACGACAAAGGGCGGCCCTATGATGGGTCGCCCTTTGTCGTCCTATTTCTGGGCGTGAACAACCAGGCCTTTGGAGGTGGTTGCGACCTTGCAGTTGGAGTATCCCAGGTGCTTCAGCCGCCGCAGGATAAAGAAGGCGGCGATGGGGTGGACCCCCGGCAGGAAAAGCGGAAAGTGCGATAGGGGGAATGCCCGGATCGCCCGGAGCGTTGCCCGAAACGAACGCCTGTCCCGCCGTTCTCCGTGATCCTGTGGCTCTGTAGCGGATTTCGGGATCACGAATGTTCGCTGGTTTCGTGGAACTCCAGCTCCTTCCAGTTTTCTATGGTGTTGTCCAGGCGCCATTGGCTGCCGGCCATGTAGGTCAGTTTCCCCTCTCCGTCGATATAGACGTGCATGACCTCCTTCTTCTCGAACTCCTCGATCTTCTTCTTCTCGCCGGTGACCCAGCGGGCGGTCACATAGCTGACCGGCTCGAAGGCCACCTTGACGCCGTATTCGAACTCCAGGCGGTGCATGACCACCTCGAATTGCAAAAGGCCCACCGCTCCGATCACCCAGTCGGCTCCCATCAGCGGCTTGAACACCTGGGTGGCCCCCTCTTCGGCCAGTTGCACCAACCCCTTTTCCAGCGCCTTCGATTTCATGGGATTGAGCAGCCTGACCTTGCGGAAATGTTCCGGCGCAAAGCTGGGGATGCCGGTGAATTTCAGCTCCTCCCCCTGGGTGAAGGTATCGCCGATCTTGATGGTGCCGTGGTTGTGGATGCCGATGATGTCCCCCGGCCACGCCTCTTCCACGTTGGTCCGGTCCTGGGCCATGAAGATGGTGGCGTTGGCGATCTGCACCTCCCGCCCCAGACGCACGTGCCTGACCTTCATACCGCGGGTGAACTTGCCGGAGCAGATGCGAAAGAAGGCGATCCGGTCCCGGTGGGCCGGGTCCATGTTCGCCTGGATCTTGAAGGTGAAGCCGCTGAAGGGCTCCTCGTAGGGGGACACCATCCGGCTGATCGTTTCGCGGGGCAGCGGCGCGGGGGCATACTCCACAAAGGCGTCCAGAAGCTGTTGCACGCCGAAGGTGTTGATGGCGCTGCCGAAGAAGACCGGCGTCTGCTGTCCCGCCAGGTAGGCCTCCTGGTCGAAAGGATGGGCGGCCCCCTCCAGCAGTTCCACATTATGGCGCAACTCGTCCACCTGACTGCCCAATAACTCGTCCAGCAGCGGGTCGTCCAGGCCGGTGGCGGTCAGCACCCGCCCGGTGCCGTTGGCCGCATCGGGGTCGAAAAAGGTCAGTTCCTTGGTGTAGAGGTGGTAGGTCCCGCGGAAGCGCTTGCCCATCCCCACCGGCCAGGTGACCGGGGCGGTCTGCATGTGCAGGTTCTTCTCGATATCGTCCAGCAGGTCCAGGGGGTCCTGTCCCTCCCGGTCCAGCTTGTTCATGAAGGTCATGATGGGGGTATGGCGCAGGCGGCAGACCTCCAGCAGCTTCTTGGTCTGGCTCTCCACGCCCTTGACCGAATCGATGACCATCAGCACCGAGTCGACGGCGGTCAGGACCCGGTAGGTGTCCTCGGAAAAATCGTTGTGGCCGGGGGTATCCAGCAGGTTGATCTCGCAGCCGGAATAGGTGAATTTCATGACCGACGAGGTAACGGAGATGCCGCGCTGTTTTTCCAGCTCCATCCAGTCGGAGGTGGCATGACGGGCGCTCTTCCGGGCGCGGACTTCCCCCGCCTGCTGGATGGCCCCGCCGAACAGCAGCAGCTTTTCGGTGATAGTGGTCTTGCCGGCGTCCGGGTGGCTGATGATGGCAAAAGTGCGGCGCTTGTCGACTTCCTGCTGGTTGTGCATTTCCACGTGTACTCCCTTATCAATCGAAACGGTTGTTGAAAAACGGCCATCAGGCCTTCGTCCTCGAAAGCCACCTTGTGACTGAGGCCTCGGGCCTCACCCTTCGGGCGCCTTCGCAGGGCCTTCTGCGGGTGCGACGATCTGACCATTTTTGAACAACCTGAATTTTTCAGCAGTCTGAGGCAGGCCAGGCTCACCTCGGTTCACCTCGCTCCTCCCAGGAGAGCGGGCATACTCTCATCTGCTCCTATGATCTGAATACCAGGCGGTCCAGGCACCAGCGGCCGCCGCCGGCGATCACCAGGTAGAGCGCCATGCCCAAGAGCGCGATGTTGAATTCGATACCGTGGCCGCGGCCCGGTACGCAGTAGGTGTTCAGGAAAAAACCGTTCACCCAGCTGACCTTGTAGATGGCAACCAGCATGACCGCGGAAATGCCGGCCGCCGACAACCGGGTCAGGAACCCGGTCAGCACGCCGAAGCCGCCGCCGAATTCGGCAATGATCGCCAGCAGGGCGAAGATCGGCGGGACTCCCAGTTTCAGTTCGAAGGTTTTCAGGGTGGCGGTCAGCCCCTGTCCGCCGAACAGCCCCAGCAGCTTCTGCGAGCCATGGGCCATGAAGATCAGGCCGAGCGGTATCCGCAACATGAGCGGAGCCAACAGGTCGGTTGCGTCAAAACTTCCTTTTGCCATGAAGTCCCTCCGTGGGAAGCCGGATGTGCCGGTTATCCGGCCGCCGTGCGTGGTTTCAGGGCCGAGGCCGGAAGACGCATGATCGGCACAAGGATAAATGCGGCAAAAAATTCCAGTTGTGCAGCGATGAGCGGGAAAGCGGGGGTGGGAGGCCGGCCGGGAATGACCAACAGCACGCTGTTTGCGACGGAGATGGCGATGGGAGACGGGTGGAGCAAACCTTGGAGGTTGTCGGCGTGCCGTGCGTTGACAGGGGCTTCATGCGCGCCCTGGCTCCGTAAGCCGGCACTCTGTCCATCGGAGCTTGCCGGCCGTAATTTTTATACATTATCGCGCTGTTTCTCTTGGCTGCTCTCCGAATATCCCCTCTTGTCGCCTCGTTTTGTGTGTAAAAATATCGTCGAATATTAGCAGGCCGACGACGGGAAGTCCACAATTTTGAACCGGACGGGGCTGATGATCGTCCGGCGTTATGCCACCTTCCGGGCCTTCCCTGGCGCCCTTTGATTCCGTACCGTCCGCGCCCATGGAGGGCAGATTAATGTGAGGCCGGAATTATGTCAAAAACATGACAAAGCCATAAAGCCTATGCCAAATATTCATTGCAGTTAGTGAAAAACAATTGCATTAAATTCATAATTATCTGATATTGTGGCACATATCTATATTTGAAATTATGGCACACAAGTTGCTATATAAAATTTTGTCAGTTTAATGACTCTGAGAGGGCGGATACCGCAAGGGACGGCAACAGCGTTTTGGGAGACAGCCATGATACCGGAAACCAACTACAAAGACATGAAGGCTGAACGTGAACCCCATATCCAGGGCGACGATGGCGGTTGCCAATCGGAAGCCTTCCGGGCTCAGCTCGAGGAGGCAAACTTCATCGGCAGTTTCATGGCGGCGGTCAGCACGTCCCTGGAGCTTGACGGCATCTGTTCCACCGCGGCTCGGGTACTATATACTCATGCCCCCTACGACAGGATTGCCTTTGTTTTTTCGACGGATCTCGAAGACAGGATCATTGCCTTTTCCCCGGCCGTCCGGAAAGGAATACTCGCTGCCAAGTCAAAAGTCGCCCTGGACACAGCGTACACCCCCTTCACCTTGTTCGAGAGTTCAGGCGCTTCCGTGCGTTTCGATCTCCAGGATGACCTCGGCACCATTTTAATCTACTACAAGCCCGGTCACGGCGCGACTTTTTCGGATTCTCTCCGGGCAAGCATCGTGGCCTGTTTCAGCCAGGCAATCAGGAACGCCCTGCAACACGGCAGAATGAAAGACCTGGCCATGCGCGACGGTCTCACCGGGCTGTTCAACCGCTGGATTTTCGATGAAACCCTGGCCCAGCAGGTAGCCAGTCCGGACAAACACCCGGTTTCCCTGCTCCTTTTGGATCTCGACAATTTCAAACAGGTGAACGACACCTACGGGCATCAAGCCGGCGACCAGGTTTTGAAGGCCTTCGCCAGAATTCTCAAGGAAAGCTGCCGTGGTCACGACGTGGTCGCCCGCTTTGGCGGAGAAGAATTCGCCATCATCCTCACCCGGACCAAAACCGTTACGGCCCATGCCATTGCCCAGCGGATAAGGGACAGGCTGGCGAAGCAGGTCTTTACCTTTGACGGCCGGCCGGTTCAGGCAACCGCAAGCATCGGCCTGACAACCTGCCGGGGCGGGGACGCCGTTGTGGCTTCCAACTTCGTCAAACAAGCCGACCAGGCTCTTTATCAAGCCAAGCTGACGGGTAAAAACAAGGTGTGCGTATTCCCGCACGATTTGCTCAAGGATGCGGCGCCTGCTCCGGTCGGAGAAGGTTACGGATCGCTGGCGACGGCAAGCTGCTGACAGGCGGCTGTGGCCTGCCAAATTTGATGGCCGCCCGACTCTCCACGCAGTCTCATCTCTTCTGTTTCAGCTTTTTCTTTTCTTCGTGCGTCCACCAGGATTTGTGCCCTTCGTCCGCCCCGGCGCAAAATTCCTCAAAATCCGCAGTTCCCGGTTTGTACGGGCAATTCAGATTTACCTTGATCCCGGTTGACCGATAGGCCAGGGCGGCCATGAGTCCCCGCTTGAACGCCTCGCTCCTGGAGCCGGTCTGCTGGTTCAGGGTGTGTTTGAATATCTTGTCCGTTATGTCGTTTCTTGGCCTTTTCGAGTCCACTGCCGGTCTCCGTTGAAAGAATTAAACCCCTTTATGCCATGGGAAGCCTGCGGAGAGCAATAGCAACAGGACTTAGGCCCCGGTTCGGGTGGGGCAGGAGGGGGATGCCCAAGGCAACTCAAGGGAGAGATCCCCAGGCCAAGGTCCGAACACCCCGGCGCAGGAGCCGGGCCATTCCAGCATTCGCTGGCTCCGCGGTTTGAAGAGGGTTTGCCGCGGTTGCAATGTTGCCGTAGAGAGGCAAAGGGGCTATTTTGACAGGAAGTCGTAGCGATCCGGGTGGATGCAGAACCTATGGCTTTCATTGGAAATGGCAAAGATGCAGTTTACTCCCTGCTCCTGTAAAGCCACGCAGAAATAAGCCTGACTGGTCCCTTCCCGCCATGTACGACACAATGCATGATTTGGGTTTTCATTGTAGGTGGACATTTAAAACTTATCTAATGATATTCAAGCGTTGTCAATCACTCAAGTGTGCAAAGATTGTGCACAAATATGCGATTACCGCGCCCGCAGGCTCGGAACCGGGAACAGGCGCACGTGTCCCGGTTCAGCGGGAGAAGGCCGTATAATCCAGCGTGCTTGCTGCCGCCGACAAATTTTCAGGTTTGTACTGTATATGACAGGACGGGGAAAATGATGTTGAAGGTCAGTGGGGATTCGACAAACAAACTGGTAGTGGCTACCTCGTTTGATGATATGTTTCAGTCGCATAGCAGGCTCCGAAAAAGTTTGCAATTTGTTTGCAAAGACATTTTTCGGAGGTAACATGTCGAAACTAAAAGAATTGGCGGGCGGCATGGGATTCGAACCCACGACCCCAGGCTTCGGAGGCCTGTACTCTATCCAACTGAGCTAACCGCCCGTACCATTCCTGTCCGGTCCCGGACATTATCGAACCAAACTACACTAATTATGCCGCCAACTCAAGCCAAAAATCTGTCATTTTACCGGATGCTCTGTTAGTATGTGGCTTCGGGAGAGCAATATGAAACGCCTGTCCTTAGCCATAGCCTTTTTTGCCGTGCTGGCCGTGCCGGTTTTGGCCTCTGCCGCCAACTTCAGGTTTCAGAAGGTCGGCGAAGGCGTCTATGCGGCCCTTGCGGAACCGGGGAGCAGGGCCGCCAGCAATTGCCTGATCGTGGTGGCCGATTACCAGGTCATCCTGGCCGGCGCCCACTTCACCAAGGCTACCACCAGGGAGTTGATCGACTTTGTCAGGAGCATCACGCCGCTTCAGGTGCGCTATGTCGTCCTGACCCATCACCACGCCGGTTTTGACGCCCTGGATACGGACTTTCCCCTCAATGCCGACATCATCGTGTCGGAGCGGACCTGGCAGGTGCTCAGAAAAGAGCCGGGGCGGATCAAGAACCAGGTAATATTCTTCGAAAAGGGCCTGACCATAAAACGCGGCACCCGGGAAATCGTCATGACCGCCACCGAACGCGGCCACAGCGAGGGCGATGTCTTCGTCACCCTGCCCGAAGACGGGGTTCTGTTCACCTCCGACCTCGTGTTCAATGATGTGGGCGGCTACATGGGGGACGGTTATTTTCGCGACTGGATCGCGGACCTGGATACCCTGGCCGCGCTGGACGTGCGCACGGTGGTTCCGGGGCTGGGCGCGGTGACCAACGGTGACGGCATCAAGCGGTTCCGGTCCTTCTTCCGCGATTTTGCCACCGAGGCTTTACGCCTTGCCGCGAAAGGCCTCGACGTGGATGCGGCGAAACGGGAGTTCTCGCTGCCGCAATACCGGAACATGCCCGGATTCAAAACCTTTTTCGATGCCAATTTCCGCCGGGCCTACAACGAGTTGAAGGGGTTACAGTGAGGCCGCCCGGTATCCGCGTTATCGGCCTGACCGGCGGGGTCGCCACCGGCAAGAGCAGCGTGGCCCGCTTTTTCCAGGAGCGCGGCGTTCCGGTCATCGATGCGGATCAACTGGCCAGGGAGGCGGTGAGGCCCGGAAGTCCCTGCCTGGCGCAGCTTGTCGCGTTGTTCGGCGCCGGGGTGCTGAACCCGGACGGGGGCCTGGACCGCAAGCGTGTGGGGAGCATCGTCTTCGGGGATGCGGAGAAACGGCGGCTCCTTGAGGCGGTTCTGCACCCCGAGATCCGGCGCCTGGCCGAGGAACGCATTGCCCGCGCCGCCGAGGCTGGCCAGCGAACGCTGATCTACATGGCCCCGCTTCTGATCGAGGCGGGCGTTACCGACCGGGTCGACGAGATCTGGGTGGTGACGGTGCGGCCCGAGATCCAGCTCGAACGGCTCATGGCGCGCGACGGTATCGACCGGGAAGCGGCCGGGCGGATCATCGCCAGCCAGATGCCCCTGGCCGAGAAAGAACGCCACGGCAGGGTCGTGATCGACAACAGCGGGACCCCCGAGGAGACGCGCCTTCTTTTGGCGGCAATCTGGGAACAGGAGAGAGCGGCACATCATGAGTGAAAAGAAGCATATTCTGCGGCCCGGCCCGCGACCGGCCCCGCGGCCCGATCCGAAGATGACCTGTTTTGCCGCCGTTCCCCGCGGCGCCGAGGAGATTGCGGCCCACGAGCTTGAACAACTGGGGGTGGGGGATGTGGCCGCCGGCCGGGGCGGGGTTTCGTTTACCTGTAACCGGGAGGGCCTCTACCGGGCCAACCTGTGGCTGCGCACCGCCAGCCGGGTGATGGTGCGGCTCGCCGTGTTCCCCTGCGCGACCCCCGAGGAGTTGTATGCCGGGGTGCACGCCATCCCCTGGCCGGAACTGATTACCCCCGCCATGACCCTGGCGGTGGATTGCAGCCTGCGCGACTCCAACCTGACCCATTCGGGGTTCGTGGCTTTGAAGACCAAGGACGCCGTTGTGGACCGGATCCGGGAGGCCTGCGGCAGCCGTCCCAATGTGGATACGGCGTCGCCCGACGTGCGCATTAACGTTCATCTGTCCAAGAATGTCTGTACCGTCGGCCTGGACAGCTCGGGAGACGCCCTGGACCGGCGCGGCTACCGCCTGGAACGCAACGAGGCCCCCCTGCGCGAGACCCTGGCGGCCGCCGTGGTCGCCCTGACCGGTTGGGACGGCTCCATTCCCCTGGCCGATCCCATGTGCGGCTCGGGCACGATCCCCATCGAGGCGGCCCTGCTGGCCGCCCATGTGGCGCCGGGGCTGAAGCGCTCCTTCGGCTTCCAGCGTTGGCAGGATTTCGACGGGAAGCTGTGGAGCAGGTTGGTAAGGGAGGCGGAGAGCGGCATCGAACGGCTTCCGGTCGGCCTGGTCACCGGGTATGACCTGGACAGCCGGGCCTTGGTCCTGGCGGCACGCAACGCCGCCACCGCCGGGTTTGAAGGCCAGCTTCACTTCTTTCACGCGGCCCTGGAGGAGTTCAGGCCGGAGGGGGACAAGGGGGTTGTGATCATCAACCCGCCCTATGGCAAGCGTCTGGGGGATGAGGAAGAGCTGAAGGAGCTGTACTGCCGGATCGGGGATATCATGAAGCAACGCTGCCGGGGCTGGACCGGCTTCGTCCTGACCGGCAACCTGGAGCTGGCCAAATACATCGGGCTCAAGGCCGCGCGCCGGTATGTGCTCTTCAACGGGCCGATCGAATGCCGGCTTCTGAAGTACGAGCTGTATTGACCCCGTGAGCGGGTTTACTCTAAAACAGGGCGGCCCTCAGCCTCCCTTGGTGCAGATGCGCACCAGCAGGTCTCCCTCGAACAGCATGGGCTGGCGGCGGATGCCGGTCAACAGTCCTGCGGCCGGGGCGACTACCTTGGTACGGACGTTGCCGTTGAAGCTGTCGTAGATGTAGCCCAACTCCTGCCCTTTCGTTACCCATCCCCCCAGGTTCTTGTCCGAGACGAACATGCCGGCCCGGTCGGCATAGATGCGGACCGAGCATTCCCTGGTGAAGTAAAGGGCCTCCTGGTCCGCTTCGGCCACCTCCACCCCTTCCAGCACGCCGATCCTCCCCAAAAACGAAACCAGCCCCCGAAAGACCTGTTGGCAGTGGGGCAACTGTATGGAGCCCGCCTGCCCCACCTGCAACAGGAAGTTCTGGCCGGGCCAGTATTTCCAGGAATACATGAGGGTGGTGGTGAATACCGGACTCACCGAGCGCTCCATGATGGCGGAGAGTCCGAACAGGCGCGCGTTCTCCTGTTCTTCCGGCGTGGGGTCGTAGATACGCACCTGGGGCAGCTCTTCGAAGTACAGGTTGGAGCTGTGCAGGTCCACGCGGTAGGTCGATTTCTTGGTCGCCTCCAGCACGGTGTAGGCGATGCGCTGGGTGGTTTCGCCCATCTGGTTGCCGGGGAACATGCGGTTCTGGTCGCTCTGGTCGAAAGGCCAGGCGCGTCGCAGGGTGTTGGCCCCCAGCACGTTGACCGCCGGGATGATCAGGACCCGCTGCACAAGGCGCAGCTTCGGATAGGCGCCGCTTTCCACCGATTTGAGGAAATCGGCCAGGCGGGCCAGGATGTAGATGCCGTTGATCTCGTCGCCGTGAAGGCCGGAAACGAACGATACGACGGGGGGCGCCATCGGGCCGATCTCATGGCAGGGGATGGTGAAGTCTTCCCGCAGCGGGGCGGTCATCAGTACCAGGTCGCGACTGCTCACGAGAGCCTCCCTTTTCTGGCCATGACCCGTGCCATGAGCGAGCCTTCGTACACGAGCGGATATTCCCGCAGGGTAAAGAGGATGCCGTCCACCGGAGAGCGCACCTCGGCCAGGACGCCGCCCTGAAGGGGAGAAACGATGTTGCCCAGCAACTGTCCCTTGCGTACGTCGGCCCAGTGTTCGATGACCGGGACGAAGAGCCCCGAGGTGGGGGCGTTCAGGTAGTGGACGTTGCTGTCGTCGGCGATCAGGGGGAGATGGTTGAGGGGCGGCAGCTCCACGTCGGGGGCCAGTACGCCAAGGTCCTTCCAGAGGGTCAGGATGCCGGACATCAGTTGGCGGCAGTAATCGGGGGTGATACGCATGCCGACCCCCATCTCCACCACCAGGCAGGGGGTGCCGATGCTGTTGAGGCTGTGGGCGATGGTGGCCTCCAGTACGGTCATGGCGCCGTGAAGCCAGATCAGGTCCAGGTTCAGGCGCTGGGCCATGGGGACAAGGCTGTCGGCGAAGTCGGTGTTGATCCGGACCTGGGGGATCTCCCGCAGGTAGATGTTGCTGGCGTGGATGTCGATGACCAGGGCCGCGCCGGCCAGGTTCTCCATGGCGGCGTGGGCGATCCGCTTCGGCAGGTCCCCGCTGGAGCCCCCGGGAAAGTTGCGGTTCAGGTCGGTGTCGAAGACCGGGATGGCGCGGGTCAGGGTGTCCAGCCCCAGGGGGTTCATGGCCGGATAAAGCTCCACGGTGCCGGCCAGCCCCGCGGGATTATCCCGGCCCAGTTGTTCGAGCCAGTCTGCAAGCAGTTGGCAGACATAGAGCCCTTCCAACTCGTCGCCGTGGATACCGGCCACGATGGCGGCACGGGGACCGTCGCCGCCGCGATACACGGTGCGGCGGATGCAGAGTTGTTCACTGTAGGGCATCTCCAGGGAGAGGATGCATGAGGTGCTGATGGATAGGGATGATTCGGGCATGGCGCGTCGTTGCTCCAGGGTTATTGTTGAGAAATGGACAGCCGTATCACCGGTTCGTCGCCTGCGGCATCACCTTTGAAACTGCCCCGCTGGGGAGCGGCGTCCAGGTAATCGCGCCCCACGGCCACGGGGATGAACTGGTCGTTGGTAAGGATCCGCTGGGTGGCGTCGAAACCGGTCCAGCCCCGGCCGGGGATGATCACCTCGGCCCAGGCGTGGGTGGCGGGTGAAAACGGTTCCCCCCCCTCATCCCGGGATGCCAGGTATCCCATAACATATCGGGCGGGAATTTTCCATGACCGGACGATGGCGATCAACAGGTGGGCAAAATCCTGGCAGACACCGGCCCCGGCGTTGAGGGCCTGGGCCAGGGTGGAATGGACATTGGTCACGCCCGCTTGGTAGTGCAGTACCGTCCCGATCCACTCCATGGCCTGCTGCACCGATTCGATGATCTGGCAGCCGGGTTCGTGGCGGGGGAACGCCAGGTGCTGGTCCAGATGCCCCAGGTGCGGGGTGGCCGGGCTGCGGCTCAGGATATAATCGTACAGTGCGGGGGTGGTGCGCAACAAATCCCTCAGCCACTCCCGTTCGTCGCTTTGGGGCACCGGCAGGAAATCGAAGGGGTTTTCCAGTATGTTTTCGACCTGGGCGCGCATGCGGGTTACCAGGCGCCGGTGGGGCGGGATGACGTTGAAGGCGGTGACATGGTTGCCGAAATAGTCGCGGTAGTTGCGCAGCCCGGCAGCCGGTTCGGTCTCGATCTCCATGCCGATCAGCTTCTGGTGCGAATCCTCACGCGGCGTGAGGCGCAGTTCGATGTGATGCTCGCGCACCGGTTCCGGGTACTCCAAAACGGTTTCGTGTTCTATGAGGTAGCGCATATTACGGCTCTTCCATGTGGGTATCGAGGAAATCGGCCTGGGCCGCCTGGTTGAGGGCGGCGATGGCAACCAGGAACTTTTCCAGGAATTCATGCAGGCCGGTGGAAAAGATCCGTTCCGCCGAGTTGCCGGCCAACATGCTCTCAAGCTGCTCCATGGCCGCCGGAGAGCGTTGCTTGCCGGTGATGCCGGTATCGACCAGCGCCCGGCGCATGCGTTTGACCGTATAGGCCAGGGAGCGGGGGAACTCCTGCTCGAAGATGGTGAATTCAACGACGTCCATGGGACGGAACCCGGCGTGATACTTGCGGCGGAACGCCTCGTACCCGGAGAGGGACTTGAGAAGGGCCGCCCACTGATAGTAATCCAGGGCCGACCCGACCAGATTCAGGTCCGGCAGCAGCAGGTGGTACTTCACGTCCAGGATGCGGGCGGTCATGTCGGCCTGCTCCAGGAAGGTGCCCAGGCGATAGAAGCCGAAGGCCTCGCCCCGCATCATGGTGGTGGTGGTCAGGCCGTGGAAACGGGCGACCTCGCTACGCACAATGGAGAAAAACTGGCCGGCCCGCAGGGGGTGCAGCGGCGTTTTCAACTGCTGGTCAACGTTCAGCCAGAGTTCGTTGATGGCTTCCCACATCTCCCGCGAGATGCGGTCGCGGGCAATGCGCGCGTTTTCCCGCGCCAGGCGCAGGCAGGTGCGGATGGAGTTGCCGTTACTCTTCTCGGCGGTCATGAACTGCAACACCCGCCCCTGGGTGATCTGCCCCTCTCCGTACAGCCCGCTGAAAGCCGTCTCCGCCGAGGTTATGCTGAGCAAGGGCCGCCACTTGTCCCCTTCGGACATGTCCTCCTCGGCCTCCAGCAGATAGAGCAGGTTGATCTCCATCAGGCGGGCGGTATCGCCGGCCCGCTCAAGATAGCGGGACATCCAGTAGATAGAATCGGCTATGCGGCTCAGCATGGTGTGTCCTCTGTGATTACGGGAGGTTGTTGAAAAACAGCCATCAGGCCTTTGTCCTCGAAAGCCCTTTCGTGCGGGTGCGACGATCTGACTATTTTTGAACAACCTTGATTTTTCGACAGCCTGTCAGTATGTGTTTCCTTATTCGGCCAGGACCCAGGTGTCCTTGCTGCCGCCTCCCTGGGACGAGTTGACCACCAGCGATCCCTTGGTCAGGGCGACGCGCGTCAAGCCTCCGGGGACCACGTTGATATCGTCGCCGTAAATGGTGAACGGCCGCAGGTCCAGGTGGCGCGCCTCCAGCTCGCCGTCCATGTAGCAGATGTGGCGCGAGAGCTGCACCACCGGTTGGGCGATGTAGTTGCGGGGGTCCTCCTGAATCTTGACGGCGAACTCCTTGCGCAGGGCCGCTGTTGAAGCCGGTCCCATCAACATGCCGTAGCCGCCCGACTCGCTGACCGCCTTGACCACCATGCGTTCCAGATTGTCCAGGACATAGGCCCGCTCCTCGGGGTTGGTCATCTGGTAGGTAGGGACGTTGTGCAGGATGGGGGCCTCCGACAGGTAATACCTGATGATGTCGGGGACATAGGGGTAGACCGCCTTGTCGTCGGCGATGCCGTTGCCGGGGGCATTGACGATGGCGATGTTGCCGGCCCGCCAGGCATTGATGATCCCGGCCACCCCCAGCGTGGAATCGGACCGGAATACGAGCGGGTCGAGAAAATCGTCGTCCACCCTGCGGTAGATGACATCGACCCGTTGCAGGCCGGTGGTGGTTTTCAGGTAGACCACGTCGTCCTTGGCCACCAGATCGCGCCCCTCGGCCAACTCCACCCCCATCTCCTTGGCCAGGAAGGTGTGCTCGAAATAGGCCGAATTGTAGATGCCCGGCGTCAGCACGACGATCTCGGCCTGGCCTTTGCCGCGCGGCGATACGGCCCGTAGCGCCTCCAGCAGCAGGGCCGGGTAGTGCTCGACCCGGCGTACCCGGTATTTTGCAAAGAATTCCGGGAGGATGCGACGCTCGATGACCCGGTTCTCGATCATGTAGGATACACCTGAGGGCGTGCGCAGGTTGTCCTCCAGCACCAGGTACTTCCCGTCCTCGTCCCTGATGATGTCGATGCCGCTGATGTGCGTGTAGATGTCGTGGGGCGGGTCGATACCCATGATCTCCCGGCGGAAATCCTTGCCCTGGTAGATCAGTTCGGCCGGTACGACGCCGTCCTTGAGGATGCGCTGGTCATGGTAAATATCCTTGAGGAACAGGTTCAAGGCGCGGACCCGCTGCTTGAGGCCCGCCTCGATGATGCTCCACTCGCTGGCCGGGATGATGCGCGGGATCAGGTCGAAGGGCCAAATGCGCTCGATCCCCTCGTCCGAATCCCCGTAGACCGTAAAGGTGACCCCCTCGGCATGCAATGCCAGCTGCGATTCGTGGACCTTGGCCTCAAAGGCGTTCTGGCCGACCGACTGGATGTGCTCCCAGAGCGGCCGGTAGTGTTCACGGGGGGTGAAGCCATCGGTATAGAATTCGTGGTAGGAGATGCGGGGTTTATGGGATGTGTCGGAGGAGATGGCTGCCATAACGCACTCGTCTCTTTACAGGTGGTGTGTGCGGCTTGGTGAATATTGTAGCAAAATCAGGGCCAAGAAGGAGGCTTTATTAAACTGGCTGATTATACGATATTTTATGGTTGCGCCAGCCGCCAGCGGGCCAGGGGGATGAAGAAAAAGAGTCGAGTGAGATTAAAAAACAGGCAGCATCCCGATAGGGAGGCTGCCTGCCGGTCTATTTGCGCTGCAGTTTGTGGCAAAGCAGGCAGCGGTTTTTGGGGGGGTGATTGGGAGGAAAGGGCACCCCCTGTTCGTTGTGGCAGCTTTCGCACCCCTTTTCCGCTTCTTTTTTGCTGCCGGTCTTGGCGAAGGTTTCGTAAAACGGCTTATGCTTGTCGTCCAGAGGGACGAACTTGGTCTTCTCTTTGCCGGAGATGGCGAAAAATATGCCCAGAACCACAACGATGAGTCCGATGAACAGCCAGTCGCGCTTGTCGATTTTCATGAATAAACATTCCTTTTTCTGGATTCAGTCCGATTTGATGAGCGAGAAGTAGATGATCACGCCGCCGATAACCAACCCGCCGCCTATGAACGGCAGCATGGATTTCATGGATAATTCCTCGCCCGGCGCCGGCATGGCGAAACGCGCGATGACAATAAGGCCGAGCAGGGTGAACAGCGTCAGAAGCACGGTCTTGGAGCGTTTGACGACCCCGAAGAAAAACACTGCCGTGACAATGATCAGAAACGCCGGGTGGGTGAATATCTGCTTCAGGGTGAGATTCTGAATCGTATTCATCAGGTTTGCGGTTTCAAAGGGACGCAGCGCCTCGGTCGCTTTTTCCGCAAGCTGCTCTTTATCCATGAATGTGCTCCGCTTCCGACAGGTATAGACTCGATTTTGTGGAATAGTAATGCAAAACGGGATGCCCGGCAAGTCAATTTGACGCAGGCATCCCGTATCCTTACATGGGTGGCGGAGCAGCCGTCAGCTCAGGATATCCATCACCTTGTCCAGGAACCCTTTTTTCAAGGGGTGAACTTCCTCGCCGCTGATCTTGGCGAACTCCTCCAACAGTTCCTTCTGTTTTTTGTTGAGATTGGTGGGGGTTTCCACCCTGATGATCACCAACTGGTCGCCCCGGCCATAGCCCTGCAGCGAAGGGATGCCCTTGCCCCGCAGGCGATAGACCTTGCCCGACTGGGTACCGTCCGGGATCTTCATGGCCACCTTGCCGTCCAGGGTCGGCACTTCCAGCTCGCATCCCAGGGAGGCCTGGATGAAGCTGATGGGGATCTCGCAGATGACGTTGTTGTCTTCACGTTGGAAGATGGCGTGTTCCGTGACGCTGATGGCCACATAGAGGTCACCGTTGGGACCCCCTTTGCCCTGTCCCCCTTCACCGGTCATTTTGAGGCGCGACCCGGTTTCCACGCCGCCGGGCACCTTGACCGAAAGGGTCTTGGTATCCTTGACGCTTCCCTTGCCGCGGCAGTCCGGGCAGGGGTTGTCCACCACCTTGCCCTCACCGTTGCACTGGCCGCAGGTCTTGCTGACACTGAAAAAACCCTGCTGATACCGGACCTGCCCCGCCCCGCGGCAGGTGGGACAAACCTTCGGCTCGGTACCCGGCTTCGAGCCGGAACCGTTGCAGGTCCCGCATCGTTTGGCAAAAGGCACCTCGATCTTCTTCTCGACGCCGAAGGCGGCTTCTTCGAAGCTGATCTCCATGTTGTAGAGCAGGTCGTCTCCGCGCCGGCCCTGGGCACGTCCGCGTCCACCCCCACCGCCGCCGAAGATATCGCCGAAGATGTCGCTGAAGATGTCGCCGAAGGGAGTCCCGGCCCCGAATCCACCGAAACCGCCCCCGCCGAAACCGGCCCCCGAGACGCCGGCATGGCCGAACTGATCGTACTGGGCCCGCTTCTGCGCGTCGGAAAGCACTTCGTAGGCCTCGGTCACCTCTTTGAACTTCTCCTCGGCCGCCTTGTCATCCGGGTTCTTGTCGGGATGATACTGGATGGCCATCTTGCGGAAGGCCTTCTTGATCTCGGTCTCGGAGGCGTTGCGGTGGATCTCCAGTACCTCGTAGTAATCGCGTTTTTCGCCGTTTGCCAAAATAGTGTCCTTATGTATCCCGGAAAAAGCATTTGCCACAGAGCCACAGAGTCACAGAGGTAGGTAAAATCATGTGGTATCCTCTGCGTCTCCGTGGCTCTGTGGCCTGACTGCCGTTTTCAGGTTTATTTCTTCTCGTCCTTGACCTCTTCGAAATCGGCGTCGACGACCTTTTCGTCCTTGTGCTTCGAGGCGCCGGATTGATCGGCACCGGCGGCCTCACCCTCGCCTCCGGCCTCCTGGGTCTTGGCGTACATGGCCTCGGCCAGTTTGTGGGCCGATTGGGCCAACTCGTCGGTGGCTTTTTTGATCGCTTCGGCGTCGTCGCCTTCCATGACCTTCTTCAGTTCGGCGATCTTGTTCTCGATATTCCCTTTTTCAACGGCGTCGATCTTGTCGCCGAACTCCTTGAGCGATTTCTCGGTGCTGTAGACCATGCTGTCGGCGTGGTTGCGGGCTTCGATGGCCTCGCGTTTCTTGTGGTCCTCTTCCGCGTGGGCTTCGGCGTCGCGCACCATCTTGTCGATCTCTTCCTTTGAAAGACCCGAGGACGCGGTAATGCGAATGGATTGCTCCTTGCCGGTGCCCAGGTCCTTGGCCGAGACGTGGACGATGCCGTTGGCGTCGATGTCGAAGGTGACCTCGATCTGGGGCACGCCGCGGGGGGCCGGCGGAAGGCCGGTCAGCTCGAAGTTGCCGAGGGTCTTGTTGTCGCGCGCCATCTCGCGTTCACCCTGCAGGACATGGATGGACACGGCCGGCTGGTTGTCGGCGGCGGTGGAGAACACCTGGCTCTTGCGGCACGGTATGGTGGTGTTCTTTTCGATCAGCTTGGTCATGACGCTACCCAGGGTTTCGATACCGAGGGAGAGCGGGGTAACGTCCAAAAGCAGCACGTCCTTGACGTCGCCCTTCAGCACGCCGCCCTGGATGCCCGCCCCGATGGCCACCACCTCGTCCGGGTTGACGCCCTTGTTGGGGGTCTTGCCGAAGATGTCCTCGACCCGTTTCTGTACGGCCGGCATGCGGGTCATACCACCCACCAGGATGACCTCGTCGATCTCGCTGGGGGAGAGACCGGCATCCTTGAGGGCCGTGCGGCAGGGGCCGTCCAGTTTGGCCAGCAACTGGGCGCAGATCGATTCCAGCTTGGCGCGGGAAAGCTTCAGCGTCAGGTGTTTGGGACCGGAGGCGTCGGCGGTGATGAAGGGGAGGTTGATGTCGGTCTCCACGGAGGAGGAAAGCTCGCACTTGGCCTTCTCGGCCGCTTCCTTCAGGCGCTGGAGGGCCATCTTGTCGCCGCGCAGGTCAATGCCCTGATCCTTCTTGAATTCGTCGGCGATCCAGTCGATCACCAGCTGGTCGAAATCCTCGCCTCCCAGGAACGTGTCGCCGTTGGTGGACTTGACCTCGAAGACTCCGTCGCCCAGTTCAAGGATCGAAATATCGAACGTACCGCCGCCCAGGTCGAAGACCGCGATCTTCTCGTCCTTTTTCTTGTCCAGGCCGTAGGCCAGGGCGGCAGCGGTCGGCTCGTTGATGATGCGCAGGACGTTCAGGCCGGCGATCTTGCCGGCGTCCTTGGTGGCCTGGCGCTGGGAGTCGTCGAAATAGGCCGGCACGGTGATGACGGCGTCGGTGACGGTTTCGCCCAGGTAATCCTCGGCGGTCTTCTTCATCTTTTGCAGCACGATGGCCGAGATCTCGGGAGGAGAATAGCGTTTGTCGCGTACCTCGACCCAGGCGTCGCCGTTATCTGCCCTGACGATCTTGAAAGGCGAAATTGCAATGTCTTTTTTGACCGCATCCGTTTCAAACTTGCGGCCGATCAGACGTTTGATGGAGTAGAGGGTGTTCTCCGGGTTGGTGACGGCCTGGCGTTTGGCCTGCTGTCCCACGAGGCGCTCACCGTTGTCGGCAAAAGCCACCATCGAGGGAGTCGTGCGGCTCCCTTCGGAATTGGCGATAACGACCGGTTCGCCACCTTCCATGATTGCGACGCAGGAGTTGGTGGTTCCCAAGTCTATTCCGATTACTTTACTCATGATGGATAATCCTCCTTTGCATATCTTCTGTATTGATCAAGCTAGTCATTGCTTTGGAAAAAAACAAGGGTGCGGCAAAAATAAAGTGGACGGCGACGTATGGAGCGCAACGGGCCAGGCATTGCCGGAGACGTTATCCCGTTTTGCCCTCTTCGCTTCAGGCCTCTCCGTTCTTCGGGGAGGTCGAAACCGACACCATGGCCGGGCGCAGCAGGCGGTCCTTCAGCAGGTAGCCCTTCTGGTATTCCTCCACAACCGTGTTGGGAGGATGCTCGTCGGTCGGCACCTGGGCCATGGCCTGGTGAAAGGCCGGGTCAAAGGGGGCGCCGACAGCTTCGACCGGGGTCACGTTGAATTTTCGAAGCGACGTGAGCAGCATGACGTGGGTCATGCGTATCCCCTCCACCAAGGCGGGCAGCCCGTCATCGGAGGCGTGTTTCAGCGCCCGCTCCAGGTTGTCCAGCACCGGCAGAATCTCTTCGATCAGCGACTTGTAGCCGTAATTGAGCAACTCCTCTTTTTCCCGGTTGGCGCGTTTGCGGAAGTTTTCCAGGTCGGCGCGTTCCCGCAGAAAGCGGTCCCAGTTTTCCCGCGCCTCTTTTTCCTTGGCGGCAAGTTGCTCCTCGATCGTCAGGGGCTCGACTTCAAGCGCCCCGGCAGCGGCCTGGTCGGCAGTGCCGCCATCGCGGGAAGTTTGTTCGGCATTCTTCGGCTCAACAGTATCGTGCGCTTTCATGGTAGCTTGTAATCCTTTTCCCTATAAGTTTCCGCTCAAGTCTCCGTGAGCAACCGGCTCACCAGGCGTGCGGTGTAATCCACGATGGGGATGACGCTGGAGTAACCCATGCGGGTGGGGCCGATCACCCCCAGCAGCCCGACCGTATTGCTGCTGGTGACAAAACGGGAGGTGATCAGGCTGACGCCGGCCGACTGGCTCAAGGGCGATTCGGAACCGATATAGATCTGTACCCCGTCAGCCGACATGCAGCGTTCCAGCAGCTTCAACAGCAGCCCCTTCTGTTCGAAGGCGCGGAAGATATCCTTCATGCGCCCCACATCATTGAACTCGGGCTGGTCGAGGATCCGGGCCTGCCCCTCGACGAATACCTCGTCCCCCTCGACGGAAACCGCCTGTTCACTCAGGCGCAGGGCGCGCAGCATGAGGCTGTCGTACCGTACCTTTTCGGTGCTCATCTCTTCCAGGATGCGGTGACGCGCCTGGGAGATGGTGAGCCCCTGCATAAGCTCATTCAGATAATTGCCCATGGTGACCAGGTCGGCCTGGGGGAGTTCCGTGTCGGTCTCCACCAGGCGGTTCTGCACCGTTCCATTGCTGGAGACCAGGATCGCCAGCACCTTGTGGCTGCCGATACGGATGAATTCGATGTGGCGGAACACATCCGCGGTAAAGCTGGGCGCCACCACGAGACCCATATAATTGGAAAGCGACGACAGGGTCCGGCTGGTTTCCTTGAGGATTCCCAACAGCCCCGATCCGGCCTCGCGACAACGGCGTATGATCAGTTTTTTTTCATCGCGGCTTACCTGCCGCAACGCCACGAGGGAATCGACGTAGAGCCGGTAGGCCTTTTCGGTAGGTACCCGGCCGGCCGAGGTATGGGGTGAGGTCAAAAGCCCCATTTCCTCCAGATTGGCCATGACGTTCCTGATGGTGGCCGGCGAGAGGGGCAGGGCGTGCCGGCGCGCCACGGAACCGCTCCCGACCGGCTCGGCGGTGGCGATGTAATCCTCGACGATCGCTTCGAGTATCTGTCTGCTTCTTATCGACAGTTCCACATCCATGGCAAAACCTCAAAAAAATAGCACTCAACATCCTGGAGTGCTAATTCTTGATTTCAAGGTAATAAGTGGTTCCTGATTTGTCAAGGACAATGAGGAACTTGTTCGCAAATAAGGCTTTGCGGCATCGCATCCCGTCTTCGGGGCGTCCGTCCCTGCCCCTCAAGCGCACACTCCTCGACGCAGCCCTGCTACGCCTGTGGTTCTGCTCAATCAGACCAGGAAAATCCGGCCTGGGTCCGGGCGCGATACCTGGCCAAAGTTATGTGCGAACAAGCTCCGGAAGATATTCCGGCGTTTGCGCTTCTCCGTCAAATGGCTTGCCTCTGTAGATCAAAGGAGTATATAATTCCAAATTCTCCAGAGTTTAGGAGAATTCCAGGAGAGCACCGGGAGGGATAAGAGGCGTGTCTTGGCAGGCCATCGGCATATTTGATTCGGGGGTGGGAGGGTTGACGGTGCTGCGGGAGATCACCCGGACCCTTCCCCAGGAAGATACCATCTACTTCGGCGACACGGCTCGGGTGCCTTATGGCACCAAGTCGCCCGAAACCGTGTCCCGCTACGCCCACGAGATTACCTCGTTTCTCATGCGGCGGGACATCAAGCTCTTGGTCGTTGCCTGCAACACCGTCTCGGCCGTGGCGCTTCCCGGGCTGAAGCGGCAATTTCCCCTCCCGGTCGTCGGGGTGATCGAGCCGGGGGCGCGCCGCGCGGTTGAAGTGACCCGCAGCGGGCGCGTGGGGGTGATCGGCACGTCCGGCACCATCAGGAGCAGCGCCTATACCCGTGCCATCAAACGGCTCAAACCGGATGCGGAGGTGTTGACCCGCGCCTGCCCGTTGTTCGTCCCCCTGGCGGAGGAGGGGTGGGTCGACAACCAGGTGGCGCGCCTCACGGCGGAGAGCTACCTGCTGGAACTGAAAGAGGCCGGAATCGATACCCTGGTGTTGGGCTGCACCCACTATCCCCTCCTCAAACCGCTCATCGCCGAGATCATGGGGCCGGACGTAACCCTGGTGGATTCGGCTGAAGAAACGGCCCGGACCGTGGCCGCCATTCTGGCCGACAAGCATCTCCTGCGCCCGGCGACGGAGAAGGGGAACCATCACTACTACGTCAGCGACATCCCGGCCGGTTTTATCCGGGTGGGGAACCGTTTCCTGGGGGGGCGACTGGGGGATGTGTATCAGGTTGACCTTGACAAAGACGGGGAGGAGTGCTGAAAAATGCCACCGATTCGGCGCAAACGCATCAATATAGGTCTGGTTCTGCCGTTTCTGGTAATTGCCCTGGTGTTCGGCGGGATGCTCTGGCAAAAATATCAAGCCAGCCACAAGATTCCACCGGCCCCGCAGATCAGTCAGCCTTCGGGAACCCGTACGGCGGTGCTGTTTTTTGTGGCCGACGGTAGCCGGTTGGCGCGCGAGGCCCGCGAACTGGAACCGTGCAATGAAACCGGGGCGTGCATCAGGAATACGCTGGACGCGCTTTTGAGCGGCCCGCTGGGAGACTATGACGAAGCCCTGCCGGAAAGCACGGTGCTGAACAGTGTCCGCCTGGAAGGGGCCACGGCCGTCGTCGATCTGAACCGGAGTTTTGCGGCGGACCTGCCGTCGGGCAGCTCGGCTGAAATGTTGGCGGTGTATTCCCTCGTCGATACGATTTGCGTCAATTACCCCCAGGTCCGCCGGGTGAAGCTCACGATCGAGGGAAATGGTTCCGCCGTGCTGGGCCATCTGGACCTGTCCGAACCCCTGGAGCCCGATTATTCCCTGGAACAAGCCGCCGGACAAACTCCGGCCGCCGCGCCATCCCTACCGAAAAAGGAAACGCCATGAAGCCATTTCTCGAAGCGATACAGGAAAAGGTGCTTATTCTCGACGGAGCCATGGGCACCATGCTCCAGGAACGGGGGTTGAAGCCGGGGCAGTCTCCGGAGGAACTCAACCTGACCATGCCGGAGGTGGTGGCATCGGTGCACCGCGATTATGTTGCGGCCGGAGCCGACATCATCGTCACCAACACCTTCGGCGGCAGCCGTTTCAAACTGGCCCATTACGGCCTTGAGGGACGGCTGGCCGAGATCAACGCCCGCGCCGTGGAGATCGCGCGCAAGGAGGCCAAAGGCCTGGCGTATGTGGGTGCTTCCATCGGTCCCACCGGCCAGTTCGTGGAGCCTGTGGGCGAGATCCCCTTCGACGGGATGAAGGACGCTTTCCGCGAACAGGCGGCGGCGTTGATCGATGCCGGAGCCGACCTGATCACTCTGGAGACGTTTCTGGATATCAAGGAGTGCCGCGCGGCCCTGATCGCCATCCGCGAGGTTTCCGCGACCATCCCGGTCATCGCCATGCTGACCTTTGACGATAACGGCCGTTCGGTGCTGGGTACGCCGCCCGAGTCGGCCGCCATCACCCTGGCCGCCGCCGGGGCCGACATCATCGGTTCCAACTGCGGGCTGGGGGTGGACGGCATCTACGATATCCTCTGCAAGATGCGCACGGCGACCCGCCTGCCGCTGATCTCCCAGGCAAACGCCGGCTTGCCGCAACTCATCGACGGGGCAACCGTCTTTCCCGGTACGCCGGAGGAGATGACCGCCTATCACGAACGGATGATCGGGCTGGGAGTGCGGGTGATCGGCGGCTGCTGCGGCACCACCCCTGCCCATATCCGCGCCATGAAGGCGGCGCTCGGTACGATGCAGGAGCCCTGGAGGCCCCACCCGGAAACGACCGGCGCCACGCTCCTCTCCAGCCGTTCAGGCTGGACGGTGGTGGGGGGAGGCACCAAGACCGCCATCATCGGCGAGCGCATCAATCCCACCGGGAAAAAGCTCTACTCCCAGGAACTCCAGGAAGGCAAGGTGGCCTATATCCGCCGGGAGGCCATGGAGCAGGTTGCGGCCGGAGCGACCCTTTTGGACGTGAATGTGGGAGCGCCGGGTATCGACGAACCGGCCGCCATGGAACGGGCCGTGTTCTGCGCCGCAGCGGCGGCCGCCGTACCCCTGGTGCTGGATTCCTCCAGCCCGGCCGCTCTGGAGCGGGGGCTCAAGGCCGCCGACGGCAAGGTCCTGATCAACTCGGTTTCCGGCGAGGCCAAGAGTCTGCGTCGCGTGCTGCCCCTGGCCAAAAAATACGGAGCCGCCGTGATCGGCCTGGCCCTGGACAAGAAGGGCATCCCCGATACCGCCGAGGGACGGCTGGCCATCGCCCGCCGTATCCGCAACGCCGCCCGGCGGCACGGTATCCCTGACGCCGACATCATCATCGACTGTCTGACCCTGACGGTCAGTGCCGAGCAGAAACGGGCCGCCGAGACCTTGCGGGCCATCCGGCTGGTCAAACAGAAATTGGGGCTTTCCACGGTACTGGGGGTCAGCAACATCTCTTTCGGACTGCCCCAGCGTCCGCTGATTTCGTCGGCATTCTTCGCCATGGCCATGGAGGCCGGGCTGGATGCCGCCATCATCAATCCCAAGGACCGGGCCATGATGGATGCCTGGCGCTCGGCCATGGTGCTTCTGAACCGCGATCACCAGGCGGCGGCCTACATCGAGGCTTATCGCGGCGAACAGGTCCCCGCGGCGGCTCAGGCCGTTGCGTCCGATATCCCGCTTTCCATTCGCGAACGGCTTGCGCGGGCGGTCATCGATGGCGACCGGGACGGCATCGTCCCGCTGGTGGAAGAGGCCTTGCGTGAGGGGTTGGCCCCGATGCAGGTCAGCAACGAGGGGTTTTTGCCCGGCCTGGAGGAGGTGGGACGGCGTTTTGAGAAGAATATCTTCTTTCTGCCCCAGGTCATGCAGTCCGCCGACACCATGCAGGCCGGTTTCGCCCGCCTGAAAGAGGAGATGAAAGGGCAGGCGTTCGAGAGTCGCGGCCGCATCCTCATGGCCACCGTCGAGGGGGACATCCACGACATCGGTAAAAACATCGTCTGCACCTTGCTGGAAAATCACGGCTTCGAGGTCTTCGACATCGGCAAGAACGTCTCTGCCGCCACCATTATCGCCAAGGCAAAGGAACATGCCGTCGACGCAGTGGGGCTCTCGGCCCTGATGACCACCACCATGTCCGAAATGGGCAATGTGATTAAACGGCTCAAGACCGCCGGGATAAAAACCTTCACCATGGTGGGGGGGGCGGTGGTCACCCAGGAATACGCCGACCGGATCGGTGCCGACCTTTATGCCCGCGACGCCATGGAGGCGGTCGCCAGGATCAAGCAACTGCTGGGGGCGGAGGGGTGATCCGTTCCGGCGGTTTAGCGGCGAGACCTCATTTAAATCGAGTATTTAACATATTGCAGTCATTTGGGGTTTTGTGTTAACGTCGCTTTTGCTACGTTATTTCGCGTACGGATTTGCTCATGGTCTTGGGATTCAATCATAACGTCATGTACAAGGGAGAGGTGTTCCACGTTCAAACCGAGGACAGTGGTGTCGCCAACCCCCACATAATTACCCTGCTCTACCGGGGAGGGGTCATTCTCGCCTCCAAAAAGACCAGTTATGCCGACATCCTCAAGATCGAGAACCTTGAATCCGTGGTGGAAGAGCTGATGAAGGACCAGCACAAGCAGATGATGCGGCGCCTCAAGTCGGGAGAGTTCGATCAGCGCGCTTTTCAAGCGCCGTCCGTGCCGACGGAGTCCGGCGGGGTGAAGCCTTCGATTCCCGCGGCGGAGCGCGGCGCCGGAATTTCTCCAACGCCGCCTGCTTCCCAACCCCGGTCATCCGCCACCGCTGATACCTCGCTCCTGTTTGCGCCACCGGCGCAGCAGCGGCAGGACACCACCGCCGGGCAGCAGCCGGCCGGTCGCGACAACCCGGCAAAAGAGGCGGTCAACCTTGATGATGTCATCCTGTCTTTTTTCGGTGCAAATGAAAAATAGTCCTGGTTCCTGGGGCTTACCTCGAATATGAGTTCAAGTACGGTCCTCCGGCATCGGCAGGAACGACTGCAACTAGGGCGCGCTAAGAGCGCACAGGGATATCATTAGTGTTCAAGAGCCTGACAACCCGCATTATCGCCACAACGATCGTCCTGCTCGTGGGTGGCATCTTTATCTATACCTTCTTCAACGTCCGGCAGCAGCAGTCCCAGTTGATCGAGACGGCCCGCGAGAGCACCGAACTGCTGCTCCATACCGTTGAAAACAGTATTTACAACACCATGCACCTGGGAAATGTTCAGGACGTGAGTTCCATCCTGGCCATGGTCGGGCAACACAACCAACTGGTCGGCGTGCGCATCTTCCATCCCCATGGCGTGATCCTGCGCTCATCCAACCCGGCCGAGGTCGGCAAGGTGGTCGGCACGGATGACTACCGGCTGTACCTTAATCCCAAGCATTACGGCATCTTCGACCTTCCCCCCTACGGGGAGGTGCTGTCGATGGTCAAGCCGATTTACAATGAAGCGGCCTGCCATGCCTGCCACGGCAGCAAGGCCAAGGTCATCGGCATCCTCAATGTCGACTATTCGCTCTACCGGACCAAGATGCAGATGCTGGAGGCGTCGCGCATCTTTATCGCCTCATCGGTCGCCATCACCTTTTTCCTGTCGGTCACTATCTCTCTGATACTTTTCAAATTCGTCAAAAAGCCTCTGGACAGCATGACCGCCAACATGTCGCGTGTTGAAAACGGCGACCTGAGTGTGCGCATCGATTATCGCGGCACCGATGAGATCGGCAAGCTGGTCGATAGTTTCAATTCCATGGTGGACCGGCTCGACGTCGCCAAAAAAGAGTTGGAGCAGTATCATTTTCAGCAATTGGAGCGTGCGGACCGCTTGGCTTCCATAGGTGAAATGGCGGCGGGCATCGCTCACGAGATCAAGAATCCGTTGGCGGGCATCTCCGCCGCAGTGAGCATCATCAAGGACGACCTCGATGCCGACGACCCGCGCAGCGGCATTCTCAAGGAGGTGCTGCAACAGGTGCAGCGTCTGGACAAGACGGTCAACGATCTGCTCTTTTTCGGCAAACCGTCGGTCCCTGAACTGGCCTGCATCGACATCGGGGATGTTATCGAGAAGACCCTCAAGTTCGCTTCCCAGCATCGCGGGGTGATGCATATCGAGCGAAAGCTGGAGTTCGCCCCGAACCTTCCCACCGTGTATGCCGACGGCAAGCAGATGCAGCAGGTCTTCCTCAACCTCATCCTGAACGCCTTCCAGGCCATGAGCGACGGAGGCACGCTGACCATCAGCACCGGCCTGACCACGCGCCAGGGACGAGATCATGTGCGGATAGACGTGGCCGACACCGGCCCCGGCATCCCTTCCCAGATACAGGAAAAGATCTTCACGCCCTTTTTTACCACCAAGGCACAGGGCACCGGCCTGGGGTTGCCGATCTGCTACAAGCTGATCAATCTTCACAACGGTTTTTTTACCGTTTCGAACAATACCCCGCGGGGTACCGTATTCACCATAGAGCTGCCGGCCTGCAGCGTTCATGACATCGATGAGTCAAGGAGTGAGCATGAAGCGTAACAAGATTCTGGTCGTTGACGACGAACACCTGATCCGCTGGTCGCTGGAACAAAATCTTAAGAAACAGGGCTATGAGGTCGTTACCGCCGGCGACGGCGAGGATGCGTTGCGCCTGGCCCGTGAGGAACAGCCCGATCTGGTGCTGCTCGACATCCAGATGCCGGGCATCAACGGCATCGAGGTGCTGGAAAAGATCAAGGAATACGATGAAGAGATCGTGGTCATCATGGTGACCGCCCACGGCGGGCTCGAAACGGCGGTCAACGCCATGCGCCTGGGAGCCCATGACTACATCAGCAAACCGTTCAATCTCGACGAACTCTCCATAATCATCAAAAAGGCGCTGGAAACCACCGATCTCAAACGCGAGGTGGCCCGTCTCCGCTCCGAAACGAAGAAATCGGTCCCGCCCAACATCATCGGCGATAGCAGGCAGATAAAGCTCCTGATGGAGGTGCTGGACAAGGTCGCCAAGAGCGAGGCCTCTACGGTGCTGGTGCAGGGCGAATCAGGGACCGGCAAGGAACTGGTGGCCAAATGGATCCACTACAGCTCCAACCGCGCCGAAAAACCGTTCATCGCCATCAACTGCGCCGCGGTACCGGCAACGCTTCTGGAAAGCGAACTGTTCGGCCATGAAAAAGGGGCCTTCACCGACGCCAAGAACACCAAGAAAGGCCTGTTCGAGCTGGCCGACGGCGGCACCGTGTTCCTGGACGAGATCGGCGACATGGAGATGGGGATGCAGGCCAAGTTGCTCCGTTTCCTGGAAGACCGCTCGTTCCGCCGCATCGGCGGCGGCAGGGTCTTCACCGTCGATGTGCGCATCATCTCCGCCACCAACAAGGACCTGCAAAAGTCCATCGAGGAAAAATCCTTTCGCAACGACCTCTATTACCGGTTGCAGGTCATCCCCATCCATCTGTCCCCCCTGCGGGAGCGGAAGGAAGACATCATCCCCCTGGCCAACCATTTCATCGACGTCTACAACAAGGACTTCAACAAGAAGGTCCAGGGCATAGCCGGCATGGCCGAGCGCATCCTGGCCGATTACGGTTGGCCGGGCAATGTGCGTGAATTGAAAAACGTCATCGAACGGGCCATTATCCTGGGTAACGAAGATACCCTCATGCTGGAACACCTGCCGCTGGAGATCGTGGCGAAGACCTCTCCCCAGAGCGGCCCCCCGCTGGCCACGTTCCGGCTCCCGGCCGAGGGGATCGATATCGAGGAGGTGGAAAAGGAACTCATCCGCCAGGCCCTCGACAGCACGGAGTGGAACCAGTCCAAGGCTGCCAAGAAGCTCAGCCTGGGCATCGACGCCTTCCGTTACCGGATGAAGAAGTTTGGATATCTGAAATAACCAGGAGCAGTGCCGAATGAACCAGCAGGACAAGATATATGTGGCCGGGCACGGCGGCATGGTCGGCTCGGCCATCGTGCGCGGCCTGCGCGGCGCAGGTTATGACAATCTGGTGCTCCGTTCCCGGGAGGAACTGGATCTGTGCAATCAGGCCGCGGTTCATGCCTTCTTTCGTGAGGAACGCCCGGAGTACGTGGTCCTGGCCGCCGCCAAGGTGGGCGGGATCGTTGCCAACAGCACCCTGCCGGCTCAGTTCATCTACGACAACCTGATGATCCAGAACAACATCGTGCATGCCTCGTGGAATGTCGGCGTAAAGCGCCTGCTGTTCCTGGGCAGCACCTGCATCTATCCCAAGCTGGCCCCCCAGCCGCTGAAGGAGGAATACCTCCTGACCGGCCCCCTGGAGCCGACCAACGACGCCTACGCCGTGGCCAAGATCGCCGGCATTACCCTGTGCCGCTCCTTCAACCGCCAGTACGGCACCCGCTACCTGGCGGCCATGCCGACCAACCTCTACGGCCCCAACGACAACTTCGACCTGACCTCGTCCCACGTCCTGCCGGCCCTGATCCGCAAATTCCACGATGCCCGGCAAAGCGCCGCCGCCACCGTCACGGTCTGGGGCAGCGGCACGCCCCTGCGGGAATTCCTCCATGTGGACGACCTGGCGGACGGCTGCCTGCACCTGATCAACCTGCCGGACGCGGAGTATGGCAGGCTGCTGGAGGACCCGGCGGCCCCGGCGCTGATCAATATCGGCAGCGGCGAGGAGTTGACCATCCGCGACCTGGCCCTGCTGGTGAAAAAGGTGGTCGGGTTCGAGGGGGAACTCGTTTTCGATGCCGGCAAGCCCGACGGCACGCCGCGCAAGCTCTGCGACGTGTCCCGGCTCCATTCGTTTGGCTGGCGGCACCGCACCGCGCTTGAGGACGGTTTGCGGGAGACCTACTCCTGGTTTCTGGGTGCCCTGGCCTCCGGTGCGATTCGGGGCTGATGCGTTTTTCCTGAAAAGCGTTCACAAAATGAACGCTTTTTGCTTGCCAGACCCCCCCTTTTTTCGCTACTGTCCCTTCCATGAACCGTAGCGAAAAATCACCTGAATCCCGCCGCTCTCTCCCGCTCCTCTCCGAAATAACCGGCGTGTCCCGGCGGGAAATCTGCCCTTGGCCCGGCATCGCCGCCGGCCCGGTACTACCATGTCCAGATCACGCATCTTTTCCGAATACCGCTCTCAGACGGGATGGCGCACTGATGCCGGGTCGTCCGGGAATAAGCGTGCAGTACGGAATTACGCAACATAGGGTAATGTACGGGTGGGGTGCAAAGGCCCGCGGTACGGTGCGAGGGGAATGACCGATATCCTGAAAAACAGATATGTGCCGCTCGTTGCGCTGGCGGTCTTCCTGGGCGTTTTTTTCTTCATGGCCACGGCGCAGCTCGATATGCCGGGGCTCTACTATGACGAGTGCATTTTTGTCAATGCCGCCACCGGAGGCACCAGCGGCACCTTCATCCATAAAGTCGTCCTTGGCGTCCCGGTGATGATCATGGGGTACATCGGCGCTTTAAAGTCCTTCTTCTACTATCCGGTATTCCACTATTTCGGGGTTTCGCCGCAGACCATCCGCCTCCCCGTCATCATGCTTTCCTCGGCGACGATCGTCTTCTGCTTCCTCTTGGGAAAACGTCTCTTCGGCGGGCTTGGGGCGCTTCTGCTGGCAGGGCTGGTCGCGACGGACCCCGCCTTCATCTACAACGTCAGGCTCGATTTCGGCCCGGTCGCCCTCATGCTCCTGTTCAAGATGGCGGCACTCTACTTTTTTTTCGAATTCCTGGCGACACGCCGCACCCTGTTTGCCGGTCTCCTGGTCCTTGCCCTGCTACTAGGCTTCTACGACAAGCTGAACTTCATCTGGTTCACAAGCGCTTTTCTCGTAGCGGCGGGCTTGTTGTACGGCAAGGAACTGCTCGCCGCTTTCCCCGGCAACCGTAAGGCCCACGTTGCCCTGCTGGCCCTGTTCCTGGCATGCATGACCTTCGGGGTCTTCGCCCTGGTCGTCCCGACCCTCTCCACCCCAAGCGGGATACCGCCCCAAAGCATCGGCTCCAAGATACGGTACGTCGCGAAAATATTCTTATCCACCATGAACGGCAGTTGGCCTTTCACGGCAGTCCTGGACCGCGCTGAAATCCCGCGCACCTTTGCGAATTTTCTCGTTTTCCCCGTCGCGGCCGCATTGCTCGCCTCCCTATGGTCCGGGTTCGGCCCGTCCGCGCGGGGGGAGAACAGGGCCGAAGACAAGGCCATGTGGTTCTTTGCCCTTGTGTTCGCCATCATTTTTGCCGAAATAGTCATTACGAAACAGGGGGGCGGACCTCACCACGTGATGATGCTCTACCCGCTTCACTACCTCGTCCTTTTTGCCGGGGTGCGCCCGCTGCGGCGGCTCTTGCCCGCAAGATACCTTGCCCTTGGCGGTATGGGATGCCTGTTGGCGTATCTGGCGGGGGTTGGGGCCCAACTCTATGCCGATACCGAATATAGTGCCGCATTCCGTGAAAAGAGGCATTTTACCGCTGCATGGGACCCGGCGATTTACCGGCTTTCGGATTTGCTGGAACAGGCCGGGCCCGATCTCGTGGTCTGCGCCGACTGGGGGGTGCAGACCCAGCTATTCTCCCTGGCGCCTCCGGCGGGCAGGGGCAAATACGTGGAAGGATCGGGCATCCTGAAGAGGGTGGACCCGGATGACCCGTCAGGCGCCGAGTTTCTTTATCAGAGGATGTTCAAAGGGGTAAACACCTGCGTGGTGCTGTTGGGCAAGGATGCCGGCATGGACCGGGCGGGTGGGCGAAACTTCGAAAAATTGTACCGGAACAGGTTACCGTCGGCAGCGTTCCACGAGAAAGTCGTCTCTGCCGACGGAAAAGAACTGTACGAGGTCTATGGCCTGTCCGGGCATTGATTGAAATTTAAAATCAGCACGTATCAGGAGGGTGTTGCATGCTTCTTTCCGTCGTTATCCCTTGTTATAACGAATCCGCCACGATAAAAGACGTGATCCGGGCCGTATTGCAGTCCCCGATCGACGAAAAAGAGATCATCGTCGTCGATGACTGTTCCACCGACGGGACGGCCGAAATCCTGCGGGACGAGATAGCGCCCCTGGTGGCAAAGGTCATCACCCACTCGCGGAATATGGGGAAAGGCGCCGCGCTCCGCACCGGCATTGCCGCTGCAACCGGGGATTTCGTCATTATCCAGGATGCCGACCTGGAGTACGACCCGCAGGAGTATTCCATGCTCCTGGAACCGCTTCTCGCCAACAAGGCCGATGCCGTGTTCGGTTCGCGATTCATGGGCAACCGCCCGCACAGGGTCCTGTACTACTGGCACAGCATAGGGAACTGGGTCCTTACTTCGGTCTCCAACATGTTCACCAACCTGAACCTCACCGACATGGAGACGTGTTACAAGGTCTTTCGCCGGGAACTTATTCAAGCGGTGAACATAGAAGAAAACAGGTTCGGCTTCGAACCGGAAATCACCGCAAAGATCGCCAAACAAGGCTGTAGAATATACGAAGTCGGCATCTCGTACTACGGGCGGACTTACGAAGAAGGGAAAAAAATCGGATGGAAAGACGGCTTCCGGGCAATATACTGCATCGTCAAATACAACCTTTTCCGATGAAGCCGGGTCGCTGCCGGGCAAAGAACGTTCACGATATGAACATTTTGCTTGCCATTTTCACCCCCCTTCACTACGGTTCATACTATGAACGTTAACAACGAAAAATCGCTTGAATCCTACCGCTCCCTCCTGCTCCTCTCCGAAATAACCGGCGAAGAGCCCCTGTCCCAGCGGGAACTCTCCCGCCGGCTCGGCATCGCCGTGGGGCTGGTCAACTCGTATCTGAAGAACCTGGTCGCCAAGGGGTATGTGCGGGTCAAGAACTTCCCCAGCAACCGCTACGCCTATCTCCTCACCCCCCAGGGCCTGGCCGAGAAAAGCCGCCTCGCCTACCAGCATTTAAGCTATTTCACCAGCCTCTATACCGTGGCCCGACAGGACTATCTGGACCTGTTCCGCCGCCTCGAAGCATCCGGCGTGCGGGAGGTGGCCTTCTGCGGGGTGGACGAGGTGGCCGAGGTGGCCTACCTGTCGCTGCGGGAGACCGGGTTGAAACTGGTGGCGGTCATGGACGACGGTCGCGCCGGCGAGGTGTTCTTCGGGGTTCCGGTTGTGTCATTGGCAAACGGCGTGCGGGAACATCGTGGCCCGGTGATTATCTCCTCGCTGAAGCAGAGAGATGGACTTACCCAAGCACTTCGCGGCTTGAGCGTAACGGCATCCCAGATCTTTATCGCCGGAGTTGCAGAGTAGACATTTGGGTTCAGGTATGCCGTTTGTCTGAAAGGAGAGAAGAGGTATGGCTAAAAAAGCACTTATCTGCGGCGTGTCCGGTCAGGATGGCGCGTATCTGTCCCTGTTTCTGCTGGGTAAGGGGTATGAGGTCCATGGGACCGCCAGGGACGCCCAGATGTCTTCCTTCGCGAATCTCGGCAAACTGGGTATTCGCGACCGCATCGCCTTTCACTCCATGGCGCTGAATGATTTTCGGAGCGTTCTCCAGGTGTTGTCGAGCGTTCGCCCCGACGAGATCTACAATCTGGCAGGGCAGAGTTCGGTCGGGCTTTCTTTTGAACAACCCGTGGAAACGCTGGAAAGCATCAGTGTCGGAACCCTGAATCTCCTGGAGGCGATCCGTTTCTTGAAGTGCCCCGCCAGGCTGTATAATGCCGGTTCAAGCGAGTGTTTCGGCAATACGGGGGGAGAGGCCGCGGACGAGACGACCCCCTTTCGCCCGCGAAGCCCCTATGCCGTAGCCAAGGCGACGGCCTTCTGGGAAATCGCCAACTATAGAGAAGCATACAACCTGTACGCCAGCACCGGGATCCTCTTCAATCATGAATCGCCGTTGCGCCCCGAACGGTTCGTTACCCAGAAGATTGTGCGGAGCGCCTGCCGGATTGCGCAAGGGGCCGTTGAAAAACTGAAGCTCGGCAATATGGACATAGCCAGGGACTGGGGGTGGGCGCCCGAGTATGTCGAGGCCATGTGGCTGATTCTCCAGCAGGAACGCCCCGATGATTTCGTGATCGCGACCGGTGAGACCAGCAGGCTGGAGGATTTTGTGGCCGAGGTTTTCAAGGCCGTGGGGCTTGATTGGCGCGACCATGTGGAAAGCGATGCATCGCTGCTTCGGCCATCCGAAATTATGGTCAGCAGGGCTAACCCGGAAAAATCGGCCAGGACGTTCGGCTGGCGGGCCACCTACAAAATGCGCGATGTCGCTCGAATGATGGTGGAAGAGTATTTGCAATAATACTGTGGATGCGTCGCTGGCGTACCGCGTGGCTGGCGCCGTTTGCGCCGCTGGCGGCAATCAGGATACCGAATGACTGAAGATGCACCCCATAACTCGCAGCAGGATTTTCAGGACCTCAAGAAGAAGTCCCTGAAAGGCATGTCGGCGCTGTTCGTCCGGCAAGTCCTCGTAAAGGTGATCTTCTTTGTCGGCAACATCATCCTGGCCCGGCTGCTGGCGCCGCAGATATTCGGGATTTACGCCATAGTGCAGTTCGTGGTGCAGTTTTTCTCCACGTTCGGCGATGTGGGTATCGGCGCGGCGCTGATCCAGAAAAAGGGGGACCTGAGCCGGGAAGAGCTTTCCACCACCTTCTGGCTGCAGCAAATGCTGGTGGTGTCGGTGGTCGCCGTGGTTGTCCTGGCGGCGCCGCTGGCGTTGAAGGTCTACCCGACCCTGCCGCCGGTCGGGGTCTGGCTGATCCGGGCCATGGCGGTCAGCTTCCTGTTTTCATCGCTCAAGACGATCCCCGCCATTCTCATGGAGCGGAATATCGACTTCAATCGGATCGCCTGGGTGGATATCACCGAAAACCTGGCATATCAGGGGGTGGCGGTTGTCTGTGCCTACCTGGGGTACGGGGTATGGAGTTTCGTGGCGGCGGCCATCACCAGGGCATTCCTGGGGGCTGTGCTCATTTATGCGCTGTCGTCGTGGCGGCCGAGTTTTCATTACCGGTTCGAATCGGTCAAGGGTTTGGTGCGGTTTGGCTTGCCGTATCAGGGGAACCAGATCCTCAATTTTATCAAGGATTCCGTCACGCCGCTGTTCGTTGGGGTGTATGCAGGGGCCGCTGCGGTAGGGTATCTGAGATGGGCATGTAACTTTGCTTTTGTCCCGCTTGTGCTGTCGGAAACGTTTGGACGAGTGGCATTTCCGGCATTCTCAAAGTTGCAGGATGATGCAGCACTTCTTGGGAGGACGGTAGAAAAGTCAATTCGGATGATGACATTTGTAATGCTGCCGGTGACAGCTATTTTGGTGGCATTGGCTCCCGAGATTACCCATGTTTTTTATACCGATAAATGGCTCCCCGGCCTCAATGCATTTTACCTGTATTCTTTTACGCCGTTGCTGATGGGGATTGCACTACCAATGTTCAGTGGCATTTTGTGCCTTGGAAAATCAAATATAATTCTGGCGATGACAGTGGTTTTGGTTGCCATTGAATGGGGGATTGGAGCCCCGCTTGTGCTGAAATTCGGGTTTGTGGGGATTGCTGTTACACAACCAATTACCTACATTCTTTTTGTGTTGGTCTATAAATGGCTGCTCAGCCGGAATAGTGTTGAAATTCGTGTTATTCCGAATGTAGCTTCGAATTTATTAGTTACATTAACCATGGTGGCCGTAATTGAATTAATAAAGGGATTGTTCGTGCCAAATTTGATTTTCGTAATATTGGTCTCGGCTGCAAGCGCAACCCTTTATTGGGGACTTTCGTACATTCTGAACAGACAAAATATGACAGAGGCGATATCATATTTTCGTCAGGTCAAAGGATCAAAATGCTGAAGACGGCAATAAAAAACTGGTTACTCGTTCGGACTGATCCGGAGCTGCGAGATATCGCCAAGATATTTAAAGAAACGGCTGAACATAAGGGGCCGCGAGACCCCTTTTCACTTGAATGCGATAAAGTATTCCTCGATAGACTTCAGTTTAATCCGTGCGCCTTAAAGATGGATTTTTGGGAAAAACATTTTGAGTTGGACTCGATCACTCACTTTGAGGAAATATCCGGCAGAATTCTTGATTTTGGATGCGGTTCAGGGCATTTGGATGTGCTTTTAGCCCGAAGGGGAATGACTGTTCATGGCATCGACCTCAGTCCGATTGGGATAATGATAGCAAACCGTTTGCGTGAGAGAGAACCACATGATGTTAAAAAACTAGTAACATTTTCAGTTGTAGATGTGATCTCCCAAAAGCCTGACGGAGAATTATTTGATTCCGCATGGTCGGCCCATGTTTTTGAACATATTGCAGACCCTGCCCCTGTTCTGGCTGGATTACATAATTGGGTCAAGCCTGGCGGCCACCTTCTCATCTCGGTTCCACTTGGAACGGCTTATGATGATCCGGGGCATGTTAATCACTTTTTTTCCGCTCACGAGTTGTCCCAATTTCTTAGCCCACATATAAAAATTAAGAGAATCGAGGAAAATAACGAATTCAATGTAATTAGAGCGCTGTGTGTTTTTGGGGGAAACCATGAGCAGCCATAATATATCCGCAGTCCTCCTGGTAAGAAACGAGGAGCCGAACATCCGGCTGTGCCTTGAAGGCCTGAAATGGTGTGATGAAATAGTCGTTGTGGATATGGAGAGTGAAGATGATACGGTTGCAATAGCCAGGGAGTTTACGGACAATATTTACTCGCATGAACGAGTTATTGCCTTCGACATTGCAAAGAATTATGCCGTTGAAAAGGCGAGCAACGAATGGGTGTTGCTGATTGATGCCGACGAAATGGTCCCGGCATGTTTGGCAGCAGAACTGAGGCTCATTGCCGAAAAAGATGAGGTAGACGCGGTCTATATAGCATTTAAGAATTTTATCCTGGGAGAATGGAATCGAGCAAAGGCGTGGTGGCCGAATTATCATTGCCGTTTTTTTAAAAAGCAATCGATGATGATTTCGGAAAGAATTCATGCATACATGTCCGTTTCCAATACTGCGCGTACCTTGTATCTGCCGCCCGAGGAAAAATTCGCGATTCATCATTTTGCGTATAGGGATGCTGAACAATTCATTTCCAAGCTCAATAGATATACAACAATTGAGGCTAAACACTTATATGATGATGGGAAGAAGTTTACCTACTACCTGTTTTTTAAGTCTACGATAAAGGAATTCATTGATAGATATATTAGATTAGGTGGGTATAAAGACGGATTAAGAGGCTTTTTTGTTTGTATTATGATGGTTATGTACCGTGCCGTTGCATGCATAAAGTTGTGGGAGTTGCATGAAAATAAAGATGATATAAAACATAAATATGATAAATTAAAGAATAATATCATTGGCGGTTATTGAGGATAATATACAAATGATAACTGACATAATAAGAAAAATTAAGAAACGGCTGATTACTTATTACAATAGGACCATATTTAAAAAATATGGGGCTAATGTAACCATTCTAAAACCAAGTATGATAACTAATCCAAAATATATTGAAATAGGAAGTAATGTACTCATACGTGAGTATTCAAGAATAGAGGCTGTAGATACTTACGGTAATGCAAAATATACCCCCGAACTCAAGATCGGTGACGGTACGCATATCGAACAATTTTTTCATGTAGGTTCGTGTGAATGTGTTGAAATAGGTAAAAATGTACTTATTGCCGGAAGAGTGTATATATCTGACCACAATCACAATTTTAAAAATATCGAAGAGCCTATTGTCAATCAGGGTATCGAGGCAGGTGGAAAGGTAGTTATAGGCGATAATTCCTGGCTGGGCGAAGGCTGCGTAATACTGCCGGGGGTTTCTATTGGCAAAGGGGCAGTGATAGGCTCGAATGCCGTAGTAACAAAAAGTATCCCGCCATTTTCCGTGGCAGTCGGCATTCCTGCTAAAGTCATACGTCAATATAATAATGAGACCAAAGCATGGGAACTACTGAAGTGACGGGCTCTGCAATCAACTGTTTGTGCGGGAACCAAAGTGCCGATTTCCTGTTTTCCGTACACAAATATACTGTTCATCAATGCGTTGCATGCGGTCAGGTCTATATCTCCGGCATTAGTCTCGACAGCAGTTCTTCTGAATACGATGAAAGCGATTATTTTACCGAGCGCAACAATTACCTGGAAAAATGGGGGGAACTCTCTACTCATTTTCAAGGCATATTGAATAAGATAAAGACATACAAGTCAAACGGTGCTTTTCTTGATGTCGGCTGTAGTGTGGGGGTGCTTCTCGACGTTGCCCGGCAAAACGGTTTTGAGGTCAAGGGCGTGGAGTTTTCCACATGGGCTTCGGAGTTTGCCAGGCAAAAAGGGTTTGATGTCGTGACAGGGGGGTTGATTGAAGCCGCCTATCCTGAGAAGAGCTTTGATGTCATCGTTATGAATCATGTCCTCGAACATATTCCCGACCCGGTTGAAATCATGATGGAATTGGGGCGGATATTGAAAGACGACGGGCTGCTGGTTATTGGTGTGCCCAACTTCGGTTCCTATATGGCAAAACTGATGAAGGGGAAATGGTTTTCGCTCATGCCGGACCAGCATATCTGGCAGTTCACGCGCGAATCTCTCGGCAAGCTGCTCCAGAAGGGCGGTTTTGTGGAGGTATATTTCGAAGCAAAGGATAATCATGCAATAGTCGGGTGGCGACCGATCAAAATAGTGCAACGGCTCGTGAACAAAATTGCATTATTGACAAACAATGCCGAAGCAATGCTCGTTTTTGCCCGAAAAACAGGGAATGAATGAGCCTTTGGTTTACATAGTTCTCCTCAACTGGAACGGCTGGCGCGACACGTCGGAGTGTGTCGAGTCATGCAAAAAGCTGACGTACCCCGATTTTCGCATCATCATCGTCGATAACGGCTCCACCGACGGTTCCGAGGCGATCCTGCGGGAACGCTTCCCCGATATGGAAGTGGTGCAGACTGGTTCGAATCTGGGTTTTGCCGGCGGTAACAATGCGGGTATCCGGCGGGCGCTTGAGCACGGGGCCGATTATGTCTGGCTCCTCAACAACGATACGGTGGTTTCCCCCGATACGCTCGCGTCATTGGTGCGCGTTGCGGAGGGCGACGACAGAATCGGCATGGTGGGGAGCAAGATCGTTTATTACGATAACCCGGCGCTTTTGTGGTATGCCGGGGCCGTGCTCGACCCGGCGCGCCCCCAGCGTCCCGCACATCGGGGGCTTCGCGAGCACGACCGGGGGCAGTACGATACGGCGGGGGAAACCGGGTATGTCACCGGGTGCAGTCTGCTCGCCCGTCGTGCGTTGCTGGAGGCTGTCGGCCTGCTGGACGATGATTTTTTCCTCTATTTCGAGGATGTGGATTGGTGTGCGCGGGCAAGACGGGGGGGGTGGCGTCTTATGTATGCCCCTTCCTCCGTGGTGCGGCATAAGGAGTCGATGAGCGCCGGAGGGGCGGCATCGCCTGCGCTGATGTACTACACGGCGCGGAACCGGCTCTATTTCGTGCGGCGGAATTTTTCCGCAAAACTTGCCCGGGCCCTGTGGTACGACCTGTACGAGCATGTGTTGGTGAATATCAAGAAGAGGCGGTTTTCGGCGGCGCGTTCGGCCGCGCGCGGGGTGTGGGATTTTTTTCGCGGCAGGACGGGCCGTTACCGGGGATAGGGCAAGCATGCCGGGATTGGGTGGGAAAAACGCATGAAGATTCTTATGGTCACTCCCTATCCGGCTTGTCCCGGCGCGGACGGCGGCGGTACGGTGATGTTCAACCTGATCCGGCATCTCGCCGCGCGGCACGAGATCGTCTATCTCTCGTTCGCCCGGCAAGAGGATCTGGAGCGCCTGGCGCAGGTGGCGCCGTATTGCGCCGAGGTGGTTACGGTGCCGCTTCCCGGCGGGGCCGGGATGTCCGCCCTGGCCAAAGGGCTCAATCTGGCGCGGCGGGTCGTGCATAATGTGCTCTCGTATGCGACCCTGACGCCCGTGGTGGTCCGCAAGTGCCAAAGCCGGGCCATGGATGAGGCGATCCGCCGGGCGGTCGAGCGGCATAAGCCGGATGCGGCGCACCTCTGCTTTCCCCAGATGGCCCATTATATCGAGGCCTGCGCCGGTACGCCGGCAGTGATGGATACGCTGGATGTGGCCCTGGTGGGGGTGTTTCGCAGGGCCATGAACGCCCGGCGCGTCTGGGAGAAGTTGTATTATCTGATGCAGTGGCTGTTCTGGGTGCGCTACGAATCCCGTTATTTTCCGCGTTTTGGAAAGGTTTTGACGGTCACCCGTCAGGACGCGGCGGCTCTGACCATGGCCATGCCCGATCTGGATGTTTACGCGGAGGCCATCGCCGTCGATGCCGGTTCGCAGCCCGCGCCGGAGCGGGACAGGGGCGTCAGGATCGGTTTTCTCGCCAGTTTCGGCCATCCGCCCAATACGGATGCGGCCCTCTATTTTGCGGAATCCGTCCTGCCCCTTGTCAGGGAGCGGATGCCGGATGCCTTGTTTGTCGTGGCGGGGAGGAACCCGCCGCGTTTGCTGCTCGATCTGAAAGACAAGGGAGTGACCTGCCTGGGGTTCGTCGATGATGTGTCCGAATTCTACGGCTCGGTCGATGTGGTGGTGGCGCCGATCCGTTACGGCGGCGGGATCAAGATCAAAGTGCTGGAGGCAATGGCCTGCGGCAAGCCGTTGGTCGCCACCTCGGTCGGCGCCGAAGGGATCACGGAGGCGGGCGAGGGGGCCTTTCTGGTCGCGGATGACCCGGCCGCCTTTGCCGGGGCGGTGATTGCGCTGTTGTCCGACAAGGAACGGCGGGCCGTGCTGGGGGAGCGGGCGCGGCAGGTTATTGAGCGGCGTTTTTCATGGCACCGGCTCTGCGACGATCTGGACACTATCTACCGGGCGCTCGACGCGGTGAAGAGGTGAAGGTATCGGTCATCATCCTCACCTGGAACGGCCGGGCGTATCTCAAGGAGTGTCTGGATTCGCTGGAGGCACAGTCCTTCCGCGATTTTGAGACGATCCTCGTGGACAACGGTTCAACCGACGGGTCGGCCGACCATGTGCGAAGCGAGTATCCCTGGGTTCGCTTGCTGGAACTGCCGGAGAACGCCGGTTTTGCCGAAGGGAATAACCGCGGCCTGGCGTTGGCGCGGGGCGATTATATCGTTACCCTCAACAACGACACCAAGGTCGATCCCGGCTTTCTGGCCGAGTTGGTCCGGGCCGTGGAGGGCGATGGTCGCGTCGGCATGGTGGCGGCCAGGATGCGCAATTTCTACCGGCCGGAACGGATCGACGCCGCCGGCCTGAAGATCGGCACCAATGGCCTGGGGTACAACATAGGCTACGGCGAGATCGACGACGGCCGCTACGACGGCGTGCCGCTGTTCGGCCCCTGCGGCGGGGCGGCGCTCTACCGCCGGGAGTTGCTGGACGAGGTCGGCTTCTTCGATGCGGATTTCTTCGCGTATTACGAGGATTTCGACCTGGCCTGGCGTGCGCGTTTGGCCGGTTGGAAGGCGCTTGCCGCGCCGCGGGCGCTCGTGTATCATGTGCACTCGGCCACGGGCGGGGAGATGAGCCGTTTCAAGGTGTACCACACGCACCGGAACAAGTGGTTCGTGATCGTCAAGAACTGGCCTGCCGCGTTGCTCCGGCGGCATTTCGTCTCCATCGTCTGCGCCGATTGCGCCGCTTTCTGCCTGGCTGTGTTGCGGGGGAGGGGACTGGCGGCCCTGCGGGCAAGGCTGGATGTCCTGGGCGGTCTCGCCCGGCTCTTGCATAAGCGGCGCGAGGTGCAGGGCGGGAGCAAGCTGTCGGACCTTCAGGCGGCATCGCTTTATTCACCTCATGAGCATCCATTTCGGACTTTTTGGCGAAAAACGGGCATAAAACGTAATGTCGGACCGTAAGGTACAATTGTGAAAATTTTGATCCTGGCACGCAAGGGCGAATCCCTGACCGGCGGCGGCACCTACCAGACCAACGTCCTGCGGGAACTCGCCAAGCGGCATACCGTAAGGGTTTATGAGTCCGACGCGGACCTGAACGAGGAGTGGGATATCGCCCACTGTCTCAACCTGAAACACCTTTCGCCGGAGCTGGCGCGGAAGTTACGCTGCCCTCTGGTAGTCGATAGCCACGATTATTACTGGATACGTTATTACCATTTTTTCTGTCTCGATTTTCCGGTCCGGTTCCTGTTGCAGCAATACCGGAAGATCAGGTATCGGCGACTCTTTCCGCTCATCGACGGGATTATCCTGCACGGCAGGTATGTGTATGACCTGTACGACCATCCCCACAAATACCTGAACTTCTATTATGGCCTTGACTATAGCGAGATCGAGTCGCGGCCGTGGGAGGAGAAGGAAAACCTGATCCTGTTCGTGGGTGGTGATTATTTCCGCAAGGGGATTCACCGCCTGCTGAGAGCTTTGCCGCTGGTGCTCAAACAGGTACCCAATGCCCGCTTGATGGTGATCGGCAACGACTATGGCTACGTCAAGGCGTTTGCGCGTTTCCTGGCCCGTGGGTTGCCGGTGGAGTTCGTCTACGGTATGCCCCGCGCCGAGCTGTACAAGACCTACGGCAAGGCCAAGGCTTTTGTCATGCCGTCAGAGATCGAAGCGATCCCGCTGGTGTCGTCCGAGGCCACCATGGCCGGGGTGCCGCCCATACTCTCCGACGCGGGGGGCAATCCCGAGATCGTGCTGGATGGTAAGACCGGTTTTATCGTGCCGCTCGATGACTTTCATTTGCTGGCCGAGCGGATCGTCAGCTGCCTTGCCGACCGGGAGTTGGCGGAACGTCTCGTACAGTTGGGCAGGGCGTTTCTCGGCCAATTCACCACGGAGCGGATGATCGTCCGACTTGAAGAGATTTATGCGGCTGTGGCGAAAACGGAACGCGTGAAAGGCAAAAGGTGAATAATCACAGAAACTTTTATAGCGGAAAGCGGGTGTTGGTCACCGGAGGTCTCGGATTTATCGGGCTCAATACCTGCGCTCGGCTGCTGGACTTGGGGGCGGAGGTAACGGCGTTGGATAACTTCGTTCCACCCCGGATCACCCCCGACTTCGATGCGATCCGCTTACGCCTGCGTCTGGCGGTTGCTGATATCCGCGACGAAGAGAAGGTGGAGCGGGTGGTTCGGGATCAGGAGGTTGTCTTTAACCTAGCCGGCAAGTCGGGTGCGGCAGACAGCAACAAAACCCCGCTCAACGATCTGGATATCAATTGCCGTGGGCACCTGACCATACTGGAGGCCTGCCGCACCTTTAATCCCGGAGTGACGATCGTTTTTCCCAGCAGCCGCCTGGTGTATGGGAAGCCCCTCTATCTGCCAGTCGACGAGAAACATCCACTGGCGCCGGAATCCATCTACGCCGCCCACAAGCTGGCGGTTGAAAACTATCACCTCATATATGGCAAGCTGTATGGGCTCAAAACTACGGTCTTGCGCATCTCCAACCCCTATGGTCCCTTCCAGGCCGGGGAGGGGAGGGCCTATGGCATCGCAAACAGCTTCATTCAGGCAGCGGTAGCCGGAAGGCCGATCACATTGTTTGGCGATGGCCGTCAGCGCCGCGATTATCTCTATATTGACGACTTGGTCGAAGCCCTCCTGCTGGCTGCAGCCGCGCCGGAATCCCGCGGCAGGGTCTACAACATTGGCGACGGTCAGGGGACGAGTCTGCTGGAGTTGGCGGAACTGGCGGTGGCGGCGGCCGGGCAGGGAAAAATTGTCCACGTGCCCTGGCCGGAGGAGTACCGAGCCATTGAAACCGGAGACTACCTGTCCGATATCGGCTTGGCCCAGCATGATCTTGATTGGAGCCCGGGCACGGATATCCGTGAAGGCGTCGCCCGCACCGTGGAATTTTATAAACTGTAAAAAACAGTGAAAAAGGAAATGGTGAAAGGTTAATCTTGCACAGATCTCAAGGAGATGTCATGGCAGAAAAGAAAACCGATATTCTGGAGCGGGATTCCTTCTACATCGTACTGATGGTGGTCATCATCATCGGTTTTTTTCAGAGAATTCTCTTTACCAACCAGATTATCCGGGCTTCCGACGTTGTCACCCAGTTCTTCTGGGGCGCGAAGGCGATAAAGGAACAGTCGCTGCTACAGTTCATTCAGGGGATTCCTGCAATTTTTCAGGCTAGCTGGGATCCCTTGAGCGATGGTGGTCGGACCCTAGAGGGTGGGTGGAACGCCATAGCTCTCCTCTTTCATCGCTATCTCATTCAGCACTTTTTTCCCTTCCCTGCAAGTATCGCCTGGTTGGCCGTCCTAGCCATGTGTTGGGGATCCATCGGCACCTTCCTTTATTGCCGCCTGATCGGCGTCGGCCGCTTGGGGGCTTTCGCAGCAGGGCTTCTGTATGTGGTCTGCACAGAGAATTCTTCACTTATCAACGCCGGCCACATCCAGAAGCTCGAGGCGATCTGCTGGTTCCCCTGGACATTTCTCCTCTTGGAAAAATCGTTGCGAAGCAGACGGTTTCTCCACTATGCCCTGACGGCGCTGATGTTGGCCATCCAGTTTTTTCACATGCATTGGCAGATATCGTTCTATTCGTGTCTAGCTGTCGGCGCTTACTGGTTCTGGTATGAAGTGGGAAAATTCCGGGAACTGAAGGGAGAGTACGGCCGGCAATTCTCGAAGGATACCTTGCTTGCGGTAGCCCTTGTGGTGCTCTTTTTCAGTACCATAGCCATGTCGTTTGCCCCGCTCTATAGTTGGTCGCAACAGTCCGAACGGGGGGAAGCCGTCAGTAGCGGCACTGGGTCGAGCGCCACGAAAGCAGCGGAAAAAGGTATCGGTTATGAGGAGGGGATGAGTTGGTCCATGCCCCCTGAAGAGATATTAAGCTTCTTCGTTCCGGGCCTCTTCGGATATTCCCGCCAGGAGGGGGGCGATGTACCTGCCCCAGGACAGGTATATTACTGGGGCAGGATGCGTTTTACCCAGACCAGTGACTATCTGGGGCTCTTGCCCTGGTTTCTCATACCGCTTCCATTGTTTTTCAGGCGCGATCGCTATACCTGCTTCCTAACCTTCCTGATGGCGGCGACCCTGATCATGGCTTTGGGCAAATATACTTTCGTGTATCGTTTCATGTTCGAGTACCTCCCTGCCTTCTCCAAGTTTCGCGTGCCGAAGATGATCCTCTTTTTGTTCGCCTTTGGCGCCGCAGTATTGGCTGGCCGAGGTCTGGACGTGCTGGCCGACGAAACGATTGAAAGGAAACGGCTTGGCCGGTGGGTCTGGTGGTGTGGTGGGGTTGCCGCATTTATCGGCTTGATCTGTCTCGTAATTTTGGTGGCAGGTCAGTCGATCATCTCGGCCATGTCGGAGTACATTACCGCACCCACGCGCTACCAGAGCGGTTCACAACTGGTTGAGGAACGCTTCGGCCACATGTTCAGGGACGGAATTATTTCCTTCGGGATGGCAGCAATCTATCTTGCGGCAATCATTGTCTGGTTCAAACGGTTGCTGCCGGTACGGCTGTTGCTGCCGCTCCTGATACTCCTGATGTTGTGCGATCTGTGGCGCGTTAATAACCGTTTTCTGGTGGTGGCTCCGCCACCTGAGGCCAAGCGCGGCGTTACGACGAACGATATCGTCACTTTCCTCAAACCACGCATCGATCATTACCGCATGCAACCCTTGAATGACGAGAATGCTCATTTCTATGCCGACAACGGCTTTGCCAACGTGTCGGCCTATGTGACCATTAGTGAGCGGCGCTACAAACAATTTTTAGATGCTATGTCGCTTATGAGCACCATGCCGGACATCATGAACCTGAAATACCTGGTGATGCCCTCAAGGGATTTTGAAGCACAGAAGGCGCTTCTTTTAACGAAATACCAGCCGGTTTTCAACTCATCCAACGGTTCGATAGTGCTCGAAAACAAGACCGTCATGCCCAAGGCTTGGCTGGTACCGTCGGTTGTGGTAATTGCCGACCCTCATCAGCGTATCGGGATACTGGCCAGCGCCCCGGATTTCAAACCGGACCAGATTGCCCTAGTTGAATCGCCACCTCGTTTACAGCTTGCGCCATACCCATCCCAAGTCCCCTCGCTCGCTGGAAGGGCCGAGGTGCGTGTCTATGAGCCCAACCGGATTGTAGTGGAGGCTCAAGCGCTCAAAAACAGCCTGCTGGTCATCGGCGAAAAGTACTATCGCTGGTGGTACGCCTCCGTGGATGGGAAAAAAACCGAGATCGTGCCGGTGGATCACATCCTGCGCGGAGTGTATCTCACTCCCGGCACCCATCGGGTAGAATTTATCTTTGACCCGTTGCCATTCAAGATCGGCAAATGGCTGACATTGGGATCGTTGGCATTTTTTGTCGTCATGCTTGGGCGGGAGTGGTGGAGGAGAAAACTGCAGCAGGTCGCAAGGCCCTGACTGTTGACGTGACCATGACCGCCGAAACCATCGACGAACTCCGTGTCTACGATCTGCGGATCTGCCAGCCGAAAGAGGGCTACCGTTTTTCTCTCGATCCCTTGCTGCTGTGCGGTTTTGCCGAAGACGCTTCCGCTGGCCGGGTAGTCGATCTCGGCACCGGCTGCGGGATTATTCCCCTTATTCTTGCTCGGAAAACTGTCGGCGCATCTCTGGTCGGTGTGGAATTTCAGGAGGAAATGGCCGAAATGGCCGTCCGCAACGTTAGTCTGAACGGGCTTGACGAGAGGATCGGGATTGTCAGCGATGATATCCTTTCCCTGCGTGGGAGGTTTCCTGTTTCGTCGTTTGATCTGGTGACAGCGAACCCTCCCTACCGCAAACCGGGTAGCGGCCGTGTCAGCCCCAAGGTCGGACGCGATCTCGCTCGCCATGAATCGAGTGCCGGGCTGGCGGACTTCCTGTCAACCGCCAAATATCTGGTCAAACCGTCGGGGTCTATTTGCTTCATCAGTCATCCTTCGCGGCTGGCTGAATTTGTCCATTGTGCCGGCGAACTCAGGCTGTCATTGCTCAGGCTGCGCATGGTGCATGGTTCCGCCGTTACTCCGGCAACGATGTTTTTGGCGCAATTGGCCAAGGGAAAGAAAGGTGGGACATTGGTGCTGCCACCCCTGCTTGTCCACAATGAGCAGGGCGACTATTCGCAAGAGGTCCGCAGCATTCTGGGAGAGTAATCGGTCCGCTTGGCAAGCGAAAGGGCGCTCCTAACGAAGCGCCCTTTTCATTTCAAGCTATTTTGTCGCCTTTAGTTCTTGATAAAGAGCACCAACTGCATGGTCTCGCCCTCACCGACCAGGATCGGAAAGCAGAGACCGGTATATCCGGCAGGCACGGCCAAGCCGGCTGCATCCGGCCGGATGGTGACCGGGGGATTGATATTGACGATCTTGCCGGCTTGCGATGCCTTGGCGGCGATGTTGCCACAGACCACGTTGATGAATTCCATGACGGTATCTTCAAGGACTTCCGGCGGCTCATTGTCCACCGATGCCTCACGCAGAATTGCCTTGGCCACGGATTTTTGAAGCTCTTGCGAAACCGAGATGATAAAGCGGGCATCCACATCGCCGGACAGGTCCATTGCCGCCATGATGTGGTTGGCATCCACCATGGTGATGGTTTGGCACTTACCGGCTCTAAAGGGGAGTCCGAGGATTCGGGTAATCATCTTGTAGGTAAGGTCTGCGGACATCTCCCATAGTTCTGGATTGGCGATACTCCCGGGAAGCTCGACCCTTTCCGAGATGTACGGCGCTTGGTCGGCTTTGAACTCATTCAAATGCTGTTGCAGTTGTTCGTTGGTGATGGCTCCAACAAGTACCAATGCCTCACCGATGTAGAGGTGGTTGTTTTTTTGGCGGGTAATAATTTCATTGAGTTGGGTAAGGGTCAGGATGCCGATTTCCAGCAGCAGGTCCCCTACTTTTATGTCACGCGAAAGTTGCGCACGGTGGGCGCGTGCGATATCGTCCTGGGTTACGTAACCCATCGCCACTGCCATCTCGCCAAATTTGAGGTTTTTCTGTTCCTGTAGCTCAATCGCCTTGAGCAGGATCTCTCGTGAAACGATCCCTTTTTCCACCAAAAACTGCCCGAAAAATTTGACGGCCATGCACATATCCCCTTGTATCGTGAGTTATTGGTGCTGAAAATCAGAGATCCCGAAGTATCTTCAGGACATCGTCGGCCTCGAACGGTTTTGAGATGACATTCTTGGCACCCAGTTTGAGCGCTTCTGTAAATTTGTCACCTACGCCGCCCAGGGAGGTGACCATGACCACTTTAACTTCTTTATCCAGCATGGACAGGCTGCGCAAGGCGGTCAGGCCGTCCATCCCGGGCATATTCATGTCCATGCAGATGATGTCCGGGTCCTCGGCATGATTCATCTTGATGGCTTCCGCGCCGTTTTTGGCATGCCCGACACATGTAAATTCCCCTGATTCGGAAATGATCTTCTCAAGCTGGCGGGCTACGGAAAGGCTGTCGTCAACGACAAGAACCTTTTTCATATGATGGTATCCTCCTGGTGAGCGTCGCGATCGCTTTTGTCGGGTTGTTCGAAATTTAATGAGCGGAGTGAATGTACTCGAAAAGGGGTAAAAAGTCAAAAATATGTTTGTCTTTGATTGGCTGGTAAAGCGTGTTATACATATAAATATCCTGCACTAAGATAAGGAGATTCGTCTCATGAGCCCCCTCCGCCATATACTTTGCAGATCGCTGACTCTGATTGCGGTGCCCAGCCTGTTCGTTATTTCTGCTTCGGCGGCGGAGACTGAACCTAACACATTACATCCCGCCGCCGAGAAGGTCGAGACCGCGATTCAAGGGCCGGTTGCCCGGGTTAACGGCAGCGACATCTCCGCAGCTGAACTGAAGCGGGCTCGCAAAGTGCTGCAGGCCAGCCAGCCGGGTGCGCAGATCTCCGCTGATGAACAGAAGGAACTTGACAGACGGGTGGTAGACCAACTCATTTCCGCTGAACTACTCTACCAATCGGGGCAGAAACTGGGTATTAAGGACCTTGACAAACAAGTTGATGACAAGATAGCCCAGGCAAAGGGCCGTTTTGCCAGTGAGGCGGATTTCGCCAAGGCGATCCACGATCTTGATATGAGTGAGAAGGATCTTCGGGAGTATACCCGGAGGGACTTTATTATTACTAATTTCGTCACTGCGACGATTATTCCCAAGGTTACGGTCAGCGAAGAGGAAAGCAAAAAGTTTTACGACCAGAATCTTGATAAGTTCCACCAGGATGAAAAGGTTAGGGCCAGCCATATCCTGTGCGGCATAGACACCAAGGCGAGTGCCGAGGAGAAGAAAAAGGCCCGCGAAAAAGCCGAAAAACTTCGTAAGGAATTGGCCAATGGAGCTGACTTCGCCACGTTGGCCAAGGAAAACTCCTCCTGTCCCAGCAGCAAACAGGGGGGGGATCTGGGGTTCTTCGGCAAGGGGCAGATGGTACCGCCGTTCGAGCAGGCGGCTTTTGCCCTCAAGCCGGGTGAGATAAGCGATGTGGTTGAGACCCAGTTCGGCTATCATATCATCAAACAGACAGAGCGGACAAAAGCTGAAACCGTACCTTTCAGCGCCGTCCGTTCCAAGATAGAGGATTATTTGAAAAACCAGAAAGTCAATGCCGCGGTGGGCGATTTTTTGGCAGATGCCCGTAAGACCGCCAAGATCGAAATATTGCTGAAGTGACCGGTGACTGTACGTAGTAAAAGCCCAAACGGGGCCGGCCAATTGTGAGAATGGGCCGGCCCTTCTCATGCCCTGTGTGGTTAGTCACGGAGATCGTGACTGGATATTTTGGCTGGAGCCAAGATGGACGCAGGTGTAGCAAGGGCTACATCAAGGGAGCGTAACGATAGCAGCGGTCCCAAAACCGAGACTGCGACCATGAGCTAACCGCACGGGGTGCAAATTATCGTGCCGCTCCTGTTGAAATCCTTATGCTTCGTCCTGATGATAGCCCTGCGAATCTGATGGCCCCCCGATATTCCCCCTCCCGGTAGCAGGCCGCTTCTCCCGCCGGCAGATAGTCGCCGGTCGAATTCTTCAGAAGAAAAACAAATGATGGGAGCGGCCCGTTTTCGAAGTCCTCCTCCCCGATAGGCATCCGGTATTCCGCCAAGCGGGTGCGTTGCCCTCCAGCCAGCAATGGCGCGCCAGTTGGTTTCGTCGCCGTTCCGGCCAAGGATGTGCGGGATACGCGGGTCTGGTAGCCGGCCAAAGGAGCCGGTACGTGGCCGTAGAGCGTGACCAGAGCGCTCCCCCTCCGGTCAACGCGGATATCGTACCCAGGTATCCAACCCGGCCCCCCAACGGCGAAACGGGCCGTGACCCGCCCGTTTCCGGGAGAAACGACTACCCGTGTCATGCTCGTAGCGTCTTTTCCTTCCTTTCGCACCGATGCAATACGGGCATCGATGCGGCGAATCTCCCGTTCCGCACGGCGTCGTGCCGTATAGACCGTTTCTAATTGGGCAATGGCAAAGTCGGTCCCTTGGCGGATTGTCAGCAGTGGATCCGGGTTTGATTTTGTTTTGCGGGGAGCTTTGCCGCTCTGGGACTTTGCGGCGGATTTGAAAATATTTTCACGCGTCGCCAGCGCCCTCAATCGGTCCTCCATGCGGCTCCTTTGCTCGATCAGGGCGTTAAGTTCCTTTTCTAACTTGGTATTCCGGCTTAACGGCTGCGTATCGACACGCAGAATGCTGGTCCCCCTCTCGGGACTGATTCGCAAGCTGCCGGCCAACATGCCTCCCGGCAGAGGGATTTCGGCGATACCCCGGACAGCAGCGGCTCTAAGTTCTACGACAGCGCCGTCTGAAAAGAAGGTGATGCTTCTACCGTCGGCGCAGGCCTCGGCGACGGTTGTGAGTAGCAAGATGATAACTGGCAGGACGGTTCTCATTCAGGCTCCTTTCGGCAGTCATGCAAATCTCTGAACGTTCAGCAGATTTGCCAATCTGGTAGTTGCACTCAGATGAGGATAAGTTTATAATTCTTCCACTCTTTTTGGAAGGTGATCTATCATGGCCTTTGAAGCGGAAGTGTCGGTTAAAGACATAGTCAGTTTTTACATTAAAATCAATGATGCCGCCAAGGCCAAAAAGGATATAGCCAAACTTTCCGCCAAGGACAAGGCGATAGCTTTCGATATAATTGCCGCTTCGTCCGGCAATCATGACTTCAAAATCGAGATCGCCAAATATTTCGTCTACGACCTTGACGCCCGTGTCCGGAGAAAAGCCGAGATAATGTTGGAGGATTTACTCCCCGGTTGGGTTTCCGATCCGGCCGAAAGCATCCTCAAACTGCTCAAAACGGTGGACACTAAGGGGGGGACCCATCGCAACGCTGCCATAAGATTCCTATTTGGCATTATTGATTCCGGCAGCCTTCGGGACACCTTCATGACCCTGCTCAACAGCAGGAACCGGGCTCATATGGCAGAGATCATTGCCATTCTTGAAGGCTACATCGACTCCTCCCAAGACGAGCGTGAGCAGGTCAAAATCTTCGATGCCTGTCTGGATATCGTCCTATCCGACGATGCCGATTATAACATCAAACATCATGCATCCAACCTGTTGAGCGTCTTTTTCAAGAAGGTACAGGCAACAAACCTCGGCGAGGCCTTGCGGCAAAAGTATATCGAAAAACAGATTGAGAAGGCCGAAGGGGTATACCGTTACCTGTGCAGCGGTGCATCGGGGCTGAGCGCCACCTTTCTCGAAGACCTGCTACGCCCTCTGAACGACGGCGGCAAAACGTTTCAGCTCAAGATGCTCAACTATTTTAAATTTGTACTGGAAAAAGCGCAGAATCCTGAAGAAGTCGACACGGTCATGGATATCTACCCGGATTATTGGAACAACGATGAACTGCCCAGGGAAGAGAAGCTTGTAAAGATCTGTCGCCGTATCATCGTAGCGGTTGAAGAGTTGTGGGATGTGAGCGATGATGCCGAGGTCCGCAGCCTCATTATCAAGATAATATATGGTCAATATGCCGACAAACGAGAAATGCTGGAACAGATCCGGGCAAAGCTGGATACCGAAACGCTCAGTGAGGCTGCACGGGACAAGATTGCCCTTATGCTGCACTGTTTTTTTCTTCCAGGAGAAAATGACGCGCTCAAGCTGCTGGCGGCGAATATATTGATCTTCAAGCTGGGTGATGCCCGGAACCGGTCCGTAGCCCTCGATTATCTCATCTCCTATGTTGAAAACAAGAACCTCAACTATGCCGAAAGAGGCAGCATAGCTACGGCGATGGAATCATTACTCAACGAAAAGCGGCTGGCGGAAGAAGTGCGAAAAACGGCGCGGTACCTCCTTTTCATAACTGGTCCCGAGAGGTTTGATACGGCAGAGGAGCAAAAAGCCGTTCTCGGTCATATTCGGAGCATGGTCGAAGGGAGAGGCCTCTCCAGCCAGCATGCTGCGCAGCGAGTCCTGGAGTCCCTGGAGATTTTTTCAAAGACGACGGCCTCCACCGACAAACTCAAGATGGCGGCACACTACCTGGAGTTTAAGATTCGCCAGCCCAACGAGAGTCTAACCTGGGGCAAACTTGACTTACCCTAGCGTTGATGCGACCCGGTAGCCGGTCCTGCTTTCCGAAAAGGCTTACGAGACGTTTGGCCGAACAATTTTTCCTCCCCCCAGAACCTCATCATCCCGGTAAAAAACCACGGATTGCCCTGGAGTGACCGCTTTCTGCGGTTCATCGAAGCGTACCGCACACCCGCCTTCCGGCAGCAGTTTGACATGGCATTGGACCGGCTGATGCCGGTAGCGGATTTTACACGTCGCCTCGAACTCCTCGGCGTCCGGGGGTACTATCCATCCGATTTCTGCGGCAAGCAGGCCATCAACGGCCAGATACTGCTCTTCCCCCACCACCACGAGATTATGTTCGGAATCGATGGCTGTCACGTACAAAGGCTTGCTCCAGGCGATCCCCAACCCCTTGCGTTGGCCGATGGTATAGCGGTGCGTCCCGCGATGATGGCCGATAACCCGACCGTCCACATGGATTATGTCCCCTGGTATTCCCTTCAGAACACCGCCCCCCTCGAGGAATAACACGTAATCGTCGTTGGGGATGAAGCAAACCTCCTGGCTGTCCCCCTTCTCGGCCACCGGCAGGTGGAACCCGCGCGCCAGCCGACGGACCTCTTCCTTATTCTCCATTTCACCCAATGGGAAGATCACTCTCGCCAATTGTTCCTGGGAGAGCATGCAAAGGAAGTAGGATTGGTCCTTGCCGATGCAGCGCGCCTGGCGCAAGTGGCAGACCCCAGCGCCATCGACGGTTTTTCTTACGTAGTGGCCGGTGGCCAGCATGTCGGCACCCAGTTCCCGCGCCTGGTCCAGCAACAGGCCGAATTTGACGTAGCGGTTGCAACGCACGCAAGGATTGGGGGTGCAACCGCAGCGATATTCGTCGATGAAGTCCTTGATTATCAGCTCGTGGAAATTCGCTACGAGGTCGATCACATGGTGAGGGATTCCCAAGTGCTTGGCCACGGTTGCGGCATCATGGGCGGCTGAGCCGCTACCGGCGCTGCGCGGTGCGAAGAGCTGCATGGTAATGCCGATCACCTCATGGCCTTGGCTTTTCAATAGAGCGGCGGTCACCGATGAATCCACCCCACCGCTCATGGCAACGGCGATAACCGGTCCTTTCTTGTCAACCATCATATCCCTTTCTCACCGAGAATGATTCGGACCACCTGGTTGGCTTGGTGCCCGGCTGCAATAGCCACCCGCGGCGCCATCAGTCCGCAACCCGGCTTGGCTTCCGATTCGCCGTCGCCCACGAGGTAGAGCCTGGACGTGGCCCGTTGCGTAACGATGGCATTGCTGGTGCCATACCCCGCCAATCCTGATGCGGCAACGACGGTGACCGACGGCAGCCGACCGAGGAGTGTATCCACCAACATGGCCTTCATGTCGGCCCGGTCAAAGGCTTCGACCACGACGGTGCAGGCGGCAAAGACAGCGGGAATGTTTTCGGGGCACAACATGGCCTGATGGGATTCCACCTCGATATACGGGTTGATCCGGGCGATGTTTTCGGCTAAGGCGTCCACCTTGGGCTGGCCCAGTTGGTCGATGAAATACTGCTGCCGGTTGAGATTCGACGGCTCAACCACGTCGAAATCGGCGATCACGAGTCTGCCGACGCCTACTCGTGCCAGGGCCACGGCTACCGCCGAGCCAAGCCCGCCGGCACCGGCGACACCCACCGTGGCCGCCTTCAGCAATGCATGTACGCCGGGAGTGTGACGGGCCGCCAAAAGTCGTTGTAGTTCCTCTTCCGGCGGCTGTTCTCCCCGTTTGATCAGATAGACTTCGTCCCCTTCCCGTAGCTCTGTTTCGGCCGGAGCCGGAAACCCATTGAGGATAAGTACGTCCGCGCCCGGCTTGTGTCGTTCTGCCAGGCTTGCCAGAGTCGTCTCTTGGCTGATTACAGCCCCTATCTCGTTTATCCGTATGCGCATAGGCTCACTATTTTTGTCTGCAATGTATAAACTGTATTCCCCTACAGTCGACTGTGTAGTCACAGCCGTACTGAACACTAATGACTGATAACCTGCTGGAGGTCTGCAATCAGGTCATCGACATCCTCCAACCCGACCGAGAGGCGCACCAAGGTATCCTTGATCCCCTTCTTTTCCCGTTCTTCCTTGGGAATTGCTGCATGGGACATCTTGGCCGGGTAGGAGATGATGCTTTCCACGCCTCCCAGGCTGACAGCAAAGGCGGCAAACTGCGTTTTCTCCAGTAGTTGCTTGGTCAACTCGTAGGATTCGAGTTCGAAGGAGAGGACGGCACCAGGGCCATCTGCCTGGGCAGCATTGACGGCATGACCGGGATGGCTGGCGAGGCCGGGGTAATGCACCTTGAGTACACTTTTCCTGGTCTGGAGCCAAGCCGCGATGTTTTCGGCACTCTGTTGGCTCTGGTCCATCCTTATTTTGAGCGTCTTGAGCCCTCGCAGAGTCAGAAACGAATCCTGGGGCCCCAGGATGGCGCCGAATGCATTCTGGATGAAGCGGATACGATTACCCAGTTCCAGATCATTGACAACGGCAAAGCCACAGATAACATCGCTGTGCCCGTTCAGGAATTTGGTTCCACTGTGCAGGACGATGTCACAGCCAAGCTCCAGTGGGCGCTGCAGATAGGGGGTCATAAAGGTGTTATCCACAAGGGTTATGATACCTCGCGGCTGGGCCAGTTCTACGACCCCACGCAGGTCGGTGATCTTGAGCAGCGGGTTGGAGGGGCTTTCCAGGTAGATTCCCTTGGTTTCCGGCCGGATAGCGGACTCGATGGCCTTAAGGCTGGTGGCATCCACAAAGGTGGAACCTATGCCGAGACGCTGGAATATGCTGGTCAGCACCCGGTAGGCGCCGCCGTAGACATCCTCGCACACCACCAAGTGATCGCCGGGAGAGAAGATTAGTAAGGTGGAGGAGATGGCTGCCATGCCGGAGGCAAAGGCAAAGGCCCGGCTCCCTTTTTCCAGCCCGGCGATGGCTGCCTCCAGCGCCTCTCGGGTAGGGTTGTCGGAGCGGGCGTAGTCATATTTACCGAAATGGTCTACCGACTGTTGACGATAGGTGGATGTCTGGTAGATGGGCACGCCCAGCGCGCCGGTCAGGGGATCGGCGGTCTGTCCGCCGTGGATGAGTTGGGTTGCAAACTTCATGTCGTCTCCTTATGCTTCCAATGCCTGACGCAAATCCTCAATCAGGTCGCAGCTGTCCTCAATGCCTACCGACAGGCGTAGCAGGGTATCGTTGATGCCCAGCCGCGCCCGTAGTTCCGGCGGTATGTCGGCGTGGGTCTGTACCTCGGGAAAGGTGATCAGACTTTCGACGCCGCCCAGACTCTCCGCGAAGGAGATCAAGCGTGTTTTCATCAGCACCTGCTCTACCAATGCGTGGGTAGCGACCTCAAAGGCAATCATGCCGCCAAAACCGCGGGAGTCGCGTTTGATCAAGGCGTGACCGGGATGGTCTTCGAGGCCCGGGTAGTAAACCTTGGTGATAGCCGGGTGATTTTTCAGCCATCCGGCAAGTTTGCCCGCATTCTCCTGTTGGCGGTCCAGGCGGACCCCCAAGGTCTTTATACCGCGCATCACCAGCCAGGAGTCCTGCGGTCCCAGTATCGCTCCGGCAGCATTCTGGTGGTAGTAGACCCGTTCGGCAAGATCGGAATCCTTCACCACCACCAGTCCAGCAATCGTATCGTTATGGCCCGCCAGATATTTGGAGGCGCTGTAGACGGCGATATCGGCCCCCAGATCCAGAGGGCGCAGGAGGTACGGGGTCAGAAAGGTATTGTCCACGATCAGATACAGGGTGTGATTACGGCAGAGCGTGGACAGGGCGGGGATGTCGGCAAATTTCAAAAGGGGATTAGTGAGCGATTCGACGAAGACCGCCTTAGTCTGGGGTGTGAGCGCTGCACGCACTGCTTCGATATCGCTCGTGTCCACATAGCTGAAGGTGAGCCCGAACTGGTCGAATACCTTGTCGAACAGGCGACAGGTGCCGCCGTACAGGTCCTCAGTGACGATGAGGTGGTCTCCCGAGCGGAACAGCAGCAGCAGGTTGGCGATAGCGGCCATGCCGGACGCATAGGCGCATGCGCGTACTCCATTGTCAAGGCGGGCTATGCCATCTTCCAGAGACTGGCGGGTAGGGTTGCCCGAGCGTGTGTAGTCATAGCCGGTGCTCTGGCCGAGTCCTGGATGCCTGAAGGTGGCGGTCTGGTAAATAGGCACAGAAACTGCGCCGGTCCTGGTGTCCCATTCCAGGCCGATCTGAACCGCCTGTGTACTGATGTTCATCTGCTGCCTCCCAAAAATAAAATCCCCTTCCGGGGTGTGGAAGAGGGTTCCTTGAGGGCATCTCTTCCTTATCTCCCGAAACCGCATGGTTTCGCTGGAATTGGCACCTTACCCTTGCAGGTTGGTTGCCGCGACGTCCTTGGGCCAGTCCCTCGGTCGCTCTCGATAAGAAACTTATGTATTTTCTGCGAGAATTACTATGAATAAAACCTACGATATGCCACCAATCTTGTCAATAATTATTTTATGGAGACGAACCCCTGCCATTACTGGGGCGGATGCCTGCGGTGGCATATGTTTTACCTATGCTTTTTCGAGTACGATTGCTACGATAAACCATTCCTTATCCGTTGCGAATCGGAGGGTAAGGGTGTCATGGTTGTTGCCGGCGTTGACAAAGTAGTCATCGCCACTGACAATGGAAGGCGTCGACAACTTGATATCGGCGCCACCCCGTGAAATATGCTGCTTGAAGGAACCGGCGATCATATTGGCGATTTCGCCCAGAGCATCGCGAACATCGTCGTTCAGGTTGGAAATTTCCATGCCGAGCATACTCGATGTGAAGGCAAGCGCCAGTTGCTGGGGGGCGTGGAGGCTCACCAAGCCGTTATACACCCCGGCAAATCCGACCATCGCCGTAATGCAATCCTTGAAATGTGTTTCCGGGGCAACCTGAAGGGGGAGATGCAACAGGTCCTCCATGCCCACCATAGTGCAGAATACCTCCTCCACATCACGGGTGAGCTGTTTGAGCAATTTGTCTTCACTCGTATGAAGGATGTCCAGAAGGTCTTTTGTCAGTGACATTTTGTGCCCCTTTGTTCATGGATTTCGATGGAAAATAAGGGAAGCGGCACCTCAACGCATCTTTTGTCAAACCGGTATTGCTCCGCACTTGGGAACAACTTCTCTGCATAGGTTTGTCGGACTCTACTCTGCATAATTGAAAGGAAATTTTCAAGATGAAATGAGATGATTATAATATAAAACAGCCTCGCTCCGAGATGGGGGAGGCTGCTGATGAATGTTCAACGATCTGAAGGGCGCCATCGAGAAGATTCAGAGGCGGCGCGGTTCGGCAGTCCGGGGGGCAGTCTCTACCGTGTGTTTTCGTCAAGCAGGTAATTCAACAGTACGACAACATCCCTGATTTCCTGTTTATTCATATCGGAATTCGGTTTCCGCAGCATCTTGATGCCATAGGCTTTTACCGCCTGCCTGTCGAATGGCTGGCCGGTGATGGGAGCCCTTCCGGTCTGTACCGCGATGACGGTTCGTTCCATGGTGTGGCACTTGACACATTTTCGCGTCATAAGGTCAAATGATGCTCTTAAATGGGCAGGAATGCTGTCGGGATCGAAATTCATTCTGTCCCCGCGGCCCTTTACCCTGATGCGTGCGTCGGCAACCGAGGAAATTACGAGTGTGATGAGCGCAACCAGTAGGATGAGCTTCCGCATATGAGACTCCTTAAGACGGGATTATCTCGCTTAGTATAACAAAGAAAACAGTGTAAAGTAACCTCTGTCGTGCCATAAACAATCAGAAACTGAAAGTTACGCCGAGCGTACCAATTTTATTGGTGAAATCCTGAGCGCTTGAACCCTCGGTAGCTTTATATGCGGTAGCGAGCTCATGTTTGTATTCCAGAGCGACCTTTAGGTTTTCAAGGGGGGCGTATGCAAGCGTCGGGATAAAACGACGCACCAGGCCGCGCCCGTCATCCTGATATTCGAACCGCATGGCGCCGATGAGATTCTGGAGAAAGGTGTACTCACCCTCGATTGCGGCCACGTATGACTTCACCTCGGTCGGGGTATTCGAAAGGTAGGCGTTGTCGTCCCTGCCCAAGACGCCGGCCATCCTGAGCCTGAAGAGTTTGTAGAGTATGTCCAGATCCATGCCGGTGCGGTAATAGCTGTTCTGGATGGGGGGTACGCCTGCTGTGGTGTTCGGGGTGCCGTTCTTGCCGTAGTAACCATATGCTCCCAAAGTGACGGTCAGGAAGTCGAGGATGCTCTCCTCCTTGTCGAGATCTACTTCCGGTTCGTTTGCAAGGTAATCCGCCCCACCGAATTTGTATGAGATATGGCCATAACCCTCTTTGGTATTTTGATCCTTGCGGTTAACTACTCCGCCGGCGATGAAGAAGCGGTTTGCAAAGACGGCATTGGCCTCCAGTGCGTCCTGTGGCTGTTCGGTCCTGAATTCCGAAACGCCGACTGTGTAAGCATAGGGTGCAAAAGAGTTTGTTGTGGAGAGTTTGTTGTTAGACTTCCAAAGTCCAAGCTTTGGCTGCATACGCCCCACCTTGAAATTTATGGGGGTGCCGAGCGCATGGCGCCAGATGAAGAATAGTTCGTTGATGTTGGTGCTGTTGTTGGCCGGGGTTGTGCTTGTCGTACTTGTAATATTGCTGGTGTTCTCGCTGTAGGCCACATATGTGGCAAAAAATGCGGCTTTTTCCCGAAAGTTGCCGCCTGCGTTCAGCTTGAGAACGCGCGTCGAGAGGTCGAGTTCATTTACGGCACTATGGTCGTAGGTGGCATGTATCGAAGCGGTGAATGATATGGGCAACAGCTCGGGGATGGCGGCCAGGAGGAGTCCTTCGGGTTTGGCCTCGCCCCCGGGAACGGCGGCAGGCGCAGCAACTTCCTGAGCCGATTCAGGCGTGGTTGTATCGGAGGAACCCATGGCACCGGCCTTTAATTTGCTCAGTTTGTCGGCGTCGCCTTCCCCCTTCACATCCATGGTTCCGCCGGTTGGCTTGGCGGTAGCTTTGAGAACGGGGAGGGGGAGGGCTCCCTTGGCCTTGGCCGCCTTCTGTCCCTTGCCGAAGTAAACATAGGCGTTTTTGAGGAATGCCTCACCGTATTCGTTCAGTTCGGGATAGATGGTATGGCAGGTGCTGCATTCAACCTTGTAGGCGCGGGTGAATGCCGGGATGGCGTGAGAGTTTTTAGGGGCCATCAACTGTAGGGCAAGCATGGCCATAAGAACTATCAGAATATTTTTCTGTTGCATGAAGTCACCCTCCGAGATTGGCATTCATGAGGTATTGGATAATAAGCTCCCGCTTCTACGGCCGTCGTCCCAGGCTTCCGGATGGATCGCTTTTGGTTCCGCAAAGATATGATAACGCCATCTCGTACTGACTTTCGGCTGTCCCAGATGTGAGAACACCTTGAGTGACAAGATAATCAAGAGCCGTTTTGGCGTCATTATCCATTATTCCATTATTCAACCAGTCCAGGGAATCGTAGATCAGGCGCTTCGCGTACAGGGAGTTGTGGGCGTAAGCCCCGGAATCCGCCATTAACATTTCGTAGTTGAACGCAGCGCCAAAGGTATAGGCCGCTTGGGTGATAATGTCGCTGGAGGCGGATAAACCGCTTCGTGGATCTCCTGAACCCGGGACAACGGCATTGCCAAAGGCTAGCGTCCAGTCGGTTTTGTAAGCGCCGGTAGCTGTTGGTTTCAGTTTGTTGGCGGGGTTCTGACCCGGACTGAGCAGCATTTGGTTCAATGCTTCCATGGCCGCCGCAAAGCCATTCTTGATCGCCTGAAGATTACCGTTGGCTCCTGCAACCCAGAGTGCGCTATTAACATTGGTGCTGCTGTGACAGGCTGCATTGGAACAGACTTGAGCGTTGCTGACGATGTCTAATATGGTTCCATTGACGTCGCGAGTTACCGGCAGGAAATAGTGGGAAAGGCTGTTTTTAAGGTGGCAACCTATGCAGGGGCCGTTACTGCCTCCGATGTTGCCGGAATCCGCCGTGCCGATAAGGTCGTGTTTAAAATAGCTTTGAATGGCGTATTTAGATGCGCTCGAATAAAATTGGAAACCACCGATACCGGCAAGGGTCACTGCCGCAACACCATCATGGGAGAACAGGCTCCGGTATGAGACGTTGGTGAAGTCAAGGCCGTTGGCATTGGCTATTTTGGCAATTAGGCCGAGTTCTCTGCCACTGTGGCAAACGACGCAGATATTTGAAGCCCCATAGTCATTGTTTTTGTGATTGAGCAATGTTTTTGAGTACTTGACATCCCAAGCCCTGTCGTGAATGCCTGCAAGATTTTTTGTCGCAGAAAAATTGTAATAGACGGTCACGGTGGGTACAACGCGCAATTTGCCGCTGTAGGCACTTCCATCGTTAGGGCGCCCGTCGTCATGACACGCATTGCAATTAGTAAGCTCCCGACTTTTGTCCATATATGATGTTGACCCGGAAGATGCCGCGGGATAATTGCTTCTGGTGCCGTCAAAATCTGGAAGTGCGTTGACGTCACTGAAGCCCGAAGACACGTAGGTTATGTAGCCGGTCGTAGTGTGGCAACGGACGCAGAAATTGCCAAAATTATCCTTGGCGACAATCGAGCTGCCACGGGTTTTGAAATCGTAAGTTGTCCTGGCACCTGACTCCGTGTCGCCATGTCCAGAGCGGGACCATTGTTGCCTTTCATCCCTTCCGCTGGTGGTGTCGTGAGGATTGTGGCACTTACGGCAATATCCGACATAATTCGTTGCGACATAGTTCGCGCGTTTGCCGGAACTAAAGTGATAAAACTTCACATCCATAATGACGCCATCTCTGGTAGAGCTATTGAACGTTCCACCGTCGGTATAGGTGGAACCGTGACACTTGGAACATTTCTTGTCGGTATCGGGATTTTTGCTGACGTGATTTGTGCTGTCCGGGGTGCCGCTCGGCGTACCGCCGTGACAGCGGTTGCAACTGTCGGGGTGCCCCGGTTCGGGCTCGTGACAGTCGGCACAGCCTGCGGCGTTGGAAGTATTGTGAACCGAAAGTTTCCATTCCTCGGCGATATTCTTGCCAGTTCCAGGGCTGATGGCGTTTTGATGGCAGTTGTTGTTGAAACAGGTTTCTGATTGGGCCAGCTTTGTGGTCCCGGCGGCCGTAACCGTTTTCTCGCCACAACCGGCCAAGGCAAGCAGTAGCGTTGCCAGAAGCAATGATGCAGCGATAAATCTTGAGACCATGTCCGATCCTCCTGAAAAAGTACGCAGCATGTGTTTCAGCGGCAGCTTGTTTACTTGAGCAAACGGTAGATGTAGATGAACGTCCCTCCGACCGAAAGGCTGGACAGGAAGCCTGCATACTTGTCGACAAGCGTCGAGATTTGGACCCTGCCGGCAAAGTTGTCGATATCCGATACCTCGTCGGTCATGACGGCGATAATGTCCTGCCAGTCGCGATCCCATTGAAAAATCTGCAGATAGAGTTCCGATCCCTTCCAGAGGAAGATCAGGAAAAATACAATGCCAAAGGCGATGAACCCTTTTGAGATAGGCGAATCTTTAATGGTGACATAAATTTTGCGAATGAGTTCCAGATTCATGATCGAGAGAAACACCCAGATGGCATTCTCGACAATTTTGAAATTTCTGATGGTGTTGGGGCTGGGGGTCGGATTGATGTACAGGAAGATTCCGCCTGCGGCGAGGATCAGTAGCGAGAAAAGATAGACGGTGACTTTTTTTCCTGAAATTTCAAAGGTGCGGCAAAAAACATAATATTCCAGAAAACCGTGGGTGATTACCACGATCGCCACCGTCCCGACAATATTGTGGAACGCGGAAAGTTTGTAATAGTGGACCCAGGGGTTTATGGCATATGCCTGGCCGAGAAAAATAAGAAAGAAACCTATGGAAATACTCGTCCATACACGGGCGTTTCCGATGCTGAAGTAAAAACTTATTGCGCCGGCCAAGCCCCAGGAGATAACCCTGATGAGCTCGAAGCTATTGATCTGGGAGAGCAACTCCACGAATTGTTCCATTCTTCGCCTCCGATTACGCTGTTACATAAGTTGTTCAAAGTTCCGATTTGGCCGCTGTGATAGTCTTGGCAAGCTGCTCCATCAACACCTTCAGGCTGGTCGTGCTGATGAGAAGCTTTGCCGAACGCTCGATGGCGGCGAGGAATTTTACAACATTTGTTTCATCGAGCAGACAGCTATTACCGCCCTGTTCTGTTAACTCTTTATCAACAATGCCGCGTCCTACCTTGCCCACCGATCCGATAACAATGGTTTTTACCTGTTCCTCCAGTTTTGCAAGTTTGTCGGCGATGTTCTTTTTTTCACGTTCCTCGCGTACCGAGTTGATTTTGTTGGTTTCTGCCTGTTGGTGTGCGACGGCGGCTTCCCAGATGTTCTGGATATTGACGACTTCCAGCAGATCCAGGCTCATCAGATGTTCAACCCCCTGCGTCGAAAAAAGGTCAATCTTGGCACCGGGTAGCCCGGCGATCTTCTGGGATTCGGTAGATGATGTTTCGATATCCTGAGAGCCGTCATGGAAAAAGCCCAAGGGGGTGCCATCCTTGTAGAAGATCATGGCCGAACGTTCATCGGTGTAAATCCGCAGGCAGCCATTCATCCGCTCGGAACCGATCCGCTCCAGGAGGGCTTTGATGTCTATCAGTTTGAGTTCCTGGGCTTTGTAGAGGATTTCGCCCTGGAGCAGGGCATGGATACACATGGTGAGGTCTTTTGAGAGTTTGTAGACGTTGAGGACTCCGCCGTTGGTGCCGGCCATATGATAGCTTAGGGTCGACAGAGCCTCAAAGCCGGTTTGCCGAGCGCCGTCCTTTCCTTCGTGCAACGCGCTAACCAGTTTTCCGGCTTCAAACACCAATATAATCGTAGATGCCTGAAAAACAAAGCTGGCATAACCGGTAAAGCTGCCCGTACCGAGCTTCGACATGACCTCCGGCAACTTCAGCACTCCGACTGCCAGATTCTCAAAAAGAGGGCTGCCTTTCGGAAGAAGGAACATGACTATCTCCTGAGGTAAAAATCATCATAACAGTAGCAGTTTATCGGCTCTTATTTATATGCTTATTCGGGTATCGTGTCAAATAATTATACTTATTTATATATAATTTATCTTGAGGCGCATGTGGCTGGCATTGTTCGAGAAATTAAAGCGGCCTCCCCTTGGAGGAGACCGCTTTTCGTCGCATCATGCGCGGCTTATTTACGTCATATCGGGCTGTGGTCTTGTCTACGGCTTACGTATGTCCAGCGCCAGATTCAGTATGAGCACATTTCCTTACAATTTTTCCTAGAAGCTTAGCTGCACTCTTCGGCAGTTTGGGAAAGGAGTTTGGTCACAGCCACATCGGCTTGACCAGAGCCGGGAAGCCGTCCTTGCGGTATAGTTTCGGTGTTAATGCTGGGGAGTCTGAGTCGGCGTTTGACGTTATAACCTCTGCACCGTCCGGGAATGTATCTTTGGTGAGGGGGAAAAACGAAATGAGGGTCGGCACAAACGTGCCGACCCTCCCCCAAAGTCGGGATTGGATGCTCAGGCCATCACTGTTTCCTCGCGGCAATGCCCTCGTTCATTGAGCCACTGCGGTACCCCTGGAGATCAATTGCAACGTAGGTGAATCCAGCAGCCTTGACGCGACAGCTGACCTCGTCTCGTAAAGGGCCGGCAGCCTGAGAAAATTCCTCTGACCCCAATTCTACCCGCGCCACGCTGTCGTGGTAGCGGACGCGCAGAACGCGAAAGCCTAGTTCACGGAGCGATTCCTCCGCTTGTCCCACACGGCGGACTCGCTCTGAGGTAATGGCGGTGCCGTAGGGAAAACGGCTTGAGAGGCAGGCAAAGGCCGGTTTGTCCCAAGTGGGGAGGTCCATGGTCCGGGAGAGTTGACGGATGTCCTCCTTGGTGAAGCCCGCCTCCTCCAGTGGGCTGCGCACCCCGATCTCAGCTGCGGCTTGGCGGCCGGGACGGTGATCGCCTCGGTCGTCTACGTTGGTGCCGTCCAGCACATGGGGCAGCCCTTCCTGGTCGGCAATGGCGCGTAGCTTGCCGAACAGCTCGTGTTTGCAGTAATAACAACGGTTGGGCGGGTTGTCCTGAAACTCGGGAATGTCCAGTTCCTCGGATACAATCACCCGGTGACGGCCGCCGATACGCTTGGCCAGCGCCTCGGCTTCCCGCCGCTCCCGTTCGGGATAGGTCTCGGAGGTGGCGGTCACTGCCAGGGCGCGCGGGCCAAGCACTTCCGCCGCTACCGCGAAGAGGAGGGTCGAATCCACGCCTCCGGAGAAGCCGATCACGCAGCCTCCTATCCCGGCGAGGAGTACTTTGAGTTCAGTGGTTTTGTTCAGTAGTACCTGATCCATAGGTTGGTGCGAATCCTTTCAGACAAGCTCAATACATCTCTATAAACCTTACAGGAATCCGGCCGATATCGACAGTGTAAATTAGATGTTTGTATCGTCTCCATCTTCCAGCAGTACCGTGATTGCCTGGCCATTGAAGAGTACCAGGTCTATCCGGTCGCCTGCCCGGCTGAAGGTGCACTGCAGGTTATGCTCGTAGGCTAAAAGGGCTACCGCCGGGAGTTGGTCGGGATTTCGCAGGCGGAAGAGCACCCGGTTTCCCTTCGCCAGGGCGTTGAGAAAGGCCGGGGTAATGTTGAACTCGATCTGCCCCTGCTCTTCCGTGAGGTCCACCAGATTCCCCTCGTCGCCATTTATGAAGTAGGTCCCCAGGTTGATCCGTCTGAGAGCGGTGTTACCTTCGGCAGCCGGTTTCGGGGTAGCCCCCGACACCAACTCCTGGGGTTGCAGAATGTCCGGCGCCGCTGTGATAACCATGCCTGCCGCCACGGTGGCGTTGGTGTAGCGGTCGATGACAATGAAGTTGCCGGTGGCCCGGTTCAGCCGGTAGGGATCGAAGGCCGCCGGACGGTCCAGTTCCAGGAGCCCGACGCCGATCTCGTTGAGCTTCAGGGTGGATGCCTGCTTCTGTTCCAGGGTATTGACATCCACGACATGCCGCAGGCTGGTGATACGACCGGGGATCACAGCGGTGGCGGTTTTGACCAGGTAGCTCTGCCCCGGATGCAACGGCTCGTCATGGAGCCAGACCAAGTGCGCCTCCAAAAAACGGGTTTGGAGCGGCGGGGCATCGGGAACCGATAACATATCGCCCCGGCTGATATCGATCTCATCAGCCAGGGTCAGGGTCACCGCCTGCCCGGCGGTTGCCTCCGGCAGATCGCCACCCATGGTGACGATGCGGGCCACCCGGCTGGTGCGACCCGACGAGGCGACCCGCACCTCGTCACCCGGACGAACGATGCCAGCGGCAATGGTGCCGCAGAAACCGCGAAAATCCAGGTGGGGCCGGTTCACCCACTGGACCGGCATCCGGAACGGCTTTTCCCTGTTCTCTCCTTCAATCCGGACGGTCTCCAGATAGTTCATCAGGGTCGGCCCCTGATACCAGGAGGTGTTGGCGCTCGGTTCGATGATATTGTCGCCGTTTAAGGCGGAGATGGGAATCGCCGTTATGGAGTCAAAGCCGAGCGGGGCGGCAAACTGCTGGTAGTCGCCTAGGATGGCGTCGAAACGCTGCTGGTCGAAATCGATCAGGTCCATCTTGTTGACCGCCAGCACAATGTGGCGGATGCCCACCAGGGATACCAGGTAGCTGTGGCGCCTGGTCTGGGTCAGGAGCCCCTTGCGGGCATCCACCAGGATTACCGCCACCTGGGCGGTGGAGGCGCCGGTGACCATGTTGCGGGTATACTGCTCGTGGCCGGGGGTATCGGCGACGATGAACTTGCGCCGGTCGGTGGAGAAGTAACGGTAGGCCACGTCGATGGTGATCCCCTGTTCGCGCTCCGCCTGCAGGCCGTCCAGAAGGAGGGCATAATCGATGGCCCCTCCCTGGGTGCCGACCTTCTTGCTGTCCGCTTCCAGGGCCGTCAACTGGTCCTCGAACACCATCTTTGAGTCCCACAGGAGACGCCCGATGAGAGTGCTCTTGCCGTCGTCCACGCTGCCGCAGGTGATGAAGCGGAGCAGCGATTTTTCTTCCTGGCTCTTGAGATAGGCGAGGATATCCTTTTCGATCAGTTCCGATTGGTGTGCCATATTAGCAAGTCCTTTATGTTTTTAAAATAGGGCTTATGGGACCTATAAGTCCCATAAGTCCCATAAGTCCCATCAGAAGTACCCCTCTTGTTTTTTCTTCTCCATGGAACCGGCCTGATCGTGATCGATCAGCCGCCCCTGGCGCTCCGAGGTGCGGGTAAGCAACATCTCCTGGATGATTGCCGGCAGGGTGTCGGCGGTCGATTCCACGGCCCCGGTCAGGGGGTAGCACCCCAGAGTACGGAAACGCACCGATTTGTGTTGCACGACTTCCCCCGGCTTGAGTTCCAGTCGTTCGTCGTCCACCATGATGAGCATGCCGTCCCGCTCCACCACTGGCCTGACGGCGGAATAGTAGAGCGGCACGATAGGAATCTGCTCCAAGTGGATGTACTGCCAGACGTCCAGCTCGGTCCAGTTGGAGATGGGGAAAACGCGGATACTCTCCCCATGCTTGATTCGGGTGTTGTACAGGTTCCACAGCTCCGGGCGCTGATTTTTGGGGTCCCAACGGTGGTTGGTGCTACGGAAGGAGAAGATCCGCTCCTTGGCCCGTGATTTTTCCTCGTCCCGTCGGGCACCGCCGAAGGCGGCGTCGAATTTGTAGTGGTCCAGCGCCTGCTTCAACCCCTCGGTCTTCATGATGTCGGTGTAGAGCGCCGACCCGTGGGTAAAGGGGGAAACGCCCCGGCTCACCCCTTCCTCGTTGATGTGCACGATCAACTCCAGGCCGCATTCGGACGCCATGCGGTCCCGGAACAGGATCATCTCGCGGAACTTCCACGTGGTGTCCACGTGCAACAGGGGAAATGGCGGCGGAGCCGGAAAAAAAGCCTTGCGGGCCAGGTGCAGCATGACTGCCGAATCCTTACCGATGGAATAGAGCATCACCGGGTTGGCGAATTCGGCCACGACCTCGCGGATGATGTGGATGCTTTCGGCTTCCAGTTGCTGTAAATGGGTCAGATTTTTGTTCATATAGGTACTCCTATCCATATTATCTCCGGTGCAAACCACATTCCTTGTGCTCGGGATTCTCCCACCACCACCGGCCGGCGCGGGCATCCTCGCCCGGCTGCACCGCCCTGGTGCAGGGGGCGCAGCCGATGGAACGGTACCCCTGGCTGTAAAGACGGTTTTTGGGCAGCCGGTGCTCGTCGGTGTAGTTCGTGAGCTGTTCCTCGCTCCAGTCGATCAGAGGGTTGATCTTCAGGATGTCGCCGTTCAGGGTGTCCCGTTCGATGGCCTGCAGGTCGTTGCGGGTGACGCTCTGCTCGCGGCGCATGCCGGTTGCCCAGCCGGCCAAACCTGTGAGGGCTCGTGTGAGCGGCTCCACCTTGCGGATATGGCAGCAGGCATGGCGCTTGTCCAACGATTCGCGGAAGGAGAACAGACCCTCGGCCCGCTCCAGTTGCTCGACCGCTTCGTGTCGGGGGAAAAACCAGTCGATGTGCAGACGGTAGCGCTCCACCAGGGCGTCGGCCACCTCGCAGGTCTCTTCGTTCAAGCGGCCGGTGTCCAGGGCGAATACGCCCAGGGGAAGCCCCGCTTCATGGGCGATATGGATGATGGCCACATCCTCCAGGGAGAAGGAGCAGGCCAGGGATACCGGCCCTTCGGCAGCCTCGATGCCGGCGCGGAGGATCTGAACGGGATCGGCGTTTGGCGGTAGTCCGGGAATTGTCGTGGTCATACGTTACCGTCCTTTCTTAAATCTTCAGCCCAATCAGCGGCCAGATAAACCAGGCGGAAAATAGGAACAACAGCCAGGACAACAGCATGATCAGGGCTCCGGGTATGATGATGTCACGACTTCTCAGAAATCCTGAGCCGTAGGCGATGGCCATGGCGGGGGTTCCCATGGGGAGGCAGTATGCCAGGCCGGCGGGCAGGGCAATAGAGAGTGTCATCACCTTAGGGTCCATCCCCATGCTCGCCGCAAGGGGCAGGCCGATGGGCATGAAGATCGCCACTACGGCGGCATGGCTGACGCATTCTGTCAAGATGATCGCCACGAAAGAGATGACGACTATCACCATAAATGGTGACGGTGTTAATGAATGGAGGGTACGGTTGACGATCCAGGATGCGGCGCCGCTTTTTTCCAAGGCTCCGGCCAGGGCTATGGAACCGCCGTACATGAGTATTATGCCCCAGTTGACATATTCCTCGATCGATGCCCAGGACACCACCCGGAAGGTGAACAATACCACCGAAGCCAGAATGGCAATGGCTGCCAGACCGGTTTTCTCTCCAAACGTCATCCAGCTTACAATGGTGGCGGCCATGACCAGCGCCACAACATACTCGCCGAATCCCATTTTGCCGACCTCAAGCCGTTTGCGGTTGAGGTAGCGCATTCCGCCCCCAACATCTGATACATCCAGGGGGAAAAAACGGAGTAGCAACGGGAATCCGACCAGGACCAGCGGCAATACGATCATGCTGGCAGCGATCATCCAATCCCCGAACGAGAAGTGATGGCCGGTTGATTCCCTGAGGATGCTGGCCGCCAGCGGTGCCCGTGCCCCACCCAAAAAGGTGCCGATCCCGCCGATGATGCAGCCCCAGGCGATAGCCATGAAGAGTAGACCGCCATAACGGCTTTTCCCCCGTTCCAGGCCGAGACTGGCAACGATCTCGGATACCACGGGGAACATCATGGCGGCCACGGCATGCTCGCTCATGGCATAGGAAAGCACCGTGCTGAGAAGGAAAACCGTCAGCGCCAGCCGTCGGGGGGTGCGACCGAAACGGGCCAGCATCGCCCGGGCCAGTCGCGCCGACAGGCCGCTGCCGGTCATGGCCGCCGCGAGAATGAATGCGGCGAGAATGAAGAATACCGCTTCGTTACCGAATTGGGCATAGGTGCTTTTGGCATCCATGATGCCGAGTAGCGGCAGCATCACCATCGAGAGCAGTGCTGTAACGGCAATTGGTAACAACTCCGAGACCCAGAGGAAGATGGTCGCCCCAAAGAGGACGATGGCGTGATAGCCGTTGATACGCAATCCTGCTGGTGGTGTAAGGTTAAACAAAATAATGACGATTACCAGAAAGGCGGCAAATATCTGATAGCGGCCAGTCCGATCCAAAACGATCATCCAGAGTGGCCTCGTATCTATTTTAAGCGGTTTGTCAAGAGAGATGTCAGGCATCACAACCCCGCTGATTCGAATGAGGCTTCAGCCCCGCTGGTGCGCAGGTGGCGGAGCAGGTTGCCGGTGACCAGTGTCCTCCGGTCATGGAACCTGCCAATGGCATTTCGGAGAAGCCCGCTGCTTTCGCTGGACTCCAGGGGGGTTGACACATGGATCAACGGCAACAGTGGCTTGAGCGCCACCTCATGACGATGCCAGGCATCGGACAGATATGCAAAGAGTGCCGTTATCTCGTCCCGCCCCCTCCCGTTCGTACCCGGTGCCATGGTGAGCAGCGGAACAATGCCGTTATTCAGCACCGCGTCAATCGTACTGCGCAGTTCAGGCGCCGTCATTTCGTTCGTAGTAAGCGACGAAATTAGTGACCAATGCGGAAAGACGGCTGCGGCCCGCGCAAAGTACGGGAGTTGATCATGGCTGGCTGACCGTTCTGCATCGCCAAAGGCACGTAATGGGATATCCAGTATATCGAGCCCCGCCAAGTACAGCTGCTCGAAATGCGCTTCAGGCAGGGCTGCATTGATGCGTCCCATCAGGCGCACCGAAAAGTTTTTTTTGATTTGACGCACTAGTTCCAGATTGGCTCGCAGTTCGCTACGGCCGGAAAACGTCACATGAAACAGCCCGGTTGCTTCCTGGCAATGGCTTTCGTACATGGTTTCAAGGGTTTCAAAGACCGGAAGATCCCCTCCGATAAAGAACACCGCCCCCCATCGCCGCAACTCACGGGGTGACGGGAGAATAAACGGCTCTTCTATCAGTGTTTGCAACCTCTGTGAGTTTATTGAAAGGAACATGGATGCACATCCGTAGTTGAAATACCGTGTTATCATCACGCCAGATGGCGCCCGTTTTGAAGCCTGCGCAAAAGATTATGCGTGGTGCGGCATCGGCTACCCGAGATCTCTCACCTGGGTGAACAATTCGTCCGCTGTCAGATCATGTGCCGAGCGTGTACCGAGCCCTGCATCCGTACGCTGATAGAGGTCAAAGCGCGGAGTACGCCGGCCATCCTCCTCTTTGTGCAGTGCAGAACAAACAATACCGATATCGGCCAATTGCGGTTGGGTGCAGGAATTGGGGCAGCCGGAAATGGCCCAAATCCTGTTTCGCCCCTGCTCACCCATGAGTCCCGTCAGCTCGCGGCCCACATCCCGGCTTGGCGCCAGCCCCATCAGGCACTCATGGCTACCGGGGCAGACCCGTATGGTCGGGACAGATGCGGCAAAATTGAGGCCCGTCGAGCGCTGCAAGGCATCCGTGACGGTGGCGCCATCCACACCGTGCGACAACAGTAGGGCAATATCCTGGTTGGCGGTAACCATCAGCATGCCATCTGCGTACGTTTCGGCGGCATCGGCGATCTGTTCAAACTGGCCGGCGGTCAGCGCCCCGGCGAATACCTGCAATTCCAGACGCTGACGTCCATCCGGCGATGACACCAACTCTTCGGGCAGTCCACTGGTCATGGGGATTTCTTCGTGATACGCGGCCTCTTCCTCGATCAGGCTTGACAGTTTTGTTTCGCCAAACTCCCCGGCCAGGAACTTGAGACGTTTCGGGGAGGGGGCATGAGTTGCGTAAACCTTGAGAATCGCCTCTATAATAGGAATGATACGCTCTTCAGGCATCCGTTGTTTGAACAGGAAGGCGGGGCGCGGTTCACGCCCCAGGCCCCCGGCGATCCATATATCGTAGAAATGGCGACCGTCCTCGCTTCCTGCCAGCACGAGGCCGACGTCCTGGATCAGGTGCCTGCCGCCGGCCACACTTGCTTCTATGCCGACCTTGAACTTCTTGGGCAAGTGTTCGAAGCGGGGGTTACCGGTGAAGTGCCGATGAAGGCGGCGGGCGGTGGACTCCAGCACCGGAAATCTCAGGGCATCCTGGCTGCCACAGGTAATGCCGCGGACAGCTCCGCCGCAGGCTCCGCGCGAACTCAGGCCTGCTTTGGCCAAGTCACGCTTGATGTCGGACAGGTTTTCTTCCTTTAGCCAGTGGATTTCAATATTGCCGCGGCTGGTCAGGTGGATGGAGCCATGGCCGTAGCGTGTAGAAACCGTGGCAACAGCCCGCGCCTGTCCGGCAGAGATGACGCCGGCCGGCAGTTTGACACGCTGCATGTAAAAGCCTTCCTGGCGCTGTTTGTAAATACCGTCGAGACGGTATTCGTTGTTGTTTGCGGTGGTTGTGGACATGTGTCAAATCCCTTCGAACAATGCGGTTGATAGATAGCGTTCGGCGCCATCGGGCAGTACGGCAACAATCGTTTTACCGGCAAATTCGTCCAGCCTGGCAAGTCTTACCGCTGCGGCTGCCGCAGCTCCACTGGAAATCCCCACCAGGAGCCCTTCCTCCCTGGCCAGGCGTTTGGCGAACTCGATAGCCTCATTGCTTTCCACCTGTTCGACCCGGTCAACCAGGGACAGATCAAGAGTGTCAGGGATGAAGCCGGCGCCGATGCCTTGGATTTTGTGAGGCGCAGGTTTCAGTTCCTGGCCGGCCAGTTTCTGGCTGATGACCGGACTCTCCTTGGGCTCAACCGCCACGGAGACGATCTTTTTGCCTCTGGTATTCTTGATGTATCGGGAGATGCCGGTGATGGTGCCGCCAGTACCGACGCCAGAGACCAGGACATCGACGGCGCCATCCGTATCATTCCAGATCTCGGGTCCGGTGGTCTTTTCGTGAATCTCCGGGTTGGCCGGATTTTTGAACTGCTGGGGAATGAAGTATCTCTCGGGATCGGAAGCAGCGATCTCCTCGGCTCTGGCAATGGCGCCCTTCATTCCTTCCGCACCGGGGGTCAGGATCAGGTTGGCGCCCAGGGCGGCCAAGACCCGCCGGCGTTCGATACTCATGGTTTCGGGCATGGTCAGGGTCAATCTGTAGCCGCGGGCCGCCGCCACGTAGGCCAAAGCAATGCCGGTGTTGCCGCTGGTCGGTTCGATGATCTCCACACCCGGCTTGAGCACCCCGCGCTTCTCGGCATCCCAGATCAGGTTGGCTCCAATGCGGCATTTGACCGAGTAGGCAGGGTTGCGCCCCTCGACCTTGACCAGGACCGTTGCCTTGGCCCCGTCAACGACATGGTTCAGTTTGATCAGAGGGGTGTTGCCGATGGATTGGGAGTTGTCTGCATAGATGGTGCTCATGGTAATTCCCCTTTCTTTGGTAGTTTGTCTATAGAAATAATAGACAAAAAGAATAAAAAATTTAGATGCTGTAATCTACAATATTTGCGCGCCTGTTCTTCTCGTTTTCGCTACGTTCGATCATATCAGCCAAGGTCAAGCTGTCAAGCGTCTGGGCCAGTGCCCGGTTGACATCGACCATCACCAGCCGGATACCGCAGGTGGCCTCGTCGTCGCATTCGTCGCAGTGGGCGTAATTGGTTTCGCTGAGGCATTGTACCGGCGCCAGATCACCCTCCAGTATCCGCACGATGCTGCCCAAGGTTATCTTGGAGGGCGGCGATGCCAGATAGTAGCCACCACCCTTGCCGATCCTGCTCTGAAGGATACCCCCCTTGCGAAGGGAGAGCAATATGAACTCCAGGAACTTCTTGGGGATGTTCCCGGCCTTGGCCAAGTCGGAAATCAACACCGGTTGCGAACTGGGCTGTTCGGCCAGATGGTAGAGCGCCTTGAGGGCGTATTTAGTCTTTTTTGAAATCATATCTATTAAGTCTATAGATAAAATAAAATTTAGTGACTGTCAAGCAAATAAAATGAACAGGTTAGTCAAAGGTTACCTCAATAAGGCGGTCTGGGCAAATATCCTGACTGACAGGGCTTGGTATCAGCGATTTGGTGGGCTTAGCCGGTGCGACGAACCATTTGGTCGAATCCTTGGCGCTGTGACAAATTGGATGACAGGCAAGGCCACTGGTCAGGTATGGCGGTATTCGGATGATGGCAGGGGCGGGGAAAGAAAGCGGGTATAAAGTTGTAGAACCGCATGGGTTCAGCGATTATTTGATTTTAACCAGGGTGAGATTGCTGCCGTCGATTTGCAGCACGTCACCGTGAAACCTTAAAAAAATCTCTTTTTTAAGTGGGTCTGTGATCTTGATCCTGCCATCATCCAGAGTCATCCAGGTGAAAGGTGCTTTCCCCAGATTACTTGTGGAGGTGCCGGTGTGGTCGCGTGAGAATTCGGCGGCATAATCGAACCCCTCTGTCTTCCACATACCGTATATGCGGGATTCGGGTTCGCTGCATCCTGCAATGACCGCCAGATTCATCAGCAAAAACCAAATGATTTTTTTCATTCCCTCGTCCCCGCCTTATGGTGTGCCGTTATTTTTATATGTTCTCGTTGTGTTACCACTGTGGTACCAACCAAATCCGCTGAAGGTATATGAAGGCAAGAATCACTTAAGATCTCCAAAATTGAAAGAGCAACCGGAAACAGAAGCTCTTGGAATGAAAAAACTTTCAAGGCTTATACCACAGAGTTACCGGGGGAACCTTCGAGTTTGGCCAGCCTGCGTAGTGACCTAGTATGCCCGCTACCGCTGGCGTAGGAAACATGAGTTGCTTCAATTGCTTACTGCATTTTCGAATGGTATCAACCCATTTGAGGAAAAACAAGTCCAAAAATAAATGCACATTAAAAACGGTTATTGCCCAGGAGCATTCGAAAGAAATATAGGTAAATCAAAAGGATATAAAACAATGCCTGCCAGGCTGACGAGTTTTTATGCCGATAAATTCGGGAACGTGCAGCGAAAAAAGGAAATAGGGTTATAGTGGTATAGGAAATCGAATCAACTAGGGGCACCCATACGTGTATATACTCTCAACGTGATGGCTGCAATTTTTCAACGTCTACGGAGTTTGTTCCATTATGACAAAAAGCAGCTCCATTTTTCTGATATCCATACTGCTGACGATACTAATTGGTTACGGAGACTATCAGACCGGCGCGCATATCTCAATGCTGCTGGTCTACTCCGTTCCGGTCCTTGTCTCGGCCTGGTACTGCGGCAGGCTGGAAGGTATTGTCGTTGCCGCCTGCGCGGCTACAAGTTGGTTAGTCGTCAATATGGTTCATAAAGTACCAAGTGTAAGCGAAGCCATCCTTTCCTGGAATGCCTTCACACGCTTGGGTATCTTTGCCATGATAGCATATGCCGTTTCCCTGCAGGCCCAGTTACGAAGGGCACTCGTGCGCGAGAAGCTGAAGTCTGACACTGACAGGCTGACCGGGCTCTTGAACAAAGGAGCCTTCCGTGATCAGGTTGAGGAAGAGATGATTCGGGCGCAACGTTATAATCATCCAATTTCTTTGGCCTTCATTGATTTGGATAATTTTAAACAAGTAAACGATATCCACGGGCACGCACGCGGTGACCGGCTACTGCAGCACGTTGGGGAAACAATTATGCATACCATACGGAGGACCGATTTTGCTGGTCGCATAGGCGGCGACGAGTTCACGGTTTTTTTCCCGGAAACAGACGAGGAACAGGCGCGCAAGGCGATTGAAAATCTCGTTCAGGCACTCGATATCATGACCAGCCAATCAGGCTGGCAGGTGACGGCCAGCATCGGCGTAGTGACCTGCCCGGTAATATGCGACACCTACGACGCTCTGTTGGGCAAGGCAGACAAACTGATGTATCTTGCCAAGGAAAAAGGTAGAAACGCGGCGGTTTTTGAAACGATCCAGTCAATAGATGTATAAGGAAAGTGATCCATTCTGCGAACTGAAGCTGTCTGTACCCCACATTTGCAGATCACAACATACGTGCTTATTCATATAACGTAGACCAAACCTCCACCGCATTAACCATCTCTCATCTCTAATTGAAATCGATCTTGTAGTAGATGTCTGCACCACTCTCCGTCCCTGTCTGGGTTTCGATATTCCAACGCCGGGAAATGTCGTAACGAAGGCGAATCAGATTGTCGCCGGTGAAGAGTGAACGTCCGTAACTCAGGTAGAGTTGCGGGGTCAGATATTTTCCTGCTGTAGCAACGGTCTGAGATAGGCCTGTCGTCGTTTGAGGAGTCGTCGTGCCGGGAGGGGCTGCCGCAATGACCTTGTACCCCATGATTGCGGAGGTTGAAGCTTTGTCACCGACCTCCAGGGTGCTGAGCCCCAGCCTGTTTTTTATCTGGTCCTTCAGGGAGTATGTCTGGCTGGAGGAGAGCAACTGGCTTGCAGCCTGAATGACCAAGGTCGCTTGGTCGCTTCCGCTGCCCAGCGGGTGACCAAGCACGATGTAGGCCAGAGTGTCCGTGTCCGTCATTGCTGGCTCGGAGTAGAGCTTGACCGTCGGTGTCTGTAGCGAGCCGGTCACCGTTACGCCGGCCCGCACGTCTCCCACGGTGCGCAGAGCCAGTATATCCAGGGTCGGTTGGCCGATGGAGTCTCCGGTGTAGTACACTCGCCCCCGCACGATCTCCAAATCGATGCCGTATGCCTTGTAACGTCCTTTTACCAGCCTGATCTCTCCGTCGCTTGTTATCTGGTCGGGACCTCGCACTTTCAGGTTAATACTCCCTCCCAGTTGCGCATCAACCCCCTCCAGCTTTACCTTCACGTGGTCTCCGGGGATAACGCGTACCTGTATGTCCAATGCGAGTGGAAAGTGGTGAGTGGCCTGGGGAGGCGTTCCCTCAATGATCACATCCTTACTCCGCGTAACTACGGAACTGCGCGGCGGCCCCTGGACAAGGAGCTCGGGCACACGAATATCGCCACGCACAGCCAGCGTGTTCGAGGTTCCAGCGAAGCTGAGATGAGGCTCGACCAGCATACGGATCTCGGGGAGATAGATCGCCTGGAAACGTTCGCCGTTCAGATTTCCTGTGTAGTCGGCCACGCGCCACCCTTTCAGGCGGATAACGGCCGTTCCCGAGATGTGACCGGGTCCAGAGTCGGCCCGGAAGTTACCAATGCGGATGAGATCATTCTCCATGTGAGCGTCCAGGCGTACCTCATTAACATGGACTCCGGCAGCGGGGAAATAGGCTCCCGCCCGAGCCAGATGCAGGTCTCCACCTATTCGCGGTTCCCGCAAGGTGCCCGTAATCTCAAGCTGTCCTGACACCTCCCCGCGGCTCTCACGGATCAACCCCGGAAAGAGAGAGGTGAGAAGCCCTTGCTCCCGGAAACGCCCTTTAAATGTTGCACGGACAAGTCCCTGCTGCTGAATTGCCGTGGGAAACCGTGCCGGAAGCGGTAACTCAAAAACGCCCTGTATCTGTCCGTATTCAGCCATCTCCAGGCTTGTTGATCCGGTTAAGTTCTCCCCTTGCCATGTCCATTTTATGGCAGCGTTACGCACCGTACTGTTATAATCCCCACCTTTTGTGCGAAGGTGGACCGCAGTTTGCGAGAGAGCTGCGCTACCCGCAAGCGTGAGATGACTCCCCATCAGGATCTTGCCAGCGGCATGCCCTGTTACCCGGCCCTCCAGATTGAACCCGGCGGGCATCCATGGTTGCACGAGAGTGAGATTTACCTCCGACCATTCAAGCGTCAAGTTACCCGTATCGGGTGCGGCCAAGCGGATGGGTGAACGTGATGAGAATGCGCCTTTCAGCAGGCCGTGGTCGGCCAGCCTAAGTTCCAGCCCGGCATGGAGGCCGTGCTCGTCGGCATCGATGGTAAATAGGCCGCGCTTTACATTAAAAGCGTGGTTATCCCGAGTGAACAGGCCCTGCGTATCCGCGCTCGCAGCCAGGGTGAGTTTGTTTTTCGGGGCAAAACCCAATTGGATCGACCCAGAGGTAGTCCCGTCGACCCGTACCCCCTGAAGCCACTGATTCGCCCTAGCCAAATTAACACCGCTCCACTGCACTCGCACATTGCCCTGCAGGGGCTGGATCAGATCTGCGGTGATGGTGATTCGTTCCGGTCCCGCGCCGCTGATAGCCAGGGGGGCGATGGAAAGCCGTTCGGCAGCAACAGCCAGGGCGGCGGGTGCGAGGAGGTGCCAGGCACCAACGGTATCCTTGCCGGAGAGGCGAGTGATCATTCCCTTCCAACTCACTTGATCATAGGACCCGGACAAACCCACTCTCACGTCGGCTCCAGAAGATTGCACCGTCGCATCCAGAGTATGGTCGTGAAGGGTCCCGTCGGCGGCAACGGTGAGTGAGTCGGCCTGAAAGCGTTTGTAGTGCACAGCACGCAGTGCTGCGGTTGCGTGTATAGGGTATCCCCCCCCATTCCTGAGCCGGGCGGTTATGTTCGCGTTTGCTACCTTAACCCCGTTGACCTGGAGAGCTCGGCCGTAACCGTTCAGGTAGCCAGCCGGACGTCCGTTGCGCCAGCGTATCCGGCCGTCAGCCCGAAATGCCCCGGCGGTTCCGGGGATCAACAGCGATAAATCACTCACTTGAGTTGTAAAAGCCAGCCCCGTGTAGAGCGTCCCCATAGCCTCGATGTCGAACCCTTTCCCATGGAGTGCCAGCGCTTCAACACTGAGGTCACCGCCGTTGGAGGCCGCTCGCAGATTTCCGGTAAGCGGCTGCCCATGCAGGTCACTGTCCAGAAGTTTTGCATTCATATTCCAGCGTAGAGGGGCATGGGCCAGGTACGCCAAGGCGCCGCTGATATCTACGTTGACCACACCCGTCCAACCTGGGGCGATCATGGCAGGGTTGAGCCCCCTTGCGCGAATCACGCCGCGAAGCGCCAGTCCCTCCTCCCAGGTAACCTCAAGATCACCTGCCGCATTCCCACCCAGCAGAGTGCCGTGCAGAGAGGTAAAACGGACCCCATGGCTATTACCGCTGTAACGGCCCGAGACATGGGACGTTCGCCTCACTGTGCCTTGGTTGGCGAGATCGAAACGTCCCTGGTAGTTTGCCGCCCCCCCCTCAAACCACAACTCGCCCGTCAGGTTGGTCGCTGTCTTCAACTCAGGAGCCAGATTGAGGCCGGAAAGGGCGATCCTTAGTTTCAGAAACGGCCCGCGTTCTGTTATGGTCAGGGTCCCGTCACCGGTTACCCGACCACCGCTTTCCTGTCTGTCCAGGCGGAGCCGCCGCAGGTTGAATCCGTTGCGGGTTACTCCGGCCACTCCCGAAATTTGTAGTTGCTGGCGCTTCCCTCGTGCGCCCGACAGGACGAGACTTCCCGCCAGTTGTTCGGCGCCGCTTCCTGGAAGCAGGCGGGTATGGATGGAGAAAACATTCATATCGGCCAGCGGGTGCGGCAGACCCACCACGAGGTCGGTTTTTAGAGATGGGCGGCGAAAACCGGCCACGGTATTTCCTGTGACACGGCCGTCAGGGGAGGCGATTTCAAGATCGTCCAAGGAGAGAAGTCCGTCCTGCCACTCAATAGAAGCGGCGGCGGTGTCGATAATCACCGGCCGTTCACCCTGTCGCCGGTAACTGAACCTATCAACCCGCAAATGGGTTATGGTTACATCGAAGAACTGTGCCTTACCGGATAGTCGGGGCCAGGAGATTTGGGGAGGCTGCCGGCCGGCCGGGGTGTTATCCCTGATACTTGTCCCCTCCAGGGTGAGTCTCTGGACGGCAATCCGTCCTCCCAGCAGAAGCAGTGGCTGCCAGCGCAGGTCCAGGCTGTCCAGTTCTGCCTCTTGCTGTAGCATGACGGCGTGTACTTCGGTTAGGCGCAGGTGATCCAGCAATCGCCCTTCGACCACTCTGGCGGTGATCTTCAGCGGGGTGTGGAGTGAAACCGACGCCAGGAGCCAGCGGGCGCCGGAGGTGGTCCCGCATAGCCAGACGACAGCAGTCGCGGTTATAAAAACTGCGGTTGCCCCAACTGCGAGGAGCAACATGTGAATGGTGGACCGTTTCACAGCTCGAACCCCACGGTGAAATGAATGTGCCAAGCCGGACTGTCCACCCCTATTTGGCGGGCCAGGTAGAGATTAAGGGCGCCTATCGGGCTGTAGTAATGCACACCAGCCCCGGCTCCCTGAAACAGCCGGATGTTGTCGAATGAATTGAATGCGTTGCCAGCGTCGTAAAATAGCGATATGCCCCACTTGTCAAACAGTGCCCGCTCAAGCTCCGCGCTTCCCACCAGGAGGTGCTTCCCTCCAGCTACCTTGCCGCTTGAATCCCGCGGGCCGAGTGATTGGAAGGAATAACCGCGCACACTTTGATCTCCGCCGGCAAAAAAACGAAGCGAAACCGGCAGATCGACCAACGAGTCGCTTAGCAGGGTGGTCGCCGACTTAGCCCGGGTATGCAGGGAGAGGCGCCATGGCAAGGGGATGAGCACGCTTCCATCCGTAATTAACTGGAGCAGGTCGACATCCGAGCCAAGCGCCTGGTGAACTCCGTGCAATTCGATTCCGTAGTGATATCCCTGTGTCGGCCTGATCTGGTTATCGTAATGGTTTTCATTGAAACGCAGGCCGGGCAATACCAAGCGCGCCCCCGAGTTCTGCGCGCCGACGGTAAAGTCTTCCTGTTGCAGCCTGACAAAGGCTGTTCCGACCCGTCCCGGACCAAAACCACGGTTTCTGTCCACCTCCAGTGAGATCAGGCGGCTGACGTAGGTAACAACGTCCTGCCGTTGTAAATTGAGCTGTATCCCGGTAAAACTTCTGATATCCCTGGGACTTGGTATGGTATAGACGGTTGCCAGCCCCTGGATGTTCTGTGCGATTAACAGGTTGGCATTGAGTTCGTGCCCGAGTCGCAACATGTTAAGGTCGCGGTAACGCAAACTAACGCGGGCTCCCGTGTCCGTGCCGTAGCCTATGCCAGGGTGCAGGGTCTTGGGAGGATTCGGTTTCAGGCGGACGAGAACAGCCATCAGGGACTGCTGGTTTTTTTCTTTCTCCGGGGTGACGATTACCTCCTTGAAACGGTCGGAGTTGGTTAGGTTGAGCTGAGTTTCTGCCAACTTGGCGGGGGAAAAGATCTCTCCGGGCTTAAATGCCAGATAACGTCGCAGAAAGCTTTCGGGATAGCCGGGCGTGCCTTCTATCTTCACTTCACCGAAACGGTATCGTTCGCCCGTTTCCAGGAGCAGCCTGATGCGGGCATCGGTCTTTGTCGGTGCGATGAGGATCTCGTGCAGATCAAATGTGGCATCCGCGTACCCCAGTGCCTGGGCCTGTGAAAGCAGTCTTCCCTTGGCATCTTCGTACTTTTTTTGCAGGAGGAGGTCGCCTCGGTGCAACGGGAAAGTGGACACCAGTGCCTTTAGAGACTCTTCCTCCGCGCCGGGGCCGTGTAGCGAAATCTCGACCGTTTTCACCCTTACCGGTTCCCCCGTCGTCACCATGACCCTCAGGCGATATCTGTCCGGGCCGAGATCCTCGATAGTGGCGCCGATCCGGGCACTGTAATAGCCGAACGGTTCCAGTGCAGAACGAACTTTTTCCGTGGACTGTTGTTTAAAGTGTTCGAGCCACAGTCTGTCCACCTTTCCCTCACCGGTCATCCCGGCAGGAAGAGTCAGCGCTTCGCGCACATTGCGCAACGCATCTCCCTCGATCCCCTCAATTGCTATCTCGATGGGCTCTTCGGCCCTTAAAGGCGCTGCCAGGCAGTGGAGCGACACAACGCATGCTACGATGATATAAAGACATCCGGGCTTTACCACGTTTGATCACCACAAGACTTCACAGTAGGCTTTTATAATAAAGGATATCCCCTACTATTCTAGTACGCAACTATGTTGAGCGAATATCCGGGGAATGTGGGCGTGAACACGGCACTTTTGCCACTGGCGGAACTTTGACCTGTTTAGAAAAATTTGTTGGTGCCACAGCTCAGTTTTTTTCGAGGGATGATAACCGCAGATATACCTCGGCTTGATGACGAGCATTAGATCGGAGGCAGTCTGTTTGCAGGGATAGTTTCTGGTCGTCATATGAAGTTTTAAGAGGAAATGAAAAGAAAGAGCCACTTCTGAAAGTAGAAGGCGATAAGATGTTGGAGGCGATTCAGTATTTATGGCGTGCTTAGCAAAATAAAAGGAGCTATGACGCAAATCATAACTCCTTGATATTTTTGGTGGGCGCTACTGGGATCGAACCAGTGACCCCTGCCGTGTGAAGGCAGTGCTCTCCCGCTGAGCTAAGCGCCCGAGTGTTCCAATTCAATAGCAGAGCACAGTGCTCCTGTCAAGCCCCCAGAGTGAAATTTGCTTTCACGCAGCGGTTGCTTTGGGATAATCAAAATAGCGGTGGCATTTACAACCGGACATGATGGTGCCGTTCATGATGGCAATTTTACCTTGTCATTTCGTGGGTTGTTGTGTTATAAAATTCCGATTTCAATTCACACGCCTCGGATAATGACCGGCGGTGTCCCTTGTGGCTGCAGGGATTCAACGGGGCGGAGGAAAAACCAAAGGAGAGGATGAGTATGTCAAGTATCAGCATGAAGGAACTGCTGGAGGCCGGCGTCCATTTCGGCCACCAGACCAAGCGTTGGAACCCCAAGATGAAACCCTACATCTTCGGGGCACGTAACGGAATTTACATCATCGACCTGCAGAAAACCGTCCGTTATTTCAAATCCGCTTACAATTTCGTAAAAGAATCGGTCGAAGGCGGCAACACTGTCCTGTTCGTCGGTACGAAGAAACAGGCCCAGGATTCGGTAGCCGAAGAGGCGAGCCGTTGCGGCATGTATTACGTCAACCAGCGCTGGCTGGGCGGCATGCTGACGAACTTCGCCACCGTCAAGCAGAGCATCGACCGTCTCAAACGCCTTGACGCCATGTTCGAGGACGGCACAGTCGAAGCCTACACCAAGAAAGAGTCCCTCCAGTTTGACAAGGAACGCGAAAAGCTCCAGAAAACCTTGGGTGGCATCAAGGGGATGCACAAGCTTCCCGGCATGATGTTCGTTATTGACCCCAAGAATGAAGAAATCGCCGTTCAGGAGGCCAATAAACTGGGGATCCCCGTTGTGGCCATCGTTGACACCAACTGCGATCCCGATCCTATCGATCACGTCATCCCGGGCAACGACGATGCCATTCGCGCCATTCGTCTGTTGAGTTCCAAAATTGCCGATGCCGTCATCGAGGGTTCTCAGTCTCGTAATGCCGCTCTCCAGGCCGATAAAGAGGGAACTGAGGAATTTGTCGCTGCCGAAGCGGCTGAGGGCGTTGCAGAGGCGGCTGCCGAATAAAGCACTGATTACATGATCCCTGTTACGGGGAAGGAGGATATGATGGCTGTTACTGCTGCACAGATCAACGAATTGAGAAAGTCGACCGGGGCCGGCATGCTCGATTGCAAGAAGGCCCTTGAGGAAAGTACCGGTGATTTCGAGAAGGCCGTGGATTACCTGCGCAAAAAGGGGCTGGCCGCTGCCGCCAAGAAGGCCGGTAGAGCCGCCACTGAAGGTGCTGTCGGTTGTTATATCCACGCCGGCGGCAAGATCGGCGTCATGGTCGAGATTAACTGTGAAACCGACTTCGTCGCCAAGAACGAAAACTTTCAGGTCTTTGTGAAGGACATCGCTATGCATATCGCTGCCGCATCGCCTACCTGCGTGCGCCGCGAGGAGGTGTCTGCCGATGTTTTGGAGCGTGAGAAGGAGATCTATCGCGCCAAGGCCCGGGAAACCGGCAAGCCGGAAAACATCATCGAGAAGATCATCGAAGGCCAGATCAACAAGTTTTACGCCGACGTCTGCCTTCTGGAGCAGTCCTACGTCAAGGACCCGGACAAGACCATCGAACAGTACCTCAATGAAACCATCGCCAAGATCGGCGAGAATATGTCGATCCGCCGCTTTACCAAGTATGTCCTAGGTGAGGGGCTTGAAAAGAAAGAGACGGACTTTGCTGCCGAAGTGGCAGCAGCGGCCGGCCTGTAATCAGACGCCGAAGCCGGCCGCCATGGCCGGCTTTTTTTATACTCGCCGCCTTGGCAGCATCCCAGACCCGACGACTTCACACATTATCATATTCAAGACGGGAGTCAGACCATGAACAGGCCGTCATTTACCAGAGTGCTCTTAAAGTTGTCCGGCGAATCGCTTGCGGGTGACCAGGGGTATGGCATCGACCCGCTGACCATCAATACCATTGCCCGTGAGATTAAAGAGGTGGTAGATATGGGGGTCCAGTTGGCGCTCGTGATCGGCGGCGGCAACATCTTCCGTGGTCTGGCCGCCTCATCCAAGGGTATGGACCGGGCCAGCGCCGACTACATGGGGATGTTGGCCACGGTAATAAACTCCCTGGCCATGCAGGACGCCCTGGAGAAGCAGGGTGTTTCCACCCGTGTCCAATCGGCCATCGCCATGCAGGAGGTGGCTGAACCTTATATCCGCCGGCGGGCCATGCGTCATCTTGAAAAAGGGCGGGTGGTCATCTTCGGCGCCGGCACCGGCAACCCGTACTTCACCACGGATACCGCAGCAAGTCTGCGGGCCATGGAGATCAATGCTCAGGTGATCCTCAAAGGGACCAAGGTGGATGGCGTCTATTCGGCCGACCCTAAAAAGGATGCCACAGCGGTCAAACTGCCGAAACTGACCTATCTCGAAGTGCTTAAGATGGGGCTGCAGGTTATGGACGCAACGGCCACCTCGCTCTGCATGGACAACAACCTGCCGATTATAGTGTTCGATCTGACCAGCGAGGGAAACATCAAAAAGGTCATCTGCGGCGAAGAAATAGGAACCATCGTACAAGGAGAATAAAACATGCCAAAGTCCGTGATTGACGACATGAAGTCACACATGGAGAAGACCGTTAACGTTCTCAAGGGTGAATTCCAGAAAATAAGGACCGGTCGCGCCAGCACCGGCATTCTGGATGCGGTCAAGGTGGACTATTACGGCAACCCTTCCTCCATCAGTCAGGTGGCCACCCTGGCGGTGCCGGAGCCGCGCACCATCACTATCGCTCCGTGGGAGGCCAAAATGATCGGCCCCATAGAAAAGGCTATCCTCAATGCCAATATCGGCTTGACCCCTTCCAACGACGGAAAGATCATCCGTCTCAACCTGCCACCGCTGACCGAGGAACGCCGCAAGGAAATTGTCAAGGATCTCAGGAAAAAAGCTGAAGAGGATAAAATCGCCCTGCGCAACATCCGCCGCGACGCCATGGACAAACTGAAGAAGCTGGAGAAAGACAAGGGGATCACCGAGGACGAACTGAAAAAATACGAAAAAGATGTACAGGATATAACCAAGAGTTTCGAGACCAAGATAGACGAAGCCGTGGCCCATAAAGAAAAAGAGGTCATGGAAGTTTGATGGAATCGCTCGTTCCGGACAGGCTGCCTACGCACCTTGCCATCATCATGGACGGCAACGGGCGATGGGCGCAGCAACGCATGCTCAAGCGCATCGTGGGGCATCAGCGCGGGGCTGAGACCATCAAGATGGTGGTGGAGCAATCCTCCCTTCTGGGTATTAAATACTTGACCCTTTTTGCCTTTTCCTCCGAAAACTGGTCGCGGCCCGCAATGGAGGTCAAGGCGCTGATGGCGCTGCTCAAGAAGTATATCCGCCAGGAAACTGCACGCATGATGCGGAAAAACATCCGCTACAATGTAATAGGTAACCGCAGCGAGCTGCCCGACGATGTCAATGAAACCCTGGAAGACGCCATTCGCCAGACTGCCGGCAATACCGGCATGGTTCTGACCTTGGCGCTTTCCTACGGTGGGCGGCAGGAACTCAGTATGGCCGCAAGCCGACTGGCACGTGACGTGGCTGCCGGCAAACTCAAGCCGGACGATATAACCATGGATGTTTTTGGCGGTTATCTCGACACCGGCGGCCTGCCCGATCCCGACTTCCTGATCCGCACCAGCGGAGAGATGCGCATCAGCAACTTCCTCTTGTGGCAGTTGGCCTATACCGAACTATATTTCACCGAAACCTACTGGCCCGACTTTACCATTAACGAGTTTCAAAAGGCATTGGCCGATTTCCAATCCCGCGAGCGACGTTTCGGCAAGACCAGCGACCAAATCCTGAATAGGGGTTCCTTATTAAACGCCTGATCTCAGCGCTTATCCTTCTGCCAGTCCTGATTATGACCATTCTCAAGGGCGGCCCGCTGTTGTTCGCCTGTCTGCTGGCAGTTTTTACCTTCATCGGCATCCACGAGTTCTACCGTATGGCCCTCCCAGATAGAACCGTCGAGGTCTGGCCGGCAGCCGTATGCGGAACGTTCTTTATTTTCATTCCCTTTTTCGGTAATGACCGTCATGCCTTGGCAGGGGTTGCACTCCTGTTTCTGGCCTTTGCCCTCCTGTTCCTCTTCCGCATTCGTGAGGTGGCCGATGCCGCCCGTGAGGTCGCCTATGCCATGCTGGCGTTCCTGTACATCCCATTCCTGTTGATGCATCTGGTCATGTTGCGTCAGACTACCTACGGCATCCAATGGCTCCTGGTTATCATGCTGATCGTCATGACCAACGATTCGGCGGCCTATTACAGTGGCAGCGCCTTTGGCAAACACCGTCTCTACCCGTTGGTCAGCCCCAAGAAAAGTGTCGAAGGTGCCTTGGGCGGATTGGCAGGCAGCGTTATTGGCACGCTGGTCGCCAAATTCAGCTTTTTTCCCCAACTGGGTTTTCGGGACGCCCTGGTGACCGCCCTGTTCATCGGTGCCCTCGGGCAGGCCGGCGACCTGTTCGAATCGCTGCTCAAGCGCAGTTTTGGGGTCAAGGACTCCGGGACCATCATCCCCGGCCACGGCGGCGTGCTGGACCGTCTCGATAGCATCATCTTCGCCGCGCCGGCTCTCTACTACTATGTCACCTACTTTTTCAAGGGATAGCTCTATGAAACATCTTACCATTCTCGGTTCAACCGGTTCCATCGGCGTCAGCACGCTGGAGATCGTTGCCGCCTACCCCGACCGTTTCCGTGTGGTCGCCATGACCGCCGGCCGCAATCTTGAGTTGTTCTCTCGCCAAGTCAGGGAGTTCTCGCCGCGTATCGCGGTGGTTGCTTCCCCGGAGGATGTCCCCAGGTTTAAAGAGATGTGTTCCGGCCTGCCGGTGGAGATTCTGGGGGGCATCGAAGGTTTGATCGCCGCCGCCACCGCCGGGGAGACAGAGATGGTGGTGGCCGCCATCGTCGGAGCCGCCGGTCTGGTCCCCACCGCCGCCGCCATCCGGGCCGGTAAGGATATCGCCTTGGCCAATAAGGAAACCCTCGTCACCGCCGGGCATCTCTTCATGGAGATGATCGCCAAGTACGGCGTCAAGCTTTACCCGGTGGACAGTGAGCACAGTGCCGTATTCCAATCCATGGAGGGGCATCGTAGTGAAGATATTACCCGGATCATCCTGACCGCTTCTGGTGGTCCGTTCCTGAACACGCCGACCGAACAACTGGTCGGTGTAACGGTTCGGGATGCCCTCAATCATCCCAACTGGAGCATGGGGCGCAAGATCACCATCGATTCGGCCACCATGATGAACAAGGGGTTGGAGGTATTAGAGGCGCGCTGGCTATTTGACGCTCCGGTGGACAAGATCGATGTCAACATCCACCCCCAGAGCATCATCCACTCCATGGTAGAATACATCGACGGCTGTGTTATCGCCCAACTGGGCACGCCCGACATGAAGGCTCCCATCGCCTATGCCCTGTCATACCCCGAGCGTGTGGCAACCGGCGTCAAACCGCTCGACCTGACCGCCTTGTCCGGGCTGACCTTTTTCAAACCGGACCGGGAGAAATTCCGTTGCCTCGGCCTAGCCTATCGTGCCATCACGGACGGTGAGAGCATGCCGGCCGTGATGAATGCCGCCAACGAGATTGCTGTGGAGGCGTTTCTGGAGGGGCGGATCGGTTTCATGCAGATCGCCGAGGTTATCGAGCGGACCATGGATGCCCATCAGGCCCATGACCTGAAATCTATCGAAGAAGTGCTCTTGTCCGACCGTTGGGGGCGCGACCGGGCACGTGAGATCTGCCGGGGAATGGTGAACTGACATGATGGTCATCTATGCCGTAATTGTCTTGGGGGTGTTGATCTTTGTCCACGAGTTCGGGCATTTTCTGGTAGCCAAATTGTTCAACGTCAAGGTAGAGAAATTCTCCCTTGGTTTTGGTCCAAAGCTGGTGGGCAAGCAGATCGGCGAGACGGAATACCTGGTCTCCGCCTTCCCGCTGGGTGGTTATGTGAAGATGTTCGGCGAGGGGGGCTTCATCGAGGGGGGGGAGTCGCACCACCCCACTTCGGAAGAAGGCGAAGAAAGCGCCACTGAAGATGCCGGGAAGGTTGCTGTTGTACCGCGAGAACTGACGGAAGAGGAAAAGACCCGTTCCTTTGCCCATAAACCGCCTCTGGCACGGATTGCCATCGTCATGGCAGGTCCGGTTTTCAATCTGGTCTTTGCTTGGTTGGCCTTTATCGTGCTGTGCATGTTGGGGGTGCCCTCCATAACCGCTAAGATTGGCGAGGTTTTGAAGGACAAACCTGCGGCAAAGGCCGGGGTTCTGAAGAACGACGTCATAACCGCCATCGACGGCAAGGCCATCGTGCATTGGGAAGACGTGGCCGAGGCTATTGCCGCGACCAAGGGTAAGCCTGTGGTGCTGACGGTGAAACGCAATATGTCCTACGTTCAGTTCACTATCACACCCGAGCCGCGCGTGGCCAAAAACCTGTTCGGCGAGAAGGTCAACGGTTACGCCATCGGCGTGGCCTCGGCCGGAGAGATCGTCACCGAGCATTTCGGCCCCATTCAGGCTGTGGTCAAGGGAACGGTGCAGACCGGCAAAGTGATTGAGATCACGGTCATGTCGCTGGTAAAACTGGCCCAGCGTGTTGTGCCGCTGGATACGCTTGGCGGACCGATCATGATCGCCAAGATGGCCGGCGAAACGGCCCAAGCCGGTGGTTCCAGCTTTCTGGCCTTCATGGCGCTGCTCAGCGTCAACTTGGGGGTACTCAACCTCCTGCCGGTGCCGGTCCTTGACGGCGGACATCTTTTTTTCTTTTTCTGGGAACTTGTCTTCCGCCGTCCGGTCAGCCAGAAAGCGCGCGAGTATGCTCAGCAGGTTGGCCTGATGCTGCTTTTGGGGCTGATGTTGTTGGCGTTCTACAACGACATTATCAGGTATTTCGTCGGCCAGGGATGATGGAGGCGGCTACTCGTGCTCCAACGCCACGGCAACCATGAACCAGTCCTCATCCGAGGCAAAGCGGAGCGCCATTGCCTCCGGCTTGTTGGTGAGGGAGATGGCGTATCGTTTTCCGGTGACTACCGATGGCGTTGAGAGGCGGATATCCAACCCGCTGTTGGTCAGATGTTGTTTGAAAGAGCCGGCAATCATGTTGGCAACCTCTCCCAACGCATCCTGAATATCGTCATGGAATGTTGTGACTTCCTGGCCAAGCATGTTCGTCGTGATGCTTTTTGCCAACTCGTTGGGAACGTGCAGGCTGATGAGACCGTTGTAGGTACCCGCCAAGCCGACCAGGGCGCTGATGCAGTCGGAAAAATGGTTTACGGGATTGATCTCAAGGGGGAGATGCAGAAGGTCATCCATGCCGACCATGGTACAGAAGACATCCTTTACGTCCCGAATGAGTAGTTTTGTCAGCATATCCTCGCTTGTATGAAGTTTCTCCAGCAAGATAGATGAAAATCCCATGTTTTCCCCCGTAACGAAATAAAATATTCAATAAATAACCCCTGCTATTCGTTCCCTTGTCTGCGCCGGAAAGATACAGGCACGCGTATCATTGTCCATATCTAGCAGGTTGGATGCCAAATTTTTTACGTAATAATTACAAATTGTTAAAAATATGCTGTTTGAGGCTGGTGTACCCGCAGGGCACAGGATGTGTCTTCCGGGGACAGTTCAGGATTGTTGCTCATGATGCTGGAGGGCGGGCTTGCTTGTCTTTCATGAATCCGCTCATAACAGTGGACAACAAGATTTTTTTATCTCACCAGATCGCTATTCAAACATTTAATCGTTCAACCTCATTTGCTGAATTCCAACATATTTCAATCACATTTCCGTTCTAGGTTTCCACGGTCGCTAAAACGGGGCCGCCATTCAGCCGGAATGATCTCCGGCGGTCAGTGACGGCACGCGGCACCTACATATCGGCGTGTTTTTCCTAAAAAGCACCTCAACCCCATATTGACAGGCAGAGTACTTAAAGAGGGCCCATGGTTATGATTCGTAATGTAATAAGAACGGCATGCTTGATTTTTGTTGCCTTTGTTTCAGCGTCGTGCGGCAGTGGTGAAGGCGGCGGGACAGGCTCCACAGCCATATACCCGCGCTTCGCCTATGTGGCTAATTATAATGATGGGACGATTTCCATCTATACCGTCAATGCATCAACCGGCCAGTTACGTCACAGCGGATATGTGGTTACCAAGACGCAACCTCGTTCCGTGGCCGTAGATCCTACCGGCAAATTCGTTTATGCGGCCAATAGCGGGACCGATAGCATTTCGGTCTACACCATCAATCAGGCCACCGGGGCCTTGACCGCCGCATCGAGCGCCATTACCGGTACAGCGCCCGTCTCCGTGGCCGTCGATCCTGCCGGCAAATTCGTTTATGCGGCCAATAGCGGCTCCAACAGCATTTCGGTCTATTCCATTAACCAAACCACCGGGGCTCTGACTGCGGGAACAGCCGTATCTGCCGGCACGACGCCCGTATCGGTAGTTGTCGGCCCTTCCGGTAAATTTGTTTATGTGGCCAATAGCGGCTCCAACAGCATTTCGGTCTATACCATTAACCAAACCACCGGAGCCCTGACAGGGGGGACGTCGGTGTCGGCGGGGACCAATCCCCGCTCAATCACGGTCGATCCTTCCGGCAAGTATGTCTACGCAGCCAGCTTTACTTCCTACGTCATACCGGTCTATGCAATCGATCAGGCCACCGGTGCCTTAACTGCCGCAGGAATGGTCTCGGCTGGCAATGGTCCGGTCCAGATAGCTGTGTCATCGGGAACCGTTGCCGTCACCTATAAGCCGAAGTTCGCCTTTGCAGCTAATTATGGCTCAGACAGTATTTCGGTATATGCCATCAATCAGAGTACCGGGACCTTGACCGCCGGAACGGCTGCGGCCGCCGCAACAGGTCCGTACAGTATCGCCGTCGATCCTTCCGGGAAATGCGCTTACGTGGCAAACCGAGCCTCTGCAACGGTCTCGGTTTATACTATTGACCAAGCCAGTGGGACATTGACCGCCGGGACGGCTGTGGCTACAGGTTTGGAGCCGCGCTCCGTCACTACTGATCCCTCGGGGCGGTTTGCCTACGTAGCGAATTATGGCTCCGATACCATCTCGGTCTATACCATCGACCAGACCAGCGGGGCCTTGGCCGCCGAGACGGCCGTGGCTGCCGGAACAAATCCTGTGTCCGTCGCCGTCGATCCATCGGGAAGGTTCCTTTATGCTGCCAACTACGGTTCTTACACCGTTTCGGTCTATACCATCGACCAGACCAGCGGAGCCTTGACCGCCGGGACTGCTGTTGCTGCCGGAACAAATCCCGTCTCCATCTCTGTTGATCCATCAGGAAGGTTCGTCTATGCGGCGAACTACAACTCCAATACCATTTCGGTCTATACCATTAATCAAGCCACCGGGGCACTGGTCGCAGGGACGCTGGTAGCAGCAGGCACAACTCCGTTTTCCGTCACGGTCGATCCTTCGGGAAAATATGCCTATGCAGCCAATTATGGCTCCGACACGGTTTCCGTCTATGCCATCGACCAGACTACCGGGGCATTGACTGCTGGAATGGCCGTGGCATCCGGCAAACAACCCCGTTCCGTCGCGGTCGATCCCTCGGGGAGATTTGCCTATGCGGTAAACTATTTTTCCAACTCCGTGTCCTTATACGCCATCAACCAGACAACCGGCGCTTTGGCCTTGGGAGCAGCGACGGTTTCCACGGCGTCATCCCCAATTTCCCTGGCGATAAGTGGAGCCGTTCAGTAACGCTTCGCACTTTTCAGCAACACGATATGGGATGAAATGAGTAGAAATGAGGGAAAAGCGGTTAAAATATGTCATAAATGCGAAAACATATGCAGGTTTTGATAATAACAGATCTATTTGTGCTAATAAGATGGTGCAAGAATAAACGATATCATCTGAAAAGATAATATTTGCGAGGAAATTGATATGACTAAAAAGGTCCTCATTGTGGAAGATGAGCTGAAGTTGGTGGATGTTTTGAAGGATTATCTCTACTTGGCAGGGTTTGAAACGTCAAGTTTGTGTAATGGTACTGAGGTTATTCCTTGGGTAAGAGAGAACGGTCCGAATCTTATTCTTCTTGACCTGATGCTGCCGGGGCGTGATGGAATAGATATCTGCAAGGAGATCAGAACGTTTTCCAATGTTCCGATCATTATGATGACCGCCCGCATTGATGAGGTGGATCGTCTGCTCGGGCTAGAACTCGGTGCCGATGACTACATCTGCAAGCCGTTCAGCCCTCGGGAGGTTGTGGCCAGGGTCAAAGCGGTCCTGCGACGTATGGGCGACGATCAGGCTACACAAACCGCCGGACTGACCCTTGACGAATCGCGCTATCGGGCCACGCTTGCCGAACATGAACTCGACCTTACCGCCGTAGAATTTAAACTCTTGCAGTTTCTGGCAGCCAAGCCTGGGCGCATTTACAGCCGACAACAGCTCATGGAAAAGATCTATCCTGACCGCCGCATTGTCAGTAGTCGCACCATAGACAGCCATATTAAGAAACTGCGGAAGAAAATTGCTGATGCAAATCCTGAGTTGGAGTTTATTCATTCGGTTTATGGAGCCGGCTACAAATTCGAGGCAGCCTGATTTTTCCCCGTTGTATTTACTAGAGAAAGATAGTGGAAATGGCTCTAATGAAGCTAATTGTTTGTTACATGTTCCTCTGTATTTCATTAACCGGTTGCTCTCTGTTCAGATCCATTCCTGAGACAAAGACGGTAGCGCTCATGCCGTTCTTTTCCTCAGCTACCAATACCGGAAAAAGCATCGGCCAAGAGGCTGCCGATCGTGTGGCACTGGAGTTGGTGGCGAAAGGATATGTCGTCATTGACCGTAGCACTACCACCGCCCTGGTAAATGAAGCAAAGTTCTACGGCTCCGGTCTGAGCGACGATATGCGGAGCGCATTGCAGTCGCATAATATCGCGGCGGTGGTCTTCGGCAGTGTCAATGACTTCAGTTGCGAGTCGATCCGGTCCCCCTCTTTGGTCGCCAGTTTGGCCAGCAACATGGATAAGAAAAATCGTTGTACAGTTTCCCTGACCGCCAAGATTGCCGACACCGCGACCGGCAGACTGCTATGGGGCGTGACAATTAATGATACTTCCGAAGGCGCGAATCTCACTGCTATGGAACTGATGAAGTCTTTGATCCGCAAGGCCGATATCAAAGAAACACTCCCCGAGCCAAAGGACGGAGAAACGCAGCCCAGGTGAGAGGGTCTGCCGCTTTTTTTCTATAGCCGTTAGAGGTCCGGTGAGATTACGTACACGGTATTCCCATGCAAAAAATATTATTAAGAGACTCTCTGCCTGATTTTGCGCACGAGTTGGAACACTTGCTTCTCATGGTGGACAGACCTGAGCTGGCTTGCCTGGTTGAGAATATGAAGGTCGATATGGATAGATGCGTCAGCGGCGAAGAGTCTTGCGCCATGCTTTGTACGGGGTTACAACCCTCCAAAGGATGGGGGGTAGGGCAGACCACCATTGTGCTGACCCCTGCAAGAGGCAATATTCTTGTTGACGTGATAGAAGGAGATATTATCGCTGTGGAGGTGTTTTTTCGCAAGGACGTTCAGGATAAACTGCTGCAACTGCGGCATTCACTTGAGAATTCTCCCAATGAACCGGAAAGTGTGCCGTGCGGAACTGCTTCGGTCGTGATGTGCCATGGCAACGGATAGACAGGAGGCGTCAATGAGTCGGGGCGGTCATGGGGTGCATGAAAGGCCGCCAGCAATGCTTGATTTCCTCGGGATGATTATTACTGAGGTAGATAGTGCTTCTGCCATACAAAGCGGGATGGAGGTGGTGGAGGGGCTTATCGTCATGGTTGTTGGCTGGGGTGGACCAGCCGGCACGGCGGGTATTGAGACCGGCGATATCATCTCCAAGGTAGACGGAAAACCGATCAAGAGGCTTGAGGAGATGGAAGATTGTCTGTCCTCACATCGACCGCAGACACGGATTGTTTTTCAACTCCAGCGTGCAGGAATGTGGTGTTTTGTGGAGATCCCTTTTGCGGAAAATTTCATCGGGGGGATTCACAGGATAAATTCCCGCTCATGCCGCATCAGCCGGATTAGAAGCTTGGGAACATGAACTGCAGGACGGTCACATCCACTCAATAGGAGGCTTAATGAAAATGTACAAAATTCGGAAAGTAGTTTCTCTGATCATCCTTACCGTTATGCTCTCAGCGACAGTTCCAGCCTTTGCCGGTGGGGACCCCGCCCTTTTGGATACGTTTCAAGACTCTCTCTACGGTGTTCTGATCGGCAGTTTAATCGGTGGTGCGACCGTAGCCTTTACAAAAAAGCCGGCTAATCACCTCATTAATATAGGGATAGGTGCTGGCATCGGTGCCATCGGCGGCGCAGCGTTCGGATTGACAAAGGCTTTGAAGACCCTGGTTGAAATCGAAGACGGTAAGGTCAAATTTGCCATGCCGACCATTGTACCGGAACTTGTTGACTCCCCATCTGCTTCCGGAAAATTTGCCATAACTGCTAGCCTTTTTCGTGTAACTTATTGAAAAATATTGTAAATCAATATAAGGTGTATGGGTTTTGGTAGAGGTGGGCAAACAGCAAAAGGCTGATTCAGGAACGGTAAAATGCCTTGCGGCCGATTTTGAGCAACTGGGCAGCCCTTGATTTGTTGCCGTTGCACCGTTCCAAGGTAACGGCCAGGATGCGGTTTGTCAGGGCATCGAGAGAGAGGAGGTCGTTCGAGACTGTCAGGGTGTAGGTAGTGCTGTCGCCACTTGTGTCATTATCGACAGAGGTCATAGGTGGCGTTGCCGGACCGATGCCCAGGTGTGAGGGGCGGATTAACTCCCCTTCCGTGAGAATGGCTGCCCGTTCCAGACAATTGCGCAGTTCGCGCACATTACCCGGCCAATGGTGGTTGAGCATAATTTCCATGGCCTCTGGGGAGATGCCGGGTAGGGCCTTGCCCAAATGCTGGCGCAGATGGTCAAGGGCGTGCTCGCAGAGCAGGGGGATGTCGTCCTTGCGATTCCGCAGGGGGGGGATGGTGAGGGGAAAAACATTGATCCGGTGGTAGAGGTCCTCCCGAAATCGCCCGGCGGAAGCCTGTTCGGCCAGATTGTGGTTGGTGGCCACGATAATCCGGCACTCCGCAGGAAGCGGGGTATTGCTTCCGATCTTTTCGAAAACCCGTTCCTGGAGTACCCGCAGCAGTTTGGCCTGAAGCGGCAGGGGCATATCGCCGATCTCATCAAGCAGGATGGTGCCTCCGCGGGCCAGGCTGAACTTCCCCTCCCGGTCGCGCTCGGCACCGGTAAAGGCCCCCCGCACGTGGCCGAAAAGCTCGCTCTCCAGCAGATGCTCGGGGATAGCGGCGCAGTTGACCGCCACAAAACCGGTTGGAAGCCCGTTGCCGGCAAAATGGATGGCCCGCGCCAGCACCTCTTTACCGGAACCGCTTTCGCCGTAGATAGCCACCGTCGTCTGACGTGCCGAAGCGACCTTGGCGGCCAACCTCAACATCTCCTTCATCGCCGGGTTCACGGTTACAATGCTTTGAAAGGTAAACCGTTCTCCCAAGAGCCCTTTGATCTGCTCATTTTCCCGGATGACATGGTGGTAGGTGAGGGCATGTTGGACGGTAATGCGCAAAATAACCGGATTGATGGGCTTTTCCAGATAATCGTAGGCCCCGCGCCGCATGGCGTCAACGGCGCTCTCCACGCTGCCGTTTGCCGTTACCACAACGACCGGTATTCCTTGATATCTTTTCCGTATCTGCTGGATGAGTTCGAGACCATCCATTTCATGCATGACCAGGTCGGAGATGACCAGATCGATCGGCTGCCGTTCCATAATTCCCAGGGCTTCGACGCCGCTGAGCGCGGTAACGGAGGCGAAACCCGCCTCGCCAAGCTGGGCCTCCAGCATGCGAACGCTCAGTTCATCGTCGTCAACAATGAGAATTGTCGGGATCATCATGGGAAACATGCCTGAAGGGTTAGAGTAATTATATTGCAATAGTCTAATTTTATGCCATGCACCGCTGTATTACAAAATGAATTTTTTGCGGGGCGGGTCTCCATCCACAAACTATTTATCCCGTTATGCGCCCGATCAGCCAATTGGACTCGTCAAGGAATCCTGAGCCCCAATTGGCTGATGGTTTTTCGGACCTTATCAGGTTCCACCGGTTTGACCAGATAAGCTGACGATTGAACCGACAGCATTGACTGCATTACGTCCTGCGGCGTGTTGAGAGCGGTTAACATGATGATCTTGACCTGCTTGTCTGTCGGCAGTGCCAATTCTTTCTCCCGTTTCCTGATCTCTTTGCCGGCGGCGATCCCATCCATATCCGGCATGACGATGTCCAGTAGGATAAGTTCATAGGGGGCGTCCGACGTCAGGGCTTCCCGGAATTTTTCGACCGCATCCTGACCGTTGATGGCGGTATCAACGACGGGAACATTCTCCAGGTATTGGGCAATGATTTCACGCCCAAGTTCGTCATCATCCACAACAAGACATTTTCTGAGTTCCATCCGTATCCTCCTTTGGTAAATCGAGCCATGTGCGGATCGTACTGGGCCGACGATTATTGCCCTTTCTCGATCAAGCGTACAAATGCATCGTATTCGTCGTTCAGGTGGGGGAGCAGGGCCAGTGCTTCAGCCAGCCTCTCTTCCCGGGCGGCTTCCTCGATGCGTCGAGCGATATCCTGAACCCGTGGCGCTCCAATGTTGCCTGCTGCCCCCTTGATAGTGTGGGCGCTTACCCGTATCCCATCGTTGTCGCGGCTTTCCGTGGAAGCAAGCAGTTTGGCCAAGTTTCCTGTCATGCCCTTTTGGAACAGCGCAACAAACTTGCCGATCAGCTCGGTCTTGCCTCCCAGGCGGCAGAGCAGCCCGCTATGATCGAATACCGGCATGTCCTCGCCTGTGGTGTCACATGCAGCCGGTGGTCCCGAAGCAGGCCCTCGGCTGCCCGGTAAGCCGCACTGCTGGTGCAGGGCAAACTCAAGCTCGGCAGCCTTGAACGGTTTGGAAAGGTGTCCATCCATACCCGCAGCCAGGCATTTATCCCGGTCTTCCCGGCCGGCATAGGCCGTCAGAGCAAGGATAGGGCATTTTTTGTCGGTACCCCTCTCCAACTCCCGAATGTACTGCGTTGCCTGGAGTCCGTCCATGACCGGCATCTGAACGTCCATGAGAATAAGGTCGAAGTGTCCCGCCGCGTAGGCTTCAACAGCCTCCCGGCCGTTGGTCGCCAAGGTGACACGATGTCCTTGTTTTTCAAGGATGGTCAACGCAAGCATCCGGTTAACCTCCACATCGTCGGCCACCAGGATGTCGAGGCGAGCCTGCTCCTCCAGTAGAGTGTGGCGGGTCACCGGCACCTGCTGCCCCTCGCTCCCGCCAGTCAGGACCGCCAGAATGACGTCCTTTAGTTCGTCATGCACCCACGGTTTGGTGAGATACCCGGCGATCCCCAACCGGCGGCAATGTTCCGCGTCACCGCGAATCCCGGCGCTGGTCATGACGATCATCTTAATGGGGGTATGGCTGGCTTCCTGAAGCAGCTTGACCTGACCCCAGCAGTCCGTGCCCAAGGTCTGCAAGTCCACGAGTGCCAGTAGTGGGAGTTTTTTGTGGTTAGCCACGCGGATGAGTTCCTCTGCTTTTTCTGCGTCGGCCGCCACAAGGGGCTCCATCCCCCATGCGGCCAGGTATTCGGCCAAGGTGCGGCGGCTCTGTTCAATCTGTTCCACGACAACGATTGTCTGCCCGATCAACTCGGCCGGTTCGAGACGGGGCGCCGTCTGTTGTTGGACCGGGATGCGGGCAGTGAAATGGAACGTACTTCCCTGCCCCGGTGTGCTATCGACCCAAATGCGGCCCCCCATCAGTTCCACGATCCGCCGGGAGATGGTCAGCCCGAGGCCGGTGCCGCCGAAACGTTTGCTCGTGGACGAGTCGGCCTGTTCGAACATGTTGAAGATCCGGCCATAGGCTTCCGGGGATATCCCGATCCCCCGGTCGCTGACCGAGAACTGGAGCAGAACTTGGTCCCCATCGTCAGCCAGGACATGGGTATGCACGACGATCTCGCCCCGCTCGGAAAATTTTATGGCATTGCCGACGAGGTTGACCAGCACCTGCCGGAGTTTCCCGGCGTCGCCTATTAGCGCATCGGGCACATCCGTTTCCGGAGCACAAAGCAATTCCAGTTTTTTTTCAACCGCCTTAGGCGCCAGTGAGCGCAGCACCTGCCCCATAACCGTACGCAGCAGAAAGGGGGACTCATCCAGTTCTATCCTGCCTGCCTCAATTTTGGAAAAGTCGAGAATATCATTAATGATAACCATCAGGCTGTCGGCCGAGTCCATAATGGCACGGTGAAACTGGCGCTCCTGGGCGGGGGTAAGCCCGCCGGCGAGCAGAAGATCGGTCATCCCCATGATTCCGTTCATGGGGGTCCTGATCTCGTGGCTCATGTTGGCAAGAAAGGCACTCTTGGCACGGCTGGCCTCTTCGGCCAGTTCCCGGGCGATGGCCAGGTCGCGGGTCCGCTCCTGAACCCTCTCTTCAAGGGTTGCCATGTTTTCGTGCAGTTTGGCATTGAGAGTTGTGCTCTCCAGGGCGTGGGCACAGGTGTACAGTACGATGGAGATGGCATTGAGGGCTGCGGCATCCACTGCGGCAGAATCTCCGGGCAGGATGGCCGCAAACATCCCCAGAATTCGGGAACGGGTGGCAATGCTGTGCAGAAGCAGGGTACGGTTGTCGGCAAGCGGCACCAGGATGGCTTGGTTGCGGTTCAAGGCCCAGGCAAAGGTCCCGTCCATGATCTTTGCCTCGATCTCCGATTGAATCTCTTTCCTGGCATCCTTGGGCTCCCATGATGACAGCTCGAAGCTGCCGTCTTCCATCGCCTCAAGACATCCCGTTTTCCGGCATGCTAGTATCCGGCAAACCTGGACCTGGGTAGCGCGGAAGATGTCTGAAAAATCCTTGGCCCGGTTAAGGTCTCCGTGAAAATCCAGGCTCGACGCAAGCATGTCGAGGATTGACATGTAACGCCGGTTGGCCTCTTCCAGATACTGGACACGCTCTTTGAGAAATTCATGGGAGAGAGGAGGGATCTTTTCTTTCATTGCCCCTCCATCAGGATATCGAAGGTCTCCTCGATCTGCGGTTCCGACTGTTTCAGGATCGTTGCCAGGGTGTTTACCGGCATGCCGAGGCGTTCCCATGCCGCCGGCTCAAATGAGGAGACGCACCATTCGCCGCTGACACCGAATTCGAAGGCTTGGCAGATGATTTCCGCCAGATGGACGATAGCGGCTTCCAATGGGAATTGCGCGGCGGCGCGGGGAGCATGGTGACAGGCCACCGGTTCGAAGATATTGGCCGGAAGCTTCCAGGCCTGCAAAAGCGCACCCCCTAGGTCGGCATGGTCAAATCCCAGCAGACTCCGTTCGGTGTGGTGATACTGCTCCTGGCGCGACCGGCTGAGTGCCAGCAATTCGCCGACCGTGTCCGGTATGGCCGAGCACATGATCAATTGCCCCACATCGTGGAGGATTCCGGCCACGAAGAAACGCTCCACATTGCTTTCACGCAGACAGGCCGCCAGGTTGCGGGCGATGATGCCGCAGGCGATGCTGTGCCGCCAGAAAAGAGCCATATTCATCAATTCTTCGGAGATGCCCTTGAAAACCCCCATGGCAGAGGCGGCAAAAGCCAGGTCGCGTAGTTGTTGCGTACCGATAATAGTCACTGCTTTAGTGATGGAGTCAACCTTGGCGTAATACCCGAACATCGGGCTGTTGGCGAGCTTGAGGATACGCGCGGTCAGGCCCTGATCCTCGATGATTATCTTGGCGATATCGGCGATGGAACTGCGTGGATGATTGATGGCCTCATTGAAACGTTCGTAGAAATAGGGGAGGGAGTAGACGGTCCGCGTCTGCTCAACGAGCTGCTCCAGGGTGATGGGGGCACGATCAGAAAAGGCCATGGGAGGCCTTCCTCAACGCGGCGAGGCGAAGCAGTTCGCGCATGACCGGGTGGTGCAAGTCACTATTGCAAAAAAGCGGTGCGAGGGCCGCTATGGCGGAGTCCAACTGCTCCTGAGTGATCTCCGCAGGAAGATGGCTACCCTGGTTGTCATCCTCACCCCCGACGATGTCCACCTCCATGACGCCCCATGTGCGCAAGACGACGAGATGCTTCTGGCTCAATTCCACTCCTGCGCCCAACAGCAATCTTCCGGCGCGGTCGTGAACATCGTTTGCCAGGGTCATGCCCACTTCAAGGTTGTCGATTTGGGTTAATCCCACAAGTTAGTATCCCTAGGTAAACCGGCAAAATCACTGGTCACGGCGTTCTTTCGCTTGGGGATGCATCCAGCATTTACCCCGCTCTTTTATAGCACTGTGTTCCATTGAACTCAAGTTATTGGCACTGTGTCATACCGTAATTTTGTAGATTACGGCAACTGGGTACAAACGATTTACCCCAGTTCCTTACGTTGCTACGTACACACCCTGCCGGTGATCCCATGGCCACGCAATGTCTCGGCGACAGCGACAAATTATCAGTATTATTCACCAACGTGTCACACAATCTTGCACGGGATGCTCTCATCCTCTGCACATGAGTAGACGGCGCATAATCGGTGGTAGCCGTCCGCAATGATCACCCTGCCATTGTGCTCATCCCTAACCAGCAGGATGGGTGATAACGACTTCCCATCCTCAATTTTTCTGCGGTCCTTCTCTACATGGGAATTGCTGACTCCCAACAGTGATAACCCGGAGGCCCTGAATATGTCCTTGGCCTTGAACCGGGACACTGGAGTAACCTTCAGCTTGCTTATGATGCTCTTCACGGTCGCAGTATCATAGATCAGGCTGAGATACGATTCAGCCGCGGGGTAATCCTTTTCCTCCGGTTCTTGCAGCCATTTGATCTCGCTCGGTCTTTCCATGACGTGGCTCCTTTACGTGCTCCTTTACGTGCTCCTTGAAATCGGCCAGCTTCTTTAACATTCAGGTTACGCAAAGGTTATTTTGTTGTAAAGATTGAAACGCGGGCCGCCTGCAGACACCAAGACGCTTGATGGAGATTGCGGCTTTTGATACGCTGAACCTCAATTAATCCGGGAGGGAGTGAATATCTTGACGACTATCATGAGGGGACACGGGCTTCTTCTGGCCACTATGCTCATCCTGTGCCTGATGCCACTCGCCACTTCCTTCGCCGGTATTCCGGTTACGACGGTGACGCGCTACAAGGTCTCCGCCAAGGGATTTTCCATTGGCGATGTTATTACAACCCAGCGCATGACTGATGACGGGGGCGCCTCCAAAGTACAGTTCGAAACCAAAACCGAGGTCCGAGCATCCTTCCTCTGGATGGGGTACCGGCTTTCCTCCACCGAGAAAGGAACTCTGCTTAAAGGCCGCTTGGTCAGCTATTTTCATGAGCGCAAGGAGAACGGCGCCACGGTTGATGTCGAGGGCCGGCTTGAGAATGGGGCCTTCCGTTTTGATGTCCGTGAACATGGTGTTGCCCGCACTATTGTCATTCCCCGAAGCAGCTATGATTACACCACCATGGAATGTCCCGAAGCCCAGCTTGATTTTTCGGAAAGGCCGCATATCACCCTGAGAGTTCTGGATGTGGAAAAAATGGTTGTGGTTAAGCGGGATTACCTGCTTGTGCGCAATGCCTCCTGTACTGTTGCCGGGAAAGAGTACCCCTGCCGGATCGTGGATTTTTCGGACCTGAACAAAAGCGCCAGGCGCTGGATCGCCTGGGACGGTGCGGCGGTTGTTATGTACCGCCAGGACGGCAAGGGAGGGAAACACTCTTACTCTGTCCAGGCGACATCTGTTACCAAGGAGATGTGAGGCCGATTTTAGCCTTGATGCGGAATCGGTATAATCCATTTTTGCAACCCGTCGGCCTGATGGTGGGAAAATGCGTATTCACCCCTGAACCTGAAATTTTGTGTTGACAACATTGTTGCTGCTCTTCTATATTGAATTTCAAGTTCAACAAGGGGGCGGAATGATCCTCGAAAAGAAAAAGGCATTTAACGAATTTGCTACGGCCAAAGGACTCCGCTCCACCCGCCAACGGGACATCATCCTTGACTTCTTTCTCTCCACTCACCAGCATGTAAGTGTTGAGGAGTTGTACCTGAAGATCAAAGCCAGCCACCCTGGTATCGGCCACGCCACAGTCTACCGCACCCTCAAGCTGTTCACCGAGGCGGGCTTGGCCCGCGAGATCCTGCTGCATGACGGCCAGACCCGCTATGAACATGCATTGGCCGGCGAGCATCACGACCATTTGGTCTGTACGGGGTGCAACGCGATCATCGAGTTCGAAGACGAGACTATCGAGAAGTTACAGATGGAGATAGCGACACGTCACGGATTCACGATTAGAAGCCATAAGCTGGAAATCTACGGATTGTGCGCGGCATGTAGGGCCAAATAGCAATTTTTTTTACAATATAATTGAAAATGAAAATCAAAGGCATAAAAAGGTGAAGTAATGGCTACTTGCTGCGGTAAACAGACGGAAGCACCTGGGAAGAATTCAAACGCCAAGCGGGTGGCCCTGGTCGGCAATCCCAATGTGGGGAAGAGCGTGTTGTTCAACGCCCTTACCGGCTCGTACGTAACCGTATCCAACTACCCTGGCACCTCGGTCGAGGTGTCCCGCGGCCATGCGGTAATCAATGAACAGTCGTGGGAGGTGATCGACACACCCGGCATGTACTCGATCCACACCATCACCGAGGAAGAGCGGGTTGCCCGGGAGATTTTGTTGCACGAGACGCCGGACGTGGTGGTGCATGTGCTCGACGCTCGCAACCTGGAGCGGATGCTGGCCATGACGCTCCAATTGATCGAGGCCGGCCTGCCGGTGATCCTGGTGGTCAATATCATGGACGAGGCCGAACGAATGGGGCTGAAGATCGATCTGGAACTGTTGCGGCAGCGACTTGGTATCCCGGTGATCGGCGCGGCCACGGGCCGCAAGCGGGGGCTCGGCGAGATTCGTTCCGCCATCGCCGCCTATCGTTATGACGCGGGAAATCCTCCGCATTTTGCCTACAGCCGCCTGCTGGAACACGACATCAACGAGGTGTCCGGACTCATGTCGGGCGAATACATCCTTTCCCGCCGTGCCTTGGCCCTCTTGCTTCTCCAGCAGGACGAGGAGATCGTGGAGCTGGTTCGCCACCGGGAGGGCGAAGGCTACGAGGTGATTGCCGAGAAGGTCCGGGAGATCGCATTCAATCGCCGTGGATCGTTTCATCTGGACCTTTCCCTGGAACGCAAGGATATCGTCAAGAAGCTGGTTCTGGACGCGTTCACCAGCCCGGAGAAGCGGGTTGTTACCTGGGCCGAGCGGCTGTCGCGTATGTCGGTGCGACCATTGACCGGAATCCCCCTGTTGCTGATCGTACTCTATTTCGGGCTGTATAAGTTTGTCGGTGACTTCGGCGCCGGCACACTGGTCGATATACTGGAGCAAAAGCTTTTTGTGGGGATATTCAACCCCTGGATTACCGGCGTCGTCAAGATGATCATCCCTTGGGAGATCATTCAGGAACTTTTTGTGGGAGAGTACGGCATCATCACCTTGGGTATCCGCTATGCGGTGGGGATTATCCTGCCGATCGTGGCGACCTTCTTCATCTTCTTCTCTTTCTTGGAGGATACCGGCTATTTTCCGCGCCTGGCGCTCCTGGTTGACCGCATCTTCAAGAAATTCGGGCTTACCGGGCGGGCGGTCATCCCCATGGTGCTGGGATTTGGTTGCGACACCATGGCGACCATGGTGACCCGCACCTTGGAAACGACCCGTGAACGGGTGATAGCCACCATACTGCTGGCCCTGACCATACCCTGTTCGGCCCAGTTGGGCGTCATCCTGGCGCTGTTGTCCAAGTTTCCCGGAGCCCTGGCGGTGTGGGGCGCCAGCCTCCTGCTGCTGTTCGTGGTGGTGGGGCTCTTGGCGGCGCGGGTTATGCCGGGTGAAGCCCCCATGTTCTACATGGAGTTGCCTCCCATGCGGCTACCGCAATTTTCCAACGTGCTAACCAAGACCTATACCCGCATGCAGTGGTATTTCATGGAGATTCTGCCGCTGTTCATCCTGGCCTCGGTGCTACTCTGGCTCGGCAAGATCACCGGGTTCTTTGAAAAGCTGATTACGGCCATGACGCCGGTGATGGCCTCCATCGGTCTGCCCAGGGAGACTGCCATAGCTTTCATCTTCGGCTTCTTCCGCCGTGATTACGGGGCCGCCGGTCTGTACGAACTCCAGACAAAGGGCCTGATGGATGCCCGCCAGTTGACGGTAGCCGCGGTGACGCTGACCCTGTTCATCCCCTGCGTGGCCCAGTTTCTGATCATGAAGAAGGAACGCGGCTGGAAGGTTGCTGGCGGCATCGGCTTGTTCGTCAGCCTGCTGGCCTTCGGCAGCGGCTACGTGCTCAACCAGTTTCTGCTGATGACAAAACTGCTGGCCTAGTGCCCTGGAACAGTAAGTCCTCTCCTCCAGCGGGGGAGGACTTACTGGGACCTAAAGGGATGAGTTGCGTTACTACAAGTATTGCAGAGGTTCTATACCCCGGCTTAGCGGATTGGGTCACCTGGAGATAAGAAGATGATTTGCGGATTTTGCGGACACGAATTCGACGAGAATGAAAGCAAGCACGGCTGCGGCGGCTGTCCCGGCGGCTGCCACAGTGTGCACTGCCCCCGCTGCAACTACAAGAACCCTCTGGAACCAGCCTTTATCGGCAAGCTGAAAAACCTGTTGCAACGAAAAACATCGCCCGGTGCCAAGGACGCAGAGAATTCAGAGGACAAAAAATCAAAGACATCATAAAATAGTCTCTCCCTCTGGGGTGACTGTTGCGCGATGTCCGATCCGATGGTTGTTTCTCTGCATCCATGAAACCCATGGCGTGAAGAAGGAGAATGTATGAAACTGTCCGAAAAGGCTGAAGAGATCCTGGAGGCCCTGTGGATCGCGGTTGAAGAGGAGGGCGCCCGGTATCTGGACCCGGAGAAGTTGGGGTTCCCGGCCGACGACCCGGCCTACAAGGAGTTGACCAGCCGTGCGCTGGTGGAACTGCGCCAGGGTATGGTCTATTTCCGGCCCGAGGGGCGCGAAGAGGGAAAGATGACCATCCGCCGCCATCGCCTGGCGGAACGGCTGATGATGGATGTGCTAAACCTGCGCGGCGACGAGGGAGACAATAAGGCGTGCCAGTTCGAACACCTGCTCAATGAGGGGGTGGACATCAAAATCTGTACCATGCTCAATCACCCCACCACCTGTCCCCACGGCAAACCGATCCCGCCGGGCGACTGCTGCGCGGACGCCCGGGCACAGGGCGATCTTGGCGTGGTGGCGCTGACCGAATTCAAATCGGGTCAAGAGGGTGAGATCGCCTACATCCAGACCGAGGACAGCAAGAAGATGCAGAAACTGATGGCCATGGGGGTCTTGCCGGGCAATCGTATCGTGCTGGTTCAGTCCTTCCCGTCCTATATCTTCCGGGTCGGGTTTTCCGAGTTCGCCATCGACAGCAACCTGGCAAAAGAGATTTTTGTGCGAAAATAGCGGCCTGGAAGGTTGACAAGGGGATGATTCGGAAACTAATATAGTTTCCGTTTGGAAAGGGTTTTTTCGCCTATGCGGCGTAAATCTTTGGTTCTCATCCTCATTTTTAATCCCGAAAGGCGCATATGAAGGTTATCATCCTCCTCGGCGACGGCATGTCGGACGTGGTCTACAGCGAACTCGGCAATAAATCACCACTCCAGGCGGCCACAACGCCAAACATGGATTTCATGGCCCGGCACGGGCAGGTCGGCCTGGCCAATACCGTTCCGGAAGGGCTGCCTCCGGGCAGCGACGTGGCCAACCTGTCGATCTTCGGTTACGACCCGCGCACCTGCTATACGGGCCGTTCCCCGCTGGAAGCGGTCAGCATGGGGGTTACCCTAGGCCCGGACGATGTCGCCTTCCGCATGAATCTGGTGACCCTCAATCCTCACGGCAGTTCCCTGTACATGGAGGATTTCTCGGCCGGCCACATCTCCACCGAAGAAGGACGAGAATTGGTGGCAACGCTCCAGAAGGAGATCGGCAGCGCCGAGTTCGAATTCCATCCTGGCGTCGGCTACCGTCATCTCATGGTCTGGCGCGGCGGCAAGGACGGCATGACGGCCACCCCTCCTCACGACATCACCGGCAAGTCGATCCTGAACTACCTCCCCAGCGGTGATGGCGCCGCCACGCTGAACAACATCATGAACCACGCCCAGATGGTGCTGCACGACCACCCCCTCAACAAGAAACGCAAAGAGGAGGGGAAGCGGCCCGCCAACTCCATCTGGCTCTGGGGACACGGCAAAACGCCCCAAGTTGTCCCCTACGGTGAAAAATTCGGCCTCTCGGGAGCGGTTATCTCGGCCGTCGACCTGATCAAGGGGATCGGCGTTTGCGCCGGTCTGGACGTGATCAACGTGGAGGGCGCCACCGGCTACATCGACACCAACTACCTGGGCAAGGCCCAGGCTGCCCTTGCGACCCTGGAAACCCACGATTTTGTCTACGTGCACGTGGAGGCCCCCGACGAGGCATCCCATTCCGGCAGGATGGATCACAAAATCCAGGCCATCGAGGACTTCGACCAACAAGTGGTGGGGACCGTGCTGGAGGGGATCAAAAAATTCGGCGACTATGCTATCCTGTGCACCCCCGACCATCCCACGCCGGTACGCCTGATGACCCACACGTCGGAACCGGTTCCGTTCATCATCTATCGCGGCGGGAAAGGGGAGGGCAACGGCGCGTTGTCCTACGATGAGGAACAGGCCGGGAAGACCGGGCTGGCGGTGGAGGGGCACAGGCTGATGGAGATGCTGGTTAAAAAGTAACTCACCCTTGCTGCCTGGTTTCAATAGTTTTTAAACACACAAAAGGCTCTCCGTCAGGAGAGCCTTTTGTGTTGATGGCAGGACAAATAGTGAAAATAATTCCGTCCCGCATTTTCCTCTGAAACTTCAATCTGCACTTACTGATTAATTGCCTTTAGCATCCGCCTTGGTCATGTCTCTATGCCCCTATATCTGAATAGTCTTTGAAGATGATGACGGTGTTGATGGCTCCATATATGTCTTTGGCTCTGGTGATTGCAGGTAATATGCTATTGTCATTACTATGGGAAACATCAGAATGCAAATGAGCACAAGCCTTCCAACAGGGTAGTACGTCCTCCTCTGATTACGCCCTATCAAATAATAAAGCAACGTCCCGACTGGTGGGAAAAAGCAGAGTGATAATATCCAGATGATTTTTATACTGAATGTTTTAAAGGTATTTATTGTTGCATCCGCCAGTGCATAGAGCCAAATTATTGAGGGAAGTGTTATGAGGGCGACTACAGCCAACAGCATTATTAACGTCATAAATATAACCCTTTACATGTTAGAAAACAGAGCGTCGTTTGCAAATTTTTTTTAAAATGCGAGACAGGGTTATTTTACAATTCCAATGACAACGAATGAAAATAAACTGTCCCGCTTTGTTGTCCCTTGTAACCGGCGTACTCATGCTCGTCAACTGTTTTCCGAACAAATTGATCCACCTTGGGAGAGCCCAAAGGAGGCGGCCCCTGACACGAGACGACCGGAACCACGTTTCAGCACGGTTTTAACGGTACCAGAAAAGGCCCTCCCAACGGAGAGCCTTTTCTGGTTTGTGACAGGAGGAGGAAGCTCTCCTCATCTTATTGACGATCCTTCTTTGGTTCCTCTCGCCGGTCTTCGGTACGTCCCTTTGCGGGTGGCGCGGTTTTCTTCTCTTCTTTGCGCTGTTCAGGTCCGGTGACGTTCCAGACCTTTCTCGGCGGTGCCTGTGGCGTCGTCATTTGCCTGTTTTTCCCGGCGTTCGCGGGTGTGCTGTTCTGGGAAGGAGTTTGGACTGCCGGTGCGGCTTTTCCGGCAGGCGGCACTACCGGCGGGGCGGACCGTCGTTCCCGATCCTGTGGTGCATGAAGTGCCGGAGAGCCCTGAGGTGTCTGTGGTGCCCGAGGCGTCTGAGTAGCCCGAGGTGCCGGAGAGGCCGGTACGCGGGTTTCGGTCGGGGTGGCTCTGACGGCCGGTTGGACAGCAGGAACATTCCTCCTGTCCCGGCCAGAATGCGTCGTTACGGGCGCGGGCGTTGCCGTCGGTGTTTTTACCGTGGCCGGGGTAGAGGTCGGTGCTGACGGATTTATCCGCGGGAAACGCTGCCGCAGGTCCTGGGGCGCCGTCCGCTTCATCTCCGGCGGTGCGACCCGCGGAGGGGTAGTCTTGATGATCGGCATGCGCGACTCCCGGAGCGGTTTGATGCGCGGGCTTCCGAACGAAACCGCCGCCGGAGGGGGCACTGCGTTTCTTCCGCCCACCGGTGTACTCACGGTTCTACCTCGCAGGAAATCGTTCTGGGGAACGATGGTCATCCCGCCCCGAGCCCGGCTGTTCCTGTAGATTACGGTGGTGTTTCTGACATTGACGTTGGTGACATTGACGTTGACACTGTTGCGGCCATAGGAACGGTGTCCATAGTAGGTCTCGCCCGGCGCGAGCGGCGTCCATCCGACGCGGTCGCCGGTGCGATACCATCCCACGTAACCTGGACCCCAATAGACATCGCCCCGCCTGGGTGGGACCCAGCACCACCCGCGCCCGCTGACCGAGATCCAGCGGCCGTAGTGGTAGGGTATCCATCCCCAGCTTTCATAGGATATCCAGACGTAATCGTCGCCCTTCCATATCCAGCGGCCGCTCCGATACGGTGCCCAATCGTCGGCCAGGATCACCGTCGGCCGCCAGACCATGCCGTAGTCGGGAACCCGTATCCACTCTCCACTTGCATCGAGTTCGCCGCCATACCCCCTGATCTCCTCGGGGAGATACGTCTCCGAGCGCGAGCTTCTGATCATGTCCCGGTCTCGCTCCTGGTTCCAGTGTTCCCAATCGTCGGGGGGATTGAGCGCCAGCAGTTCGTTATGTCCCTCCTCCAGCAGCGCGATCTGTTCGCCGGCCCGTACCTTGGTGCGGCTGCCGTTTCCTTCCACGTAGGCCGAACCCTTTAAGATGGAGACGTCCTCTTCGCTATTGGGCAACATGTCGATCCGCAGGCGTGAACGGCTGGCGGGGAGCACCGTGGTGTCCTCGGCGTCTATCTGCAGGCTGCGCTCCTTGACATTAACGGCGGTGTGCACGTACATGTTCCCCGAAGAGATATGTATTTGCGTGAAGTCTTCCTCCACTGCAAGCAGCTCCATGGTGGAACCGCCATCCAGCCTGACCAGGGAGCCGTCGTTCAACTGGATTTCAAGGCGGGAGCCGTCGGGGCACCAGACGGAATCCCCCTCATCCAGGGGCGTATTGACGACAACCGGCAGCCAGTCGTTATCGCCGGGGGTGCGGAAATAGACGTCGCCGACCTGCAGACGCACCCGGGCCGGGCTGATAACCCCTGCCAGCGCCCAGGTTGGCGTAATGATGGTAAGCAGCATGAGGACCATCCAGAGCATGCGTCGCATAAAAGACCTCCTTGCCCCTGAGGGGCGATGATATATCTTGAGACAGTATAAAGCAAAGAACGTGCCGTGTGCAGAATACCCGTACAAGGGCGTTTCCCGGTGGATGGAGACGAAGGAGTGCCTCAAATGGGGCAGGAGTTCGGCATTTTGAAGTTATCGATGATCCAGCGCGCAATGCTGCGCTGCGGCGGGAGCGAGGGGAGGGCATCCAGCGGGAACCAGCGGGCATCCTCCAGTTCGGTTGTGTCAACCGTGATCTCGCCGTCGGCGTAGTCGGCAACGAAGCCGGCCATGAGCTGGGCGGGAAAGGGCCAGTTCTGGCTGCCCACGTAGCGGACATTCTTTATCCCGATCCCGGTTTCCTCCCTGACCTCGCGGATGGCGCATTCCTCCAGGGATTCGCCGAAATCGAGGAAGCCGGCCACCAGACTGTATCTGCCAGGCAGCCATTCCGCCTTACGGGTGAGGAGCAACTGGTCGCCCCGTTTGACCAGCACGATGGCGCAGGGATGGATATGGGGGAAATGTTCCGCATTGCAGCCGGTGCACCGTTTTCCCCAATTGCCTATCATGGATTCGGTCGGCGCGCCACAGCGGGAACAGCAGCGGCTCTGCCGTTCCCAGTGCAGAATCTGTTTGGCAAGGCCGCTTACGGTAAGGGTCGGCATGTCCAGGTGTTGCTCAGCGGCATTGAAAGCCTCGGACTCGAAAGGAGGGCGGAGAGGCAGATCGCTGCCGACGGTAAAGGCACGGAGCGGTTTTCCGTGCCATTTACCAATGAAAAGTGGCGAAGCTTTCGGCTGGAGCCAAGCCGGCAGATCGCCTTGGGGCAGAACCAAGCTATTTGTATCCCGCACCAGAAGGACGCTGTTGCCCTGCATGATTGCCCAATGGCCGTTTTCCAATGGCTCCTGATGTGAAGGGTAGCACAGTTGGAAGCTCTCCTTGATGATGGAAAAATTGAAGGGAAGGTGAACCTGTTCGGGAAACGTCATAGGAGCCTCACAAAAAAAATGCCGCCTTGGGGCGGCATGCAGGACGCTAATTTTCGGTCAGTATCTTGTCGTCGTACATCGACTCCAGGTTGAATTTGTGTTTCTTTTCCTCATTGGCCAGCATCAGCAGCATGCGCTGGAGTTCGGGAACGTCGGTGAGATGGCTGGCCTCGCTGTAGAGTTGCGCAGCCTTTTCCTCGGCCTTCATGGCAAAGACCATGATCTCCTGGAACGTCATGTCGTCCCGGTACTCCACATCCACCAGGTAATCGCCGATTTTCAGATCAGGAACTTTGACGAAGCGGTATTCATGGACCTTCTCCCGATCCATACCCTGCAGCAGGCGTTTATGGCCCAACTCCTGCTCGGCCATCTCCTCCAGCATCTTGCGGCTGGCTGTCGACCTCACCATAGCGGCGGCCTTGGTGTACAACTGATAGGCCGCCTCTTCCTTTTCGATGGCAAAGTCAAACACTTCACGAATATCTTTGAATAGTTGCATGGTTTCCCCTCTCTCCGCCGTATCGCCGGTTCAGTACGGCATCGCCCGTGATCGCCCCCCAAACCTGTCAATTTTTGTAACAATATTCACACCCGATGTCAAGGCGCACCCACAAGCTTGACTGATAACCGGAAAGATCCCATAATGGCCTCAATGTTTCCGTTCAAGCTCACACCGAAGGTCCTTGCTGTTTTATCTGTCCGTGTCGGTCTCCTGCTCCTGTTGGGCTGGTTCCTGGTCTGCACCTTCATTGCTCCGGGAAAGGGTGGCATCGTCCGCGATGTCTCGTTTCCGCCCGGTAGCGGCATAAAAAAGCTGGCGGCAGAGCTCAAGCAAGACGGCGTTATCCGTAGCGCTTGGCACTTTATACTCCTGGCCCGTTTGCGGGGGCAGGCGCACCGTCTCAAGGCAGGTGATTATCGCTTCACGGATGCCATGACGCCGGGAGATATCCTGCGCAAACTGGCGACCGGCGATGTGGATTACCACCGTTTTGCCCTGCCTGAAGGGTATTCCGTCTACCAGGTTGCGGAGATGTTGGAGCAAAAGGGCTATTTCAAGCGTGATACCTTTCTGGCCGCGTGCCACGATACCACCCTGCTGGAACGATTGGGTATCCGCGGAGCCAGCGTCGAGGGGTATCTTTTTCCTGCCACCTATAACCTGGCGCGCAACGGTACGGAGGAACAGCTGATTACCCAGATGGTGGGTCGGTTCCGGAAGGCTTATGACGATGTGACCACAGAGGGGCGGGGGCAGGGTGGGCTGTCGTCCGACGAGATTGTGACCCTTGCCTCAATCATTGAAAAAGAGGCGGTCTCTGCCGAAGAAAAACCTTTGATCTCCTCGGTTTTTTACAATCGTTTGCGGCTGGGGATGCCGTTGCAGAGCGATCCGACTGCGGTTTACGGTGTGCGTGCCTTTTCGGGCAAGGTCACCAAGGCCGACATATGCCGCCGTTCACCGTACAACACCTACCTTGTCAGAGGGCTTCCGCCCGGTCCCATCGGCAATCCGGGAGCTGACTCCCTCCGTGCCGCACTCCATCCGGCCCGTAGCGATTACCTCTATTTCGTGGCCCGCCAGGACGGCACCCACTACTTTTCGCGTACGCTGGAGGAGCATAACCGGGCTGTAGCGCGCTATCTCAAAAACTGACGCTGTTTGTCTCTGTGAAATCCCCATGAATAAAGCCGGGTGGCCTGTGTCAGGCCCCCGGCTTCCTATTTAAGGTTTGTTTGGTTCCAGGCTTCAAATGTGAGGCGTGACCTTTTGTACAGAGATCAGAAATTGAATGACGCCAACCAGGTTGACAAGCCTCCGGACCAATATAACCCTTTCGTGTTCATCCTTGGTTTGCAGGCATTTCTCGAAAAGATTTTGAAACTGCTCCACAACAATTTCGATGGAATTCCGTATCTTTTTACCCATACAAACCTCCTTTTCTGCTTTTGCCGGTTATCCTCTCTCTCTCGAGCCTGATACAACAAGTTTAACATGGCAATGTGAAGAAAATGTGACGGGAAAGGCAAAAATCTTGAAAACCGTGCCCCCACCAAATGCTTTACGGGTAAAATTCGATGGAGCCGTGCCACCGGCCCCGTTTTAAGCCGCCTGGGTTCCCGCGTCTTCAACAATGATTTCCAGCTCGGCCAGGGTTATTTCCTTGACTCCGAGAAATTGCGCCTCGGCCGCGCCGACAAGGGCAACCGTGGGATCAGGGCTGAGCGCCTTGCCCGCCTTACGGCAGGCCAGGTTGGCGAGCCTGACGATGACGAGCAAGGTGTCGTTACCGTCGTACTCGGGTCTGTGATGGTTGATGGCGATGGAGCAATAGGCTTCGGGCAGGCTCCATGAGGACATCAGGCGATGTCCCACGTCTTCATGCATGGTGTCCAGTATCTCATTGATGAGAATCTCCGAGACATTGGCCTTTGCCCCACTGGTTTGCAGGATTTCGTCCAGGGCTTTGATGATCGCCAATTTGCCGATGTCGTGCAGGAGCCCGCCCATGAATGCCTCGGTCGCAAGCGAGGCATAGCCGGTCTTGGAGGCAAGCCACTTGGCTCCTGTGGCGCAGGAGAGAGCATGGTCCCATAGTCGCTGCATGGCATTGTCCAGAATCGGATTGCAGGATCGGTATTGTTCGACCTGGGATGCCATCATCACAAGGTTGGCTATCTCCTGTGCCCCCAGCCGAACGACGGCATCCTTGATGGTGCCCACCTTGGAGAGTCCGGTATAAAAGGATGAGTTGCCTACCTTCAGGACCTGGCTGGCAAGAGACTGATCCTCGCTGATCAGCAGGATAACCTCTTCTATGCGAAAGTTCCGGTCGAGGATCATCTGCTGGAGTTTTACCGCCACCGAATGAAAGACCGGCAGGCCTCGCAGATCTCCGGCAAGTCGGTCTCTGATAAGTTCTACGAGAGGTTTTTCCGTAGTCATTGCGTAACTCCCAGTATTCTTCGAAGCTCACCAAGCGGGCGCGGTTTTCCCAAGCGCGGAAGATCGGTGATGATCTCCTTCATGGAGATCAGGCCTTGCGCCGCTTTCACAATACCATCCTCGACGAGCGTCACCATGCCCGAAGTTTCGATGCTGATCTTGCGGATATCGTAGGAGCTCTTGTTGTTCAGGATGGCGTTTTTAACCATTTCGTTCATCACCAGCAGCTCGAATACGCCGACCCTGCCACGATAGCCGCTGAAACGGCAGGATTTACATCCCCGGCCGATTTTGAACTCAGCTCCGACCAGATCGTTGGGCGACACGCCCAGGCGGGACAGATCGAGAGGGGTGGGGATATAGGTCTCGGCACAGTCGGGGCAGACTCGGCGGAGCAGGCGTTGCGCCACCACGCAGACTACGGTGGAGGAGATCAGGAATGCCTCTATCTCCATGTTCATCAGGCGGATCAGACCGCCGATGCTGTCTTCAGTGTGAAAGGTCGTCAGCACTTTGTGGCCGGTCAGAGCCGCCTGGATGGCGGTCTCGGCAGAAAAATGGTCACGGATCTCGCCCAAGACGATGATGTCTGGGTCCTGGCGCACGATGTGGCGCAGAGTTTCCTCAAAGGTTACGCCAATCTTGGGGTTTATGGAACACTGGGTGATGCCGTCAATGATGTATTCCACCGGGTCTTCGGCGGTAATGATGCTGGTGTTGATATTGTTCAGATAGTTGACGCAACTGTACATGGTACTGGTTTTGCCCGACCCGGTGGGTCCGGTGATGATCATGACGCCGGTGGGGACCTCCAGGGCCTCGTAGATGAAATGTTCCAGCATGCGCGGGGCCATCCCGATCTCCCTGATGTCCAGCAAGGTACCCTTGTTGTTCAGGAGTCTCAGAACGATCTTCTCACCGTAGATGGTGATGAAGAAGGAAACGCGCATGTCAAGGTTAATGCCGTGCTTGGCGCTGGCGAACAGGATGCGGCCGTCCTGGTGACGGCGCCGTTCGGCGATGTCGGCCTGGGCCATGACCTTGATCCTGCTGGTGAGTTGGGGGGCGATTTCCTTGGGGAAGTCCTTGTGCTGCTGCATGACGCCGTCGCAACGGAGCCGGATGCGCAGGCGATCCTTCAGCGGTTCGATATGGATGTCGCTGGCGCATTCTTCAATGGCTTCCTCAAAGAGGGCATTGATCATGCCGATGATGGTGGATTCGTCGGAGATGGCCGGTTGGCTTGATGTCCGCTCCAGGGCGGCGAGATTCTCCAGGATCGACTCGCGGGGGGCAATGGCGATTTTCAGGCTCTGCCCCAGTATGCTCCTGGCCACATCCTGAGCCTTTTGGTCCAGGGGGTCGGAGAGCGCCAGAACGATGGAGTCGCCGTCACGTCTGACCGGCACGAACTTATGTTCGCGGCAGATATTGAGTGGTATGGCGGCAAGGAGGGACCGGTCTAATGTGACAAAGCTCAGTTCAACGAGAGGATAGCCGAGTTGGTAGGCGAGGGTCTCCAGCAACCGACGTTCCTCGATGAAACCCCGTTCCACCAGGATTTCGCCGAGCCGTTTTTTGCCTAACAGCTCTTTCTGAATCCCCAGGGCCTGCTGGAGGTCTGTTTCCCTCAGGTAGCCCAGTTCCAGAAGAAGGTCGCCGAGGCGGATGTTCATCTGGTTGCTGCGCAGGGTATTCTGGAGTTGTTCCTGGGTCACGTAGCCCAGGTCCAGAAGGGTGTCCATCATGGTCCGGGGGGTGGTGAGTTTCGAACGGACCCTGGTAGCGTAGGAGAGTTGCCGTTCATCGATGACGCCGTCTTTCAACAGGAGCGCCGAGATGAGGCCCGTACTTTCAATGGGTGGGGATGTTGTCGGACTGCTGATGCTTGTTTGGGTCATGGAGCCCTCACGGTCTCAACGAGTGCATTTTGAGACAGAGATTACACTCATTAAGATGGGGAAATCAATGTATTTTCCTCCTCCCGGCTTATTTTGCCCCCGCATTTGAAGTCTCCGGTTAACAGGGGCGCCGTCCCTCCCCCATAGACGCAGTTGAAGGCTTTCAGAGGTTCTGCAAACCCTTGGGGATGATGTCTATGACCGTAACCTCGGGAGGCGCCAGCAGACGTAATGGCGGCCCCCATGTGCCGCTGCCGCGGGATACGTGAATAAGCGAGTTCCCCGGGGTGGCGGTCGTTCCGCACGGGATCGGGTACTGAAGACGCACCAGCAGGTTAAAGGGGAATATCTGTCCTTTGTGGACGTGGCCGGACAGTTGCAGATCGAAAAGACCGTCGCTGGTTGCCGGCACATCCGGCCGGTGTTTGAGCAGGAGGCAAAAACGATCCTGGGGGACGGACTTCAGAAGTGCCTGTTCCGAAAGGGGAGGAGCGGGAACGCCCATGCGCAGTCCGGCCGGATCGTCAACACCGCTGATGGCGATGCCATTGGCGAGGGTGGCGGTCTGGTTGCGAAGCACGGTAAAGCCGGCCGTGCGTGTGAAGGCTAGAGCCTGGTTCAGTCCGGCATAGAACTCGTGGTTGCCGGTTACGGCGAATTTCCCACCGGGTGCTTCAATCGACGCCAACATATCCGCCAGCCTGTTCTGGTGGGAAATGATGTCTTCGCGGCTGAGCCTGCCGTCCACCAGATCGCCGGTGGATACCAGGATGTCGGGCCGGGCCGCACGGATGGCCGCCAGGATACCGTTCAGCCGCGATTCACGAAACAGGAGACCGATGTGGACATCGGAAATCTGCGCAATCCTGATCCGGCCTGCCGATGGCGAGAGCTTGGCGGTAGTAACCATGACATGGTCGGTCCTGATGCGCCGCGCGTCGTAGAAGGCGTAGACGCCGGCAATGAGTGCGATGACCAACGCGACCGAACAGGTGACGGCAGCGTTCATGAACCAGGGGGTGGCAGTTCCGCGAAGGCGATTCATTAGCCAGGCGACGAGCCGGAGCGCATCGCATGCCAGCAAGGTCGAGGCGAAGATGAAGAGAACTCCCATCCAGGTGTAGCCGGGCCAAGCCAGGAAGAGTGCGCTCCGTTCCAGTCCGGCGCTCTCAGCCAGACGCACCAATATAGGTGCGGCAACCATCAGGATCATCCATGCAGCCAGTACAATGGTGGCGGCGGTATGGTTCGACAGGAATGCGCCGCGCAGCCTGACAAAGGCATAGGCATGCATGCCGCCGTAGAGGCTTAGGAAGGTGATCAGGAAGAGGGACATGGGATGTGTTCCTTGACGCCGCCGAAGCTCAGGCGGTGGACCGGCGAAGGGCCGAGCCGCCGGATGGCTTCAAGATGGGCGGCAGAGCCGTACCCCTTGTGACCGGCAAAGCCGTAGCCGGGGTGGATGGCATCCAGTTCCCGCATCAGGCGGTCACGGGTGACCTTGGCGATGATCGAGGCGGCTGCGATGGAGAGACTGAGGGAATCCCCCTTTTTGACGGTCTTCTGGGGAATGGGGGACTCGATGGGCGTGATGCCGTCGATAAGGATGAAGTGAGGCTGGACCGACAGGGTGGAGACCGCTTCCAGCATGGCGTGACGGGTGGCTTGCAGGATATTGATGCGGTCGATCAACTCCGGGCTGCCCATGCCGACGCCGATGGCCAGGGCCTGAGCCTGGATGGTGTCGAAAAGGCGCTCTCGGGTTTCCGGCGAAAGTTTTTTTGAATCATCGACTCCGGGGATGCGCATCCCCTCGGGTAGGATGACAGCTGCTGCAACCACGGGGCCGGCCAGGGGGCCGCGCCCGGCCTCGTCCACGCCGGCGACCAGGGCAAAGCCCCGGTTGCGGGCGTGCTGCTCCAATGCCAGGGTATCCAGAGGAGGGGCGACGAAGAGTTCCGTTTGGTGCATGGTCGGTCCCGGAATCAAAAAAGCCCCGCTGAACAAGTCTTTGTCCTTTTGGGGCACATAGTAATATGTTGATATGTAAAATAATTGCTTTGCGACAGTCGAAAGCCCTGTGCCGACATTAGCAAAAAAAATAGCAATTCGTCTATAGGTATTTTCACAGGACTAATTTGATGTGACGTCGAAACCCATGCACTATTGGAGTGGATATTTACTTGAAACTATGGGGCCGGAGTGAGCCAATATTTATTGCGGCCTCAAGCTTGTCAACCGCTTGGCATAATTTATCGAGATGTTTCTCCCAATCGGCGGGACATGCCAACTCTTTTTTCCCATCAGAGACACCTCTGATTCCAATCATTGGAACAGAGAACTTTTGACAGGCTCTCCAGGCTGAAAATGTTTCCATGTCAACCATATCAGCTTTAATATTATAGTACGGCTCTCCAGAAATAATGCTTTATTTGCATCCTGCAAATCCCAGAAATATAAACTTAGTGCCGATTCCGCCAGTCACTACATCGATGCGTGCACCGGCAGTTCCTTTGATTGCGCGATGAATGTATACTGATATTCCATTAAGGTTTATCGTTTCGTATTCTTCGTTTTCAAATGTTTCCGGTGTTCCCAATCGCACGGATGGGATGTCTCTCTCTTGAGCTCCGCCTCAACTGTAACAAATCTGTTTATTCAGACTGACAGTTACTTTGTTACCTTTTTCAGCAATGATTTTCTGCGCTTTCAAGGTTACCTTCATATTCATCTCATCTCCCTTCTGACTGAAACCGTGATGTGAACTCGACTATATTGGGGGCCGCCAAAATCAGGCTACTGTTTTTTCAAATTGTTCAAGGGCTTCCAGAACAATGCTTCCATAGGCCTGGGAGGGTCCACCACTCATCAAGATAGCGACACTGATGGTTTCTAAAATCTTCTGGCGCGATGCACCAGCTTTTAAAGCATCATGAATATGAAAGGTTATACAGCCTTCACAACGGGAGCTGATGGCAATTCCCAAAATGATGAGTTTTTTATCGCAGAACTATATGCTATGTAGCTCCGTAAACGCAACATTGCTGCCTCCACCGAGCGTTAGCAGTCGATGATAAGCAGCAATGTTTGTTAAAAATAAAAAAGTTACTAGTTTTTGAACTCCGCTGAGCGGGGCTTTTTCGGTTCTTCTCAGGCTCCGGCGATATATTTCTTCTCGCGGATACGGGCCGCCTTGCCGCGCAGTTTGCGCAGGTAGTAGAGCTTGGCACGGCGGACATGGCCGCGGATAACGACCTCAATGGCCTCGATGCTGGGGGAGTGCAGCGGGAATACCCTCTCGACGCCGATGCCGTTGGATATCTTGCGCACCGTGAAAGACTCCCGGATGCCGCCGTTCTGGCGGGCGATCACCACGCCCTGGTAGGCCTGGAGGCGGCGTTTGTCGCCTTCAACGATCGCGACCTGCACCTTGACGGTGTCCCCGACCTTGAAAGGGGGGATGTTTTTCTTCATTTGTTCAAATTCCAGAATATCGATGGTGTTCATGGGTGCTTTCCTCCTCTATGTATCTGCTTCCTGTTAAAGTGCCTCTTGTTGTATTCCCCTCAGGCGGTCGAGCATTATGGCCGCCGCCGAACGGACCGAGAGGTGATTGTAAAATCCTGTGCCCGCGATAGGCTCAAGAATATGATCCGCCGCGGCAAAACATTCATCCGTCAGGCCCCATCCGGTACCCAAAAGGAGCAGGTGCGGTTGGTCAGTCTCGGCCAACATCCGTCTGAAGGACGTAAAGGTAATGCTATCCGGCCGTTGCGTCGCGCCGGTGATGATCGTCTTAACTGGTTTGGCGAATCCGGCCTGGAGATCGTTGACGGCCGCTTCCAGGTCCGTGCAGACCCGGACGATGCCGAGCGCCTCGCGGCGATCCGGGTTGTAGTCCGCACCCCATCCCGTCTGCCAGTGGCCGGTGATGCGCTCCGCAAGGTTGCGCTGCTCGATGGATGGGGTCACGATATAAAATCGCTCCAGTCCAAAGGTGCGCGACGAACGAGCGATATCATGCAAGTCCAGATTGGTCAGGGCGGTGGTGACCACCTCGCGCCGTTTGTTGTAGACCGGGTGATGCAGCAGTGCTATCGCCAGGTTTAGCATGTCAGCAGCCACAGGCGCCATCTTCCCGTTCAATCTCGGACAGCAACGTGCGGTCTTCCTTATTAAGCGCGATTTCCCCCAGCAGGTCCGGCCGGAGCCAGCGGGTCTTGCGCAGTGATTCGCGTCTTCGCCATTTCCTGATCAGTTCATGGTTGCCGGACAGTAGCACCTCCGGCACCTTGATACCCCTGAACTCAGGAGGACGCGTGTACTGGGGGTACTCCAGAAGACCGTCGCAGAATGAGTCTGTTTCAGCCGATTCGTCGCTGCCAAGTACACCGGGTAAAAGTCGTGTCACGGCATCCACTATGGCCATGGCGGCAATTTCGCCGCCGGAGAGGACGTAGTCCCCCAGCGAGATGTCGTCTTCAACGTACAACTGCCGAACACGCTCGTCGATGCCCTCATAGCGGCCGCAGATGATGATCAGTCCGTCGCGCCGCGCCAGTTCCGCTGCCACCTGGTGGGTGAAGCGCCTGCCTTGGGGGGAGGTCATGACCACGGTCGAGTTGGGCCGGTCGGCCTTGACCGATTCGATGCAGGCGGCCAGAGGTTCCACCTTCATGACCATGCCGGCACCACCTCCGTAGGGGGCGTCATCGGCAGTCTGGTGCCGGTCGGTTGCCCAGTCGCGGATGTTGTGCAACGCAATGTCAATGAGCTGCTTGTCTTTACCTCTCCTGATGATGCTCTCGTCGAAAGGACCGGCGAACATTCCGGGAAAGAGGGTCAAAATATCGAAAATCATAAATCCAGAAGACCGTCCAGAGGGGTGATGACCATGGTGCCCCCTGCCAAGTCAACGGAACTGATTACGGAGGCTACCGCCGGGATCAGGTATTCCTGCTTGTCCTTGCGCACCACGTAGACGTCGTTACTTCCGGTCTCGAAGATGTCGGCCAGCGTACCAAGCTCGACTCCATCGACCGTCACGACCCGCAGGCCGAGTAAGTCGCACCAGTAATACTCGTCATCTTCCGGTTCCGGCAATTGGCTGCGCCGGAGGCATAACTCGCTACCCACCAGGGGAAGCGCCTGGTCGATACTGTCGAAATCCTTCAGGCCGAGGATGAAACCGGCACTGTGCGGCTTTATGCTCTTGACGCCGAATTCCCGTAGCGTCGCGCCGTCAGGGCTTTTCAGGGTTATGACCCGCGCAGCGCCAAGGCTCTCAAGGTTGCCCGAATAGGAATAGACCTTGAGCTGCCCCTTGATCCCATGGGTCCCAGTGATCTTGCCCACGGTAATCAGTTCGTCCGTTTTGCCCATTATTCTACGATTTTGAGGATAGCCTTCTTGTTGTCCTTGGTGGACACGGCATTGAGGATTGTGCGGATCGCCTTGGCGGTACGGCCTTCCTTGCCAATGATGCGGCCCATGTCCTCTTTGGCGACGGTCAGTTTTATGACCAGCGTGTCCTCTTCAGTCTCTTCGGCGGTCTTGACCTGAGTCGGATCGTCAACCAATGCCTTTGCGATGGTTTCAACAAGTGCTTTCATGTCGGTATCCTCTGCTCATGTAGAATCACCGGCGGACCGGGGTGGATACACTCGCTATGCCGCCGGTGCCGCCACCTTGTCCAGAATGCCCGCATTCTTGAGAAGCTGGCGGACGGTGTCAGTCGGCTGAGCGCCTTTTTCGAGCCAAGCCTGGGCCTTTTCGGCGTTCAGCTTGATCGCGGCCGGATTTTTGGTGGGGTCGTAGGTCCCCACGTTTTCAATGAAACGTCCATCCCTGCGGCAGCGCTCGTCGGCAACAACCACCTGGTAGAAAGGTCTTTTTTTTGCGCCTGCCCGTGCAAGCCTGATCTTGATTGCCATCGTGAATCCTCCTGATTCTTTCCTTCTGCGAAGTTTACGTAAAACGTAATGAGATATTTCGTCTATCCGAATGGAAGCATGCCCTTGCCAAGCCCCCCCATGCCTTTGAGGAGCCCCTTTGGGCCGAGCTTCTGGAGCTGTTTGACCACTTTTTGCGCCTCGGTGAAGCGCTTGAGCAACTGGTTGACCTCCTGCACGGTGGTGCCGCTCCCCTTGGCGATGCGCAGGCGCCTGCTGCCGTTGATGATGCCGTGGTTAGCCCGCTCACCCGGCGTCATGGAGCGGATAATGGCCTCGATCCGCTTCATTTCCTTTTCGCTGGGCTGGGCTCCCTGCATCTGCTTCATCATCTTGCCCATGCCGGGGATCATCCCCATGATCGACTCCAGCGACCCCATCTTCTTGATCTGCTGGAGTTGGGCCAGAAAGTCCTCAAGGTCGAATTGGCTCTTCTTCAGTTTTTGCTGGAGCCTGGCGGCCTCTTTTTCGTCAAAGACCGACTGGGCCTTTTCCACCAGCGTCAGCACATCGCCCATGCCCAGGATGCGCGAAACTAGGCGATCGGCGTGGAATATCTCCAGGGCGTCGAGTTTCTCGCCCAGGCCGACGAACTTGACCGGCTTGCCGGTGACCGCCTTGACCGAAAGGGCGGCGCCGCCTTTCGCGTCGCCGTCCAGCTTGGTCAGAACCACGCCGGTTATATCCAGCCGCTCGTTGAACCCGCCGGCGACATTGACTGCCTCCTGGCCGGTCATGGCGTCGGCGACGAAGAGGATCTCCATAGGTTGAACAGCGGCCTTGATCTCGGCCAGTTCGTTCATCAGGAAATCATCGATCTGGTGTCGCCCGGCGGTGTCCAGAATAACCGTGTCGTAGCCGTTCAGTTCGGCGAAACGCATGGCGGCCGAGCAAATATCCACTGGTTTCTGGTCAGCCGAGGAGTTGAACACCTCAAGGCTGAGTTGTTTACCGACGGTCTTGAGCTGCTCGATGGCTGCCGGACGGTAAACGTCGGCCGGAACCAGCAGCGGGCGCCGTTTCTGGCTTTTCAGATGCCTGCCGAGCTTGCCACAGGTCGTGGTCTTGCCGGCGCCCTGCAACCCGACCATCATTATCGCCACCGGCGGCTTGGCCGCCAAATTGAGGCTATTATCCTCGTTGCCGCCCATGATAGCCACCAACTCTTCATGGACGATCTTTATTACTTGTTGGCCGGGTGTCAGGCTCTGCGCAACTTCGGTGCCGACCGCCTTGACGCGGACGCTCTCGACGAAATCCTTGACGACTTTGAAATTGACATCAGCCTCAAGAAGCGCCAAGCGGACCTCCCGCAGCGCCTCCTTGATGTTTTCCTCGGTCATTACCCCTTGGCCGCGGAGCTTTTTAAAGACCGACTCGAGTTTTTCAGAAAGGCTGTCAAACATCGTCGTTGCATCGTCTCATGGTACGGAATATTCCAAAAGGGGTTTACTATAAAGTAGCCTTGCGAGAGCTGTCAAGAACTATTTGTTTTTAAAGCCGTATTACCTGTGGTGCCGAAAGCAGGCTTTCGACGGTGGTAAGCATGTTTGTGGTGGTACCGGCCTTCAGTTTGTCCTTGAGTTTGAAGAAGTCCAGGCAGAGACCGCAAGAGAGGATTTCCACCCCCATGCCGCCCAGCTTTTCCAATGCCTCGAGCACATCCGACCCTTCTACGGTAAGAAACACCCCGGTGTTGAGGAACAGCATGCGCGTCGGCAGATCGCTCGTCTCCAGCAGGGTATGGATAAAATTTTTCATCAGCAGGCTTCCCAGCTCTTCAGGGCCATCTCCCAGCCGGTTGGATGTGATCAGTACAACCCGCTCGCCGGTGGCCGTGCCTGCTGCGGGTTGCGGAGTTCGTTCCGCGGTGGAAATGGTCAAGGCCCATCCGTTGCCGTCACGCTCTTCGCAGACCTGGCAGCCGCGGTTGCGGGCAAAGCGGGTAACGTTTTCCCGTGGCGCGCCGTCATCCAGCAAAACCCGAAATTCGGCCTGTTCTTCCAGCGCCTTTTTTACCGTAATTACCGGGGCCGGACAGGCCAGGTTCCTGCAGTCGATGGTAGTCATGCTTGTGTGCCTCTTTTCTTTCTATATGCTGTGTGAGCCATCAGGCCCGATGCCCCAGATCGTAACGAACAGCCCGTCCCGATATACACTGACAAAGGCCGGCAGCAATCCATCCCGTTCCAATGCCCCCATGACCTGCTCGCGAACATCCTCATTGAAGCGCAGGGCCAGCCCGCAGTCGGTCTGGAGTTGCCGGGGGGCGGGGATAAGCAGCACCGGCAGCCCGAGGGCCTTGAGGAGGCTTTCGGCCTTCATCACGCGGTGGCCGGAATTGAATACCGCCAGCAAATGTCCTTCCTGTACCATAAGGCGTTTCTCCATCGTCATATCCCATTAAACCATAAGCGGATTGACAAACCGCAAACGAATTTCTACTATGCGCGAAAGGAGTAGCGCATGCAAGAGTCTTTGAGTGTCGTCGGCTTGGTTTATCTGGCCTTTATCATCAATATCCCATGCGGTTATCTGCGTGAAAACTATAAAAAATTCTCTCCCATGTGGTGGATCCTGATCCATATCTCCATACCCGTAATCGTCGCATTACGCATCTTTGCCGGTATAAGCTGGCATGCGATCCCTCTTACCCTGGGTGGATCGGTGGCCGGCCAGATCGTGGGTGGTATCATTAACCGACGGAGAAAACAAAATGGCTAAGCGGGCGAGAATGGGTTTTCCTCAACTCCTTCCCGACCTGCTCCGGAAGCAACTGGCAGGGCTCGGATTAGCGGAGCGTCTGCGGGAGGCCGAGATCTGGCGCCTATGGCCCGAAGTGGTCGGCCCGGCGGTGGCCTCGCGGGCACAACCGTTGAGGATCATCAACGGCACCCTGACGGTGGCTGTGTCCAGCCCGGCCTGGATGCAGGAACTGCGCTTTCTTACCACCATGATGAAGGAAAAACTCAATGATCGCCTTGGAGTAGTACTGATCAAGGAGATCGTTCTCCGGCCGGGTACGATTGAAAAGGCGTCTCCGTCCGCTGTTGAGGACGATCCCACTCCCCCAAAGGTCCTGAACGAGCAGCAGAAAGCGTTCATTGCCGAACAGGTTGCCGGCATTACCGACCCTGAGATACGCGCGGCCTTTGCCGAACTCATGAAGACCACGTTCGAAAGAGGCCACTAGTATCCCTGTAAGTGAGTAGCGGGATGAAGGCGTGTTGCCGGCGACGTGGGCGGGCCCCTGAAGCCCGGTGCCTGACAATAATCCCATGTGAATACGGAAAACCAGGCAGCCCCGGACCTTTGTGAAGGACTCGCGAAGGCCGGGGTTGTCTGGTTTTGGATCGAGGCCGCGTTGTTAAACGTCAAGCCCTGGTCAACTGGCGGTATTTGATGCGGTGCGGTTGTTCGGCCGCCGCGCCCAGCCTCTTTTTTCTGTCTTCCTCGTACTCCGAATAGTTCCCGTCGAAGAATACCACGCTGGAATCCCCCTCAAAGGCCAGTATGTGGGTGGCAATGCGGTCGAGGAACCAGCGGTCGTGGCTGATGACCACCGCGCATCCGGCGAAATTTTCCAGCGCCTCCTCCAGCGCGCGCATGGTGTTCACGTCCAGGTCATTGGTCGGTTCGTCCAGCAGGATTACGTTGGCTCCGCTTTTGAGCATCTTGGCCAGATGCACCCGGTTGCGTTCGCCCCCCGATAGCATCCCCACTTTCTTCTGCTGGTCCGCGCCGGAGAAGTTGAAGCGTGACACATAGGCCCTTGAATTGACTGCAACCTTACCGAGTTGGACAACTTCCTGCCCCTCTGAGATCTCCTCCCAGATGTTTTTGTCCGGGTTCAGGGCGTCGCGGCTCTGGTCCACGTAGGCCAACTGCACGGTATCGCCGATGCGGAACGAGCCGGAGTTTGGCGTTTCTTGGCCGGTGATCATGCGGAACAGGGTCGTCTTGCCGGCGCCGTTGGGGCCGATGATCCCCACGATGCCACCGCGGGGCAAACGGAAGTTCATCCCCTCGAACAGCAGCCGGTCGCCGAAGCCTTTTGCCACGTTGTCCGCCTCGATGACGATATCCCCCAGCCGTTGTCCGGGCGGGATGTAGATTTCCAGGTCCTTGGCGTTCTTCTCGCTCTCCTGGGCCACCAGTTGTTCATAGGCGCTGATGCGGGCCTGGGACTTGGCGTGGCGACCTTTGGGGGACATCCTGATCCATTCCAACTCGCGGTTCAGGGTTTTTTGGCGCTCGCTCTCCTGCTTTTCCTCCTGGGCGAGGCGATTCTGCTTCTGTTCCAGCCAGGAGGAATAGTTGCCTTTCCAGGGGATGCCTTCGCCCCGGTCCAACTCCAGGATCCATCCGGCCACGTTATCAAGGAAATAGCGATCATGGGTCACGGCGATGACCGTACCGGGGTAGCTATGCAGGTGGTGCTCCAACCAGGCCACCGTTTCGGCGTCCAGATGGTTGGTCGGCTCGTCCAGGAGCAGAATGTCCGGCTTTTTCAGCAACAACCGGCAGAGTGCCACACGGCGCTTTTCACCGCCGGAGAGCACGGTGACTTGGGTGTCTCCTGGTGGGCAGCGCAGAGCGTCCATGGCCATTTCCAGGCGGCTGTCCAGGTCCCAGGCATCCAGGTGGTCCAGTTTTTCCTGTAGTGTGGCCTGGCGCTCGCACAGCTTTTCAAAGTCCGCATCCGGCTCTGAGAACTTGTCGGTTATGGCGTTGAATTCGGCCAGCAGGTCAACGGTTTCTTGTACCCCCTCCTCCACCACCTGCCGCACGGTTTTGGTCTCGTCCAGGTGTGGTTCCTGCTCCAGGTAGCCCACGGTGTAACCGGGGGAGAGTACTGCCTGACCGTTGAAATCCTTGTCCACGCCTGCCATAATCCTGAGCAGCGAGCTTTTGCCAGAACCGTTCAGGCCCAGTACGCCGATTTTTGCGCCATAAAAGTAGGAGAGGGATATGTCCTTGATGACCGGCTTTTTGTCGTAAAACTTGCTTACCCGCATCATGGAATAGATGACCTTGTTGACGTCCTGTGCCACGCGTAGCCTCCTTTGTAAACCAAATGTCACACCCTTGTACACGCCGCCCATCGTGGCTGTCAACCGCTTTGGATTTTTTTGGGGTATGGGCTTGACAAACAAGACTTAAAAGGTAGTGTATATAATCTGCCGATGGCAATTGTTATCGATGAGAATACGAATTTTACGGAAAGGAGAGCAGTCACCATGAGTATTAACGTTCAGGAGGCTGTCAAACGCTCGATCCAGACGGAAAAAAACGCCATGAATTTTTACCAGGTGGGTGCCGGACAGATGAAAGACCCGGATGCCCGCCGGACATTTGAATTGCTGGCAAAGGAAGAGCGGGAACACGCCGGGCAGTTTTACCGGATATACCCTGGAAACGATATCCCGTCCCTGGATCAGTTCCTTGATGCCGCTCCCGACAACGAATCAAGTTGGATGGCGTCGATTTCCCGGATTATCGGTCCGGATTTTACCGAGCAAAAGGCCCTGGAACTGGCCATGGAACGTGAACAAAACCTGGAACAGGCCCTGCTGGAAACAGCGGCAAAGTTCGACGATGCCGGGGTACGGGCGGTGTATGAGCTGAACGCGAAGGAAACCCACAATCACTATCTGATGATCGAGTCCGAGTATGCTCGCGTCATGGGCATGGTGCATGAAACGGATATGGACACGTACGTAAGGGAATAACAGACATTTTTTTCGCAAACTGCGGTTTGTTGTAACAGGGCTCCTTCATGCCTCCTATGAAGGGGCCCTGTCTGCTTATGGCGCTGTACATCGCCTCAGTGGTGTATTATCATACAGGTCGCGTGCAGACGGGGGGCTTGCTGCGTATCTGGCTTAAGTCGGAGGCCCCGGTTGCCGATGAGGAAATGTGAAGGTAACGGCAGGAGGTTCTCCATGGCAAGCGAGGCGGTCGAGAAAAAACAGTCCCAAGATATTGAATTAAGCGTTATCGGCAATGCCTTTTGCCTGTTGATCGCATCTGCAGGCTTGCTGGCCGGTTCCATGACGACCAACCTCAGCCTTGCGTACTGGCGTGAGGATATTATGGCGTTGGCGATCACCGTATTTATGGGGATTCGACTGCTGCGCAGCCTGATGGACGCCATGACGCAGTATCAGGATGCATCGCTACCGGTGCGTCATCACCGGTCGGGGGCGTCGGAACGCGTGCAGGTTCAGCCCGAGGGGGTGGTGGCGGGTCAGATTCCGGCCGTATCGAGTTTCTCGCCGGACCAGGTGGTGGAAGAGGTTGTCAAGAGGATAGAGAGCCAGAAGGCTGACGCGGTCAAGAAAAATAAATTTACGAACTGAAGGGACCATGCCCGGACCGAACAGACTGACCCTTGAAAACTGTCTCCTGTTGCTACAACGACGCGGACTGCTCTCCCAAGAGCAACTGAAGGAGATCCTTTCGCGGGGAAAAGCCCAGGAAAGCAAGCTGTTCGCCCACCATCAAGCCGGTGCATCGCGCAGGGTCCAGCACGGCGCTGAGATTATCTCACCGGTGGAGGTGATCGCCTCCTTCAATCTTGAACTGTCAGGATCCCCCGGAAAATTCCTTACCGAAGATGTCATTACCGAGGTTGTGGCCACTGCCGTCGGCATGCCCTATCTCAAGATAGACCCCCTCAAGCTTGACCTGGATGTGGTAACTGCCCACATCCCGCGTCCCTTTGCCCTTAAAAATCTGATCGTTGCCGTTGCCGAGGATAAGGGAGCCATAACGGTGGCGGTGGCGGATCCGTTCAACGATGCCATGATAAAAGAGTTAGCCGGCGCGCACCGTCTCGAAATCAGGCGCGTCCTCAGTTCCAAAAGCGATATTCTCAAAATCCTGCGCGAATTCTACGGGTTCCGCGCCTCGGTCGTGGCGGCCGAGGCCGAGGCGTCATCCGGCGTTGACCTGGGAAACCTGGAGCAACTCTTCAAGCTCAAGGGGCAACAGGATATTGAAGGGAACGACAAACATGTGGTGACGGCGGTCGATTTTCTGCTGCAATATGCCTTTGACCAGAACGCGAGTGATATCCATATCGAGCCCAAACGGGAAAAATCCCTGATCCGCTTCAGGATCGACGGTGTCATGCACAATATCCACATGATCCCCAAGCCACTCCATGCCCCGATCGTTTCACGCATAAAACTGCTTGCCCGCATGGACCTGGCGGAAAAACGCCGCCCACAGGACGGGCGGATCAAAACCAGTTCCAACAGTAAGGATGTGGAACTGCGCATCTCAACCGTTCCGGTCGCCTTCGGCGAAAAGGTGGTCATCAGGATCTTCGATCCCGACATCCTGTTGCAAGATTTGGACAGTATGGGATTCTATCCCCGAGAACTGGCGCTCTACAACTCCTTCATCCGGAGGCCCAACGGCATCATCCTCGTTACCGGTCCGACCGGCAGCGGCAAGACCACTACCCTGTATTCGTCCTTGCGCTCCCTGTCATCCCCCGAGGTGAATATCATAACCGTCGAAGACCCGATCGAGATGGTCATGGAGGAGTTTAACCAGATAGGCGTGCAGCAGGCCATCGGTGTCGGTTTTGATACCATCCTGCGCAATATCCTGCGTCAGGACCCGGACATCATCATGATCGGCGAAATCCGTGACCGTGAGACCGCTGAGAATGCCGTGCAGGCGGCCCTGACCGGTCATCTTGTGCTTTCCACCCTCCATACCAACGACTCGGCGTCGGCCATCGTCCGCCTGCTCGATTTGGGGGTGCCGTCATTTCTCATCTCCGCCACGGTTATCGGTATTGTGGCGCAGCGGTTGCTGCGCAGGATCTGCCCCCACTGCAAGCGTGAACGTGAGTTGACCCACGATGAACGCCACTACCTGCACCTCGGCAAAAAGGCGTGCAGGGTATGGGAAGGGGAGGGGTGCAAGGAATGCCGTTCCACCGGTTACAAAGGGCGTACCGGTATCTTTGAGGTGCTGGACATGACGGAGCGGGTCAAGTCGCTGGTTACCGGTTCGGTGGAACTTGGAGACCTGCTGGCCGCCGCCCGTGAGGACGGTTTGGCCTCTCTGCGTCAGATCGCCATCCAAAAGATGCTGGAAGGGACCACGACCTATGAAGAGGTCGTTGCCATGACGGGATGACGCAATCTGCTGATAGGGGGCATGAGAAAGCCGACCGGAAATTCCGGTCGGCTTTCTTTGTTTTCGGCCTGTAAGAGTTTGGTCTATTTTGCGATGGTTTGTGCCTTCATCTGCCGGGCAAGGTAATTGGCCGCATAGATATAATCGTCGATCCCGTCGTACCTGCCGTCGCCGTTCAGGTCATGCTGCGCCGGAGTCTTGGCGGCATCCTTGAGGAAAGTGGCAAATTCAACCTCCGTAGAGGCCGCATTCTTGATAGCCGGGGCAATGGTCAGCGGATATTCGGTGACATGATTCTCGCTGAGTACCATCAAGCTTGCGCTCAGCACACCCTTTGTTGGCAGGGCTTCAATATACCATGTGGGTGAGGTGTCACTCTTTCTCAAGGAAACCAGTTTGGCGCCATTCAGGGCAAAATTGGGCGAACCGCCCGACTCTGCCGAAAGGTCGGCGGCTATGGTCACGGTGGTTGTGCCGTCGCTCAGAGCGACAAAGGGCTCCTGGCGGAAAGATGCGGAAATTTGTTCCTTGAAGAGGGCGATCAGGATGGCGGGGGTTTTCTCCCCTTTGTAGGCTCTGAACCGCTCAAGCACCGCCGTGTTGGATGCGGTGGCGATAGTCTCGGCTTTTTTCGTCTTTGCCGCCGCAGTCTCGTTCACGGCTGGTGTTTCGATTGTGGGCGCCGCCTCGGTTGCGGAGGGGGTGGGCGCTTCGGCCGGTTTGGCGCTTCCTTCCGGCGCAGGTGAAGGAGGTGTTTTTGTTTCATGCTGAGACTGACTGTCCGATGGCATGGTGACCGTGCCGAGATAGGTGGGGCCTGAATTGCCGGTGGTGGTAGTATTGGTAGTGGTGGTGCCGCTGGTACCGTTACTGCCGCGATTGGTGTTGCTGCTGGTTGTTTCGTTACTGGTGGTGCCGGTAGTATCGCTGCTGGTTGTGTCGCCGGTTGTGATACTGCCGCTTACCGTCGCGCCGCTACTGTTTATCGGGCTGAAGCTGGCTACGGTGACACTGCCTGTTCCCGAATGGGTTCCAAAGGTAATGGTGGCGATCGGACCGCTACCGGAAAAGGATTTGGTGCTGACAGCCGCAATTTTGATGCTAGTTTTGGAATAATTGGGGTTGGCGGCGAACATTGCTCCGGAGACAAGCGCTCCCTGGCTTATTGACGGCGACGCCAGGACGGTGGCGTCGTAATTCAGGACGAGGTCGAAACCGGAGACGCCGTCCATGTCGCTTGCCTGGACCGTGTAGACGCCGTTACCCTGGGAGGTGACCGACACCGATGCGCCCAAGGCAAGCGAGGCGCTCAACAGGAGCAGAATCGCGGCCGTGACTATTGGTCTGATATGTGGAGTCATGGTTTATCTCTTTCTGTCGAATGGATTTTATATGTATGAGCATAGCTTAGGGTTGCATCGAATTCAATCTGATTATGGCATGAAAATGGATCAATGGAACGCCAAGTATTCTTTAAAATTTTTATCATAGGTATGCATGAAGTTGGGCGCTGGAAATGGAATTTGGCAGCGGTGAATCAAACACCGCTGCCAAACAGGTGAGGATAGGGTACCTGCCTTGATCAGTTACTGATACGTGGTTTCAAAATTTGTTTCGCTGCCGGGCGGGTAACTCGTATCGTGGGTGGCAAGCGTCTCCTGACCAACCAGTGCTGAAGTGTCTTTTAACGGCATGGAGGACGTGGGGAGCGTCCCTGGTGTTGCGAGGCTAAAGTTGATCGTGGCGATTTCCTTCCCCATGCCGGTTGCCCCGCTTTTCAGAGCAATCCTTGAATTGTTTACGAGAGAGAGCGTCAGAACCCGGCTATCAAGATCATACGTGCTTAGACTGAAGTCGGATGCGGAAACCTGCACAGGTCCCGATGGAACAATCACCCCTTTACGCAATGTGCAGAGGCCGGTTGTGACCCCGGGTGCGGACGAATAATTCACCAGCACGCCGTTGGGAATATTCAGGGTGGTACTGACCGTTGCCACAATGTTGCCTGCGGATGTGATATTACCGAACAGTGAGACCTTTGTTACCGCCTTGGTTACCGATCCTCCACCACCTCCGCCCCCGCCACAGCCAACAAGCGCCAGTGCTGAAAAAATGCAGATCATTGCTGGTTTGATATATTTTTTCATAAAATAACTCTCCTGGAAGGTAGTAGAGGAAGGCCTCCTCTCCGGAGGCCTTCCAGGCAATTAGAATGTTGCTATCAGCCCTACGCTACGAAGCATGATGGTGTAAACATCAAGCAGATCAATTTTCCCGTCGGGGTGTGCCGCCCCGCCGGAATAGGGTGCAACGTCACCATGAACGAGGTCCAACGGCGTGGGCGACGAGAGGCCGGCGGCGATGCGGAGCGCCTTCAGGGCGCTGGCCACGTAGCTGCTGGTGCCCGGCAACAAGGCATCTTTGCTACCCAGAAGGATTGAAGCCGTGATGGGCGGATAGGTCGTGCCGCCACCCAGGTTGGTGTCGGTGAATCTCACGTACACGGTTTTCAGACCCTCGCCGCTGGTCAGAGTCCAGCTTGGCGTGATGGTCACGTTGGCCCCCGCAGATGTATCAGGCGAGGCAAATGGGCCGGACCAGACCGAACCGTCGTTGGAGAGTTCATAGCTGGCAATGCCGGTGGGATCGAAGGCTTTTAGCGTCAGAGTGACATTTTGCGTCGGTGTCCACGTTGCTCCGTTGTTGATCAGGGCGCTGGCGACCAGGTCAATCGTCGCCATGCTCCATACAGCGGTATTGACGGCCTCCTGGTTGCCGGCACTGTCGACGGCGAAGTATTTGATGGTGGTTGACGAGCCGGCGGCGGTATTGATCTGAATCGGGGTGGCGTAGACCAGTGAACCCGTTGTGGGTGTGCTGCCGTCGGCGGTGTAGTAGATGGTGGCGGTTTCGTTTGCCGTCAGGGTGACCGCAAGCGAACTGCCGTTGGTGTACGAGCCGGGAATCGGGCTCGGTGTGGTGACCGGCGGGGTCGTGTCCAGAATGATGGTAGCGGTTATCGGAGGATACTGCACGCCCGTGGGGAGCGATTTATCGCGGAAGCGGACATAGACTGTGCGTGGTCCATCACTGCCTGTGAGCAGGGTCCAGGTCTTGCTGGTGGCGTAGGGCTCCTCGCCGCTCCAGTTGGTGCCGTCGTTCGAGAATTCCATAGTGGCGACGCCGACCGGGTCGTAGGCGTTCAGGTTCAGGGTGACGGCCAGGGTTTTGGTCTGGGCCGCGCCGTTGTTGATCTGCATGGTGGCCACAAGGTCCGGCACATGGATGTACCAGGTGTCGCTGTGGACCGCCTCGGCCGTGCCGTTTACGTCAACGGCAAAATAGTTGATGGTGGTGGTCTGGGTCAGCGTGATCGGCCCGGTGTACGGCGGCATGGCCGTAGTGGGGGTGGTGCCGTCCAGGGTGTAGTAGATTCCGGCAACCGGCACCAGCGGATTGGGCGCTGTCGCCGTCAGGGTGACCACTACCGGTTCCGCCGAATAGACGGCAGGGACCGGACTGGCGACCGTTACCGGCGGGCTGGGCGGGCTGTTGACCACATGGGTAATGGTATTGGTTGCAACGGGGTTCTGGCCTGCGCTGGTGCGGGCCTCGACCGTGATGGTATAGCTGCCGACCGCGGCTGTATCCGGCAAGGTCCATAGGTTTTTGGTGCTGAAAGCCTGGACCTCGGCGCCATTGAGCAGGAAGCGGTACTGGTAGACCACGGCCAGGGCAGGATTGCTCGATGTTGCACCCGTACCGGCGGCGGTGAACGAAACATTGGAGCCGACCACATGCCCAACCGGCTTGCTGTCGGTGATGGTCACGCCGGTGGCGTCGGTCCAGGTAGCCGTAGTGACCGGGGTGCTCGTTGCCGGGGCTGATTGAGTGTTCGGTGCTCCGAAGTCGTTCAGGGAGATTACGGCGTAGGTATATGCCGTCCCCGGGTTGACATTGGTATCGGTATAGATTGGCGGATAACCCGGCAGATAGGATATTTCGCCTAATGTGGTATATGAGCCGGGGTATGTGGGCGCTGCGCCGGAAGCACGCAATACCTGGAAACGACTGGGAGTGGAAACGGGAGCGTTGTCCGTCCACTGGAGCACGATCTGGTTAATGTTCGTGTTGGTGTATGGGGTTATGTAGTTGGTCAGCCCCGGTACCGTATCACCGCCAATGTAGGCGGCCAGACCAGACGGAGCGGCAGGAGGCCCGGAGGATATGCTGAACACAACCGGCCGCATGAAGTCGTTTTCCTCATGGCCGAGAATGTGGCAGTGCCAGACATATTCGTAACCGTAGTCGGTTGGTATGTTGGGAACAGTCACGGCAAGACCCGCAACCGGCGTGCCCCCCTGACCGAGGTTGCCGATGTCGGTCGTTGAAATAGGTGCGTTGAGGGCCTGGGACGGATCGATGAGACGCACACTGTTGGTGAGCGTAAAGGGTAGTGTCTGCGACCTTGGCCGCAGGGCAACAATGATGTCCTCCAACGGATTCATGCGGACGGTTTCGTTCCAGCCCAGTTCGTTGTCGTCCGGCGGACGGATGGCGCCGTCCCAGCCGACCCTGTTAAGGACTTGTACGTCGAACATATGGAAATGGACCGGGTGGGTATCGACACCGTTGTGGGTGATCTTCCATATCTGCGGGTGGCCGTCCACGATACGCTCCGTGGCCGGTTCGGCGTAGCCCATGGGGATGGTCGTCTGGTTGAGCTGGGTTGTGAAGGGAAGCTCGATCCCCAAGGTGGCGTTCATGCGCCCGTAGGGGTCCCACAGTTCCTGGATGGCCTTGGGCTGGAAGGGTATGGTGACCGGTATGGCGCTTGGGGTGTAGTCACGATTCAATGGATTCAGGGTTATGGAGTAATCCTGGATCTTGGCATACTGTTCCGTCGGTGCGGTAACGCCCCACGCCGCCACGGGATAGGTCGGCTCCGGTATCAGAGGGGCCGGCTGGCTGGCCTTGAATGCCGTCGGCAGAGCTGCCTGGAGGTTTGCCAGCAGGTTTGGATTGGGCTGTGGAGTACCTGCTACCCGGAACTGCATAATGGTGCGGGTGTTGGGGCCGTACCCGCGCAGGGTCGACGGAGCGCCGCCACTTGATGTCTGGTCGGGATCGCCGGTGTAGTAGTCGATACGCGTGTCGAAGGCCGGGACCGGTGCCGGAGCGTCGTTATAGAGGATAATGTTCTTGCCGATGTATTTCGGGTCGGAAAAGTCGATGATCACATCGGCCCGTACCGCTGAACCCAGGAAGAGGTTCTTTTCCTGAACATTGAGGACAACGATGTCGCGGCGGTTATAGTTGTAGTTGACCGGCTGGTTGGGATGAACTACCGGGTTGGGCAGAATGCCGCTCTCATTGCCGATTTGGATGATCTTCGGACCCATGGTGGCCGGGTCGGGTACGCCACCGGCTCTGCCGTCCGTGGGCCATACCGCTACATCCGGGAACGGCCCGGCCGGATAGGTCGGATTGGGGACGGCATCGACCATCTTGACTTCCGTTCCCAGCGGGTCGTTGGGGTCTGCGACAAAGAGGCTCAGGTTGAGCATGCGGTCGTTGGAGGCATTCAGTATGCGGAACCGGTACGGCTTGGGCTCTACCGTCATATAGGGGTAGGCGGTGCCGTTGACCAGCATGGTGTCCATGAATGCTTCCGGTGTTGTCGAAGGCTCGGGCAAGATGGACTTGTCCGCCGCTATGGATACCGGCGGCCAGAACCAGGGGCCGTAATCCCATCGTCCGAAAGGATTGGCTCCGGCCGGGCTGGTTGGATCCTGATTGGCCTCATAGACATGGGGGAACCAGAGATCGCCGTAGACGCCCCAATTATTGGCAACCCCTTTGGAATTCTTTGTCCAGAGGGCATCCTGGGTGTCTATATTTTGGGGAACAAAGCTCTTGTCCTGGATGATCAGGGGAATCCCGTAGCGGTATTCACAGACCGCCGTCCCGCCGCCGGGGCAGATGTTCGGAAACGTCCCGTTGTCGATCAGCGACTCCTCGACCGAGTCGGTTATCAGGTAGCCCGCAGCCTCACCGGCATAGACGTTCAGGCGGGTTATCCCGAGAGCGTGGTCGTGGTAGAACATCATGCGCCCGCTCTGCTGGTTGGTCCAGTAGAAGGTCAATTCCCCGGGGTTTGTCGGCACCATGTCGGGCACATCCCTGGCAGAGGCGCCCTTCTGGTAGGGGGTGGATATCTCGTTGACCGGCACCGTCCATTGGTGAGGGGTGCCGTCGCTGATCCAGGGGGTGTTGCCGCCATGGAGATGAACCGAGGAGCGGTTCTGCGTGTAGTAGCCGCTGTAGTTGGTAAACGCGGGAACGGCGGCGCCGATCGTACTGGGAATTGCGGAGGTGGTTACCGCAGGCCCCCGTCCGGCGCCCATAAGGCTGAGATCGGTCGGGATGAAGAGCTTGCCGGCATTACCCGTGGGCAGCATATTCCGGAACCTGATACGGACCGGTACATCCCTTTTGGCGATGATCAGAGGTCCCAGGTACTGGGTCGACATGTTGGCAAAACTTGGGTTGAGATCGCGATAGCCGCGCAACCGGGTTTTTTTCGGCAGGTCGGAGTGCATCTTTTCGGAATACTCCACCAAACCGATTTCATAATAGTCGGAAGCGGGTATCTGGGTCACGCCATCGGTTGCGACCGTTGCCGGGAATGCGGGGCTGGTGACCTTGTTGGCAATCGGGATGAAGTTCCCCAGGTTGTTCTCGTTGCAGGTTCCTGTGCCCGGCGGGCTGCTCATGGTACAATTGGGGAGACCCAAACCCGGAAGTCTGTCGACAAACTTTCGGAGCGCCGTGCCCGTGACGCCTCCGGCAGGGCTGTTGGCGTAGTAGGTGCCGCCCCCCGGACCTGCCTGGACCAACGGAGGGCCGCAGAGGAAAACGGCAATTATTGCCAGCATAAATCGCATCAACATCCAGATCGGTTCTCTTTTCATAATGCCCCTCTCTTTGCCTGGTGAAAAGTCATTCGCTACACGTTTTCTCGAATATTGAATAGTCTCGACCGTAGGTCGTGCCTCTATGGTCTTTTGTCACCGGCAGCCTCCCTTTTTGACAGCGACTGTTTTCGCCGTATGTCGCTCTGAACAGAGATCAGGATGCCACGCAGTTCTTTTTCGGAAACAAGAAGCTGCCCGCCGGACAATCCATCCCGCATGCCTTTAATAACCATATCCAGGTCCAATATCATTCCCTGGTTTTTGAAATTTCTGGCAACCTCAACCCCTATAGCGTACTGGATTTTATCGTTGGAGGACTTAAAGGGTTGTTTGTCTTCCCCACGGGACGGGGTAGCAATAAGACATATTCCCGTCAGGGCCAGCAGATACAGGGGTATGAACGTTACACGCTGCATGGGGACTCACTTTCTCTATATTAAATAGCTTCGTCATTGCCTACTGTTCATAATCTTCAGGAGACGCGCCGCCTTAGCGTTCTCCATCGTGTCTACCGCCAGGCGACGCTGCTGGTGGCTACCGGGCGCCTGTGGCAAGGGGGGGCTCTGGGAGTCCGGCCCCATGAATTCGTTCCGGGCAGCAGGCGCGGCAGAGATGGCGACGGTCGATTCTTGCGGAGCAGTTTCGACTGTTGGAGCCGCAACGCGAGTTGCAGAAGCATCCGGCGATACCGGGGCAGTTACAGAATTTCCCGTACAGCCAGCCTCTACGTGATCAGGATACTCGATGACCACACACTTATCGGAGGCGTGGAGCGCCGAGCATGTCAGCAGCGTCAAAGCAATGGTCAATATCAAATGTGTTCGCATCATGCTTGCGCCCGTAACCTACTTTTTCACATCGAGCAGTTCCACCTCGAAAACCAGGGTAGCTCCCGGCAGGATCAGGTCACCCGCTCCGGCATCACCATAGGCGATGGCTGCGGGGCATACGAACTTTGCTTTACCGCCAACCTTCATCTTCTGCAACCCCTCGGTCCAGCACTTGATGACACCGTCCAGGCGGAGTTCGGTTGGCTTGCCGCGTTTGTACGAGCTGTCGAATTCTTTACCATCAGGCAGAGTCCCACGATAGTTGACCTTAACCGTATCGGTCGGGCCCGGAGTGATACCGGTTCCCTCTTTCAGTGAGAGGTACACCAAACCTGAATCGCTTTTGACCGCACCCTGTTCCTTGGCCGCCTTGTCGAGAAAATCCCTGTTTGCCGCCACCTGGTTTTCTCCTTGGAGCTTACGGCGTGTCCGAGCCAACTCCTGCACTTTGGCGTTGTAGACACCGAGATCGACTTTCGGGGTCTTGCCGCTTACGGCGTCGGTGAGTCCTTGTTTAACCACTTCGAGTTCCGTCGGGGTGAGGTTAAAAACGGAAAGCGAGCGGGATACCATCAGGCCGAGAGCATAAAGCGTCTTCTGCTCCTCGGTTTTTGGTATGTCACCGGCACATGCCGCGCTGGTAAAAAGGAGAACCAAACCAGCCGCTATATGCATCTTCATGTTCATTTATTTCCTTCTCCCGTAGTTGCAACGTAGGTTAATTAGTGTGGGGCAGGCAATTTGTTACCATTTTTTATGACAAACGACATTGTCCTGAATCTAAGCGCCTTGTCTTGAATCGGCCGTTTTCGAGGGTGACAATTTTCCAGATAGTACATGCAACATTCTGCAAAACAGTACAATTATCCTATGTATCTTTACCGTGCAGGTCAATAATAAATCGTTAATTATAATAATATTAAATAATTGTGGATGATGTGAAAGAATATCACGCCATTGATATTTGTAAACGTTACCACGATGTGTCTATTTATCCATCTGGAAGATTGTTACTAATTAATTCATTGTTGTTGCACTATGTATACCGAATCAGTGATATGCTATAACTGCCTTAATTTAAAAGTTTTTTTAGCTGTGGTTCTTTGATGGCACGAGCCCTCTATGCAACTATAGTTGCAGCATGTTTAAAGATGCATGACAAGGAAACGCCCAGATAATGGCTGTTTGAGATATGAAAACAATGTTGCATATGCAATATATGTTGCTGTTTGCAGGAACGGGTGGTAAACCTGTGTCGTTGTTACGGTTGACAATGCGAAGACGTCGTGATATTGCAGAAAAGGTGGAGGGGTAATGAAAGAGACTATACGAAAATTAGCTGACTTTGTAATGGCTGGTCACTCGGTTGATTATGATGACGCCTTGCGCCTTGGGGATGTTGAAGGGGCGGAGTTCTACGAACTGCTGGCCGAAGCGGGCCGCATCCGCGAACATTTTGTCGGCAAGGCGGTGACGCTCTGCTCGATCATCAACGCCAAATCAGGCACCTGTCCCGAGGATTGCGCATTTTGCGCCCAGTCCGCGCACCATTCGACCCAGGCGGCGGCTTATCCGCTTATTGATGAGGAGCAGATGGTGAGTTGCGCAAAAAGTGCCGAGCAGCACGGTGCCTCCTGTTACGGCATCATCACCAGCGGAACGGGGATCGGAAATAGGGACGAGTTGGACCGAATCTGTCGTACCCTGAAACGTATTCGCGAGGAGGCTGGTATCGCGCCTTCATGCTCACTGGGTATTATCGATTATGAAACTGCCTGCCTCCTCAGGGATGCGGGCATGGTCACCTACCATCATAACCTGGAAACTGCGCGCAGTTTTTTTCCGAACATTTGCAGCACCCACGATTACGATCAGGATGTAGAAACGATCCAGGCCGTCAAACGTGCCGGCCTGAAGGTTTGCTGCGGCGGAATTTTCGGTCTCGGTGAGAGTTTTGCCCAGCGTATCGAGATGGCTCTGACGTTACGTGAACTGGGGGCGGATTCAATTCCGATCAATTTCCTCGACCCGGTTGAAGGGACCCGTCTTGAGCACGCAGATTTTCTGACGCCGCTGGAGTGCCTCAGGACCATCGCCGTATACCGTTTTCTCCTGCCTGACCGGAAGATAACAGTCTGTGGTGGTCGTGAGAAAAACCTGCGTGAGTTGCAGTCCTGGATTTTCATGGCCGGCGCCAGCGGGATGATGACCGGCAATTATTTGACAAAGACCGGACGCAACCCCGTCTTTGACCGCCAGATGGTGGCTGACCTCGGCCTGACAATAGCCCCCTGCGGGTGCTCCTGATGCAAGCAGGTCGTTGAAAAACAGCCATCTCGCCGCCGTCCTCGAAGGTCCTTTCGTGCGGCGTAGCGCTGCTACGCCTCCTCAGGACCTTCTGCGGGTGCGATGATCTGGCTATTTTTGAACGACCTGGGTTTATCAACAACCATTTTAGAGGATTGCAATGGGTAAAGGCATATTTATAACCGGCACCGACACTGGCGTGGGCAAAACTGTTGTAACCGCTGTCCTGGCAAGGCTCCTGCGGATGAGGGGCATCAGCGTCGGCGTCATGAAGCCGGTGACCAGCGGCTGCAGCGAGGTGGACGGGGAGTTGGTCTCCGACGACGCGCTCCTCGCGAGCCGGGCCGCCGGCATTCCGTGCAGCGGAGATGTCACCCCTTACCTGCTCCGGGAGCCGCTGGCCCCTGCCGAGGCGGCCAAGATCGACGGCGTCAGGATCGAGTTCGCCCGGATCCGGGAGTCATTCGACCGGCTGGCAGAGGCGTACGACTTTGTGCTCGTTGAGGGGGCGGGTGGGCTGATGGTGCCGGTGGTCGGCGGGTTTCTCATGGCCGATCTGGCTCGGGAGCTCGATCTGCCGTTGCTGGTGGTGGCGCGCCCGAACCTGGGCACTATCAACCATACCGTGCTGACCTGCTTTGCCGCCCAGCAGATGGGGATTCCCGTATCCGGGGTCATCATCAATAGCTTCCCTAATGAGCCGGACTTGGCTGAACAAAGCGCGCCCCATTACATCGGCTCCCTGTGCGGGGCACCGGTGCTCGGCGTCTGGCCCCATGAGGACGCTCCCGACCAGATGGCGGCAGTGGAGCAGTTAGCCCGTTGGTTGGATCGTCAGCCGGAAACGGCCGTTGTGCTGAGGGAATTGGGGGTATGAGCCGGTGATGAGAAGGCGCTGCAAGCCACGGAGTATATCGCCGACCAAGAGATCCATTGCACGTCGTTTGAACACGGCAGTGTGCATATAGAAGGGACAAAGCGGCATGAACACCTATACAAGCGAGCAACTGAGGGCGTGGGACAAACGCCATGTGTGGCACCCGTTTACACAGATGCAGGATTGGGAGCGCGAGGAGCCGATTGTCATTACTCGCGGCGAGGGATGCTGGCTGATCGACAGCGACGGTAAACGTTATCTGGACGGTGTGGCTGCCATGTGGACCAATGTACATGGCCATTGCCGCAAGGAATTGAACGAGGCACTGAAGCTCCAGGTAGACCGTCTGGAACATTCAACGCTTTTGGGGCTTGCCAGTGAGCAAAGCGTGATACTGGCTCACAAGTTGGCGGAGATTGCACCGTCCGGGCTTGATCGGGTGTTTTACTCAGATAACGGCTCCACGGCCATGGAGGTGGCGGTCAAGATGGCGTACCAGTTCCAGGTGCACCTGGGCCGGCCGGAGCGCAGCCGTTTCATCACCTTCAAAAACGGCTATCACGGTGACACGTTGGGGGCTGTCAGCGTAGGTGGCATTGACATCTATCACACCACCTTCCGCCCTTTGATGTTCGAGACTGTACAGGCGCCGGCTCCTTATTGTTACCGTTGCGAACTGGGCTGTTCCGACCAGGCTGCATGCGGCATGAAATGTCTCGATGTCCTGGAAGCCTTGATGGCGGAGCATGCCGCCACCTGTGCAGGCCTGGTGATCGAACCGCTTATTCAGGGGGCGGGGGGGATGATCGTGCAGCCGCACGGTTTTTTGAAACGGGTCAGGGAGTTGTGCGACTATTACGACCTGTTGATGGTTACCGACGAGGTGGCTACCGGTTTCGGGCGCACCGGCCGGATGTTTGCCTGCGAAAACGAGGATGTGGTCCCGGACATCATGGCTGTCTCCAAGGGGATTGCCGCAGGTTATCTGCCCATAGCCGCAACCTTGACGAACGAGCGGGTCTATGGGGCCTTTCTTGGGGAGTACGCAGAACTCAAGACCTTTTTTCATGGCCATACCTTCACCGGCAACCCTCTGGCGTGTGCCGTTGCCTTGAGAAGCCTGGAGTTGTTCGAGAGCGACCATCTTCTGGAAAATCTGCAGCCAAAGATTGCCCTGTTGGGGGGGCGCCTGGAGAGTATGATGGCACTCCCGCATGTGGGCAACGTACGTCAGTGCGGCATGGCGGCGGGGATCGAACTGGTGGACGACAGGGAGAGTCGCCGTGCGTATCCGTGGGAGCAGAAGATCGGCGTCAGGGTCTGCCAAGAGGCTCGTAGACATGGCATCTTTTCACGTCCGTTGGGGAATACGGTGGTGGTTTTCCCTCCCCTTGTCGTCAGCCCGGACGAGCTTGATTTCCTCATGGATGGGCTGGATCGGTCCATACGAACGATTACCGGCGACTGATTGCGGCCTGACGGCCTTTCCCTCAACTAATGACAATAGAATAGAAAAACCCCGCCGGTGTGATGCCAGGCGGGGTTTTTCTATGAAGTGCATCTGTGTGTGATGTGAATTACTTGGGCATCGGGCAGTACATATTGCCGTATGGCCGCTTGCTGCGGGGCAGCACCTTGACGAAGTGTTCTTTCAGTACATCTTTCGCATCGAGCTTGAAATCCCGGCAGAATTCCTTGACATGCCCTTCCAACTCCGCACGATCATTGTCATTGAGTTCGAAAACACCTACCTCCTTGGCAAGGCGGGATTCATCCACGCCCCCGCGTACGTAGATCACTCCCCCGTGCATGCCGGTACCGAACAGGTAGCCGTGTTTGTCCTTGGCCGGATCGTCGGTAAACATGCCCAGGAGAATCAGCACACCGCCAGCCATGTATTCGCCGAAGAAGTCACCCGCCTTACCACCGGCGATCAGGACCGGCTTGTTTTCCTTGTAGGACTTCATGTGGATACCGACCCGGTAGCCCACGTCTTTTCTGATGTGAATCCTGCCGCCGCGCATACCGTAGCCTAAGACGTCGCCGGCATGGCCGTGGACGATGACCTTGCCTGCGTTCATGGTGTTGCCGATATTATCCTGGGCATTTTCATTCACAATAATAGTTGCGCCATTCATGAATGCTGCCAAGTCATTGCCGGGGACGCCGTTGATGGTAATGGTCACAGGTTTATTGATCCCGTCGCCGATGAAATACTGGCCATTGACGTTGTCCAACTCGATCCTGTCCGTACCGGCCTGTACCGCTTCACGTATGGTGTTGTTAAGGTCGCGGTAGTAGATACCCTGTGCGTCTATTTTCATATAAAGCTCCACAAACTCTCAGTGTGATAGATGCTTAAGCGGTTCCTTCCACCATGGCGATGACCGGCTCCCCACCGCGCGGCGACCAGATGCGGGACGGAGCAGGGCATATCTCGCGGATGGCAGATTCCTCGGAAGCCATGTAGACGAAGTCGTCCTTTTCTGCGCAGACCAGTGGCCGCAGCTTGACCCGGTCGTTCAGCCCGATCAGGCCCTTGTTGCTGGCGAACAGGATGGCGAACGGCCCGTTCAACAGAGCACTGCCGTAGACTTGGCGGATAGCGGTGTAAAGATCCCGCTCGTTCTGGGGAAGTTGATCAATCAGCGACCAGAAGGGCGGCGCTAGGGCGGTGCAGGCCAGTTCGGGCGACAGTCCGTGCTTGCGGATCAGCAGGTCAAGCATATAGGCCACAACCTCGGTATCGGTCAGCATGGTGCACAGGTAGCCGTACATCTCCAGATAACGCTTGTTGATGCCGTAGGAGGAAATCTCCCCATTGTGGACGATGGACCAGTCCAACAGGGTGAAGGGGTGTGCGCCGCCCCACCAGCCGGGGGTGTTGGTAGGGAAACGGTTGTGGGCGGTCCAGATATGGCCGCTGTATTCCTCAAGGCGGAAGAACTCGGCGATCTCCTCGGGGAAACCGACCCCCTTGAAGGCACCCATATTCTTGCCGGAGGAAACCACAAAGGCCCCGTCTATCTCATGATTAATGGCCATGACGTGGCGGACGATCATGTCTGAGTCGGTCAAGCCCTGGTATTCCACCGCTTCCCGATATTCATCGGTTTCCAGTGGAGTGGCGAAATAGCGCTTGAAAACCGGCGGGTTGGCGATGGCCTTGGTGCGACGGGTCGGAATATCCTCCTGCTGTTCAATGTGGAAGTTCGCCTCAAGATATTCCTCGGTCAGTTGCAGGGCCATGGCATTCTCGTACATGAGGTGGAAGGCATAGAAGTCCTTGAACTCCGGGTAGATCCCGTAGGCGCCAAAACCTCCCCCCAGTCCGTTGCCCCGGTCATGCATGAGCGAGATGGATTTGATGATCACTGCGCCTTCTACCCGTGTCCCCTTTTTGGAGATGAAGCCGGTCAGTCCGCAGTTGGAGATGTCTTTCTGAAAGATGTGGGTCGGTTGTAGTTTCATAGATTGTCCTCATGTTGGGGCAAATTCCGTATTTGCCCGGTCTCCGGAACATTCGCCGGGAATGCCGCTCCGCAGGTTCAGTGTCCCGCGGCCCGCTCGGTGTGGCCGTTGTCGGTCACTTTTCCCTGCGGTGCAAAAAGCCTGTCCCTGATATCCCTGGAGAGGTTGAGGAACCCGAAGTCAGGCGTGAGCAAGCTCTCCCGGAAGGGGGTTACATCGATCTTTTCCCGGATCAATCCAGAGAAGATGCCGGCACGGTCAACGTTTCCTACCAGCACCGCGCCCACTAGGCGGTTATTTTGCAATACAACCTTGCGATACTGGTAGTTCTGGATGTCCTGATAGGTGTGGATTTCGTATTCGGTCGGTTCCTTGGGGTTGGTAACCCCCATGGAGATGGTGGAAACCTTGAAAAACTCGATGGAGTTCATGGCCAGGCCGCCCACGTATTCCTTCTTTTCGCCGGCCATGGCGGCACCGGCAATGTCTCCCTGGATGTAGGCGTCGGGCCAGATTGGCATGGGATTTTTCTGTCCGCTGAAAAAGTCGGCCGCTTCGGTCACGTCACCGGCGGCGTAGACGTCCTTTTTGGAGGTCTGCATCGTCGCATCCACCACGATGCCACGGTTGACCTCGATGTCGCTCCCCTTGAGAAAGGCCGCCGCCGGGCGTACGCCGATGGCCACGACAACGGTGTCACAGGGGATGAAGTCCCCTGATTTGAGGGTTACGCCGCTGATATCGGCCCCGTCCCCTTCGATGCGGACGATGGTGTCTTCGGTGATGACGTCGATGCCGTTGGCTTTCATTTTGCGAGCGACAATCTTGCCGGCCGGCCGGTCAAAGGCCGACGAAAGCACGCGGTCGGCCAGTTCTACGACGGACACCGGCTTGTCCAGCAGGTTCAGGCCCTCGGCCGCTTTGAGGCCGATCAGGCCGCCGCCGATCACCACGGCCCGGCTGATGTCAGGAGCGATACCTTTCAGTTTGGCGGCATCTTCCCAGGTGGTGAAAGTGAAGATGCGATCCTTGTCGGACATTCCTTCAATGGGCGGGATGAACGGGTCGCCGCCGGTGGCCAGCAGAAGCTTGTCGTAGGGGATGGCGTCGCCGGCGGCCAGTTTGATTTTTTTGGCCGCAGTGTCCACCGCCACTACTTCGGACTCCAGCAGCAGGTTGATGCGGTTCTGGAGGTAGAATTCGTTCGGCAGATAGGCCATACGCTTCTCGTTGATCAGGCCGCCCAGGAGGTAGGAGATTAGAGGCCGACCATAGACGTTATGCCTCTCCCGAGATATGACGGTGATATTGCCCTGCTGGTCCCGCTCGCGGATGGCGCGGATGGCGCCCACGGCGGCCACGGAATTGCCGACGATCACGTAGTTCATTTCTGGCTCCCCTCCCTGTACACGAGTGCCCGGTTGGGGCAGGCGTCAACGCACGCCGGCGACTGCCTGTCCGGGCAGAGGTCGCATTTGTTGGCCTTCTTCTTTTTGAGGTTGCGCTGGATGGCCCCGTAGGGGCAGGCCATCACGCATGACCAGCATCCCACGCATTGTTCGGTGTCAATACGTACAATCCCTTCGGCATTCTTCTGTATGGCGCCGGAAATGCAGGCTCGCAGACAGTCCGGCTCGTCGCAGTGCCGACAGGTGGTCGAAAGGGATATGATCCCGCCGTGCAACTCCTCCACCGTGCAGCGGGAAATGGGGCGCTCCGGCTCATGCAGAAAGGCTTTGACCGGGTCTTTCGAGAGCGAGTGCTCGGTGATACAGCCCACCTCGCACAGGTGGCAGCCGATACAGGCGTCTTCAATGGTGTAGATTCGTTTCATGGTCTATTCTCCGGCCGGCATGACGCCGAGCAAGTACATGTCTTTCTCAGTCAACCCGACGGCGCGCAGTTTGTAACGGTTGCCGCGTAGAGATTCCAGGGCATTCAGGCCCATACCGCCCAGAATCTCTTTCATTTCGTGGCCCCAGGCATGGATCAGGTTGACTAACTTCTCAGCGCCGATCTCCGGGTTGAGACGTTTGGCCAGGTAGGGGTTGTTGGTGGTGATGCCCCATGGGCACTTACCGGTATAGCACCGCTGGCAGAGGGTGCATCCCAGGGCCAGCAGGGTCGAAGTGCCCAGGTTGATGGCATCGGCGCCCAGGGCAATGGCCTTGATGGCATCGCCGGAGTTACGTACGCCGCCGCCGACCACGATGGATACCTGGTTGCGGATGCCTTCGTCACGCAGCCGGGAGTCAACCGCCGCCAGGGCCAGTTCCATGGGGATGCCGACGTTGTCGCGGATGACCTGGGGCGCGGCGCCCGTGCCGCCGCGGAATCCGTCGATGGTGATGATATCGGCTCCGGCCCGGGCCACGCCCGAGGCGATAGCGGCTATGTGGTGAACCGCGGCGATCTTGACCGACACCGGCTTGGTGTAGTTAGTGGCCTCTTTCAAGGCATAGATCAACTGGCGCAGGTCCTCGATGGAATAGATGTCGTGGTGAGGCGCCGGCGAGATGGCGTCGGAACCCATGGGAATCATGCGGGTCTCGGATATCTGGTCATCGACCTTTTCACCCGGGAGGTGGCCGCCGATCCCCGGTTTGGCACCCTGACCTATCTTGATTTCAATGCCGACCCCTGCATTCAGATACTGTTCGCTGACGCCGAAACGGCCCGAAGCAACCTGGACGATGACGTTTTTCCCGTACTTATAGAGGTCCTTGTGTAGCCCCCCCTCTCCGGTATTGTAGATCGTGCCCAACTCCTGGGCAGCGGCGGCCATGGCGCGATGGGCATTCAGGTTCAGGGCGCCGTAGCTCATGGCAGAGAAGATAAAGGGGTATTCCAGGGTGAGTTGCGGCGTCAATTTTGTTTTCAGCTCAGGTTTTCCGGTTTTCTTGTTATGAACGACTTCGATATGGTCCGGCTTCTTGCCAAGATAAGTACGTAGTTCCATCGGCTCGCGCAGCGGGTCGATGGATGGGTTGGTCACCTGTGATGCGTCCAGAAGCAGGTGGTCCCAGTAGATCGGGTACTTGGCCGGATTGCCCATGGCCGCGAGCAGGATGCCGCCGGTATCGGCCTGGGCATAAAGATTGCGGATATGGGATGTGGACCAGGATTCGTTCTTTTTGAATGCCTCCTGATTCTGGCGGATGGTAATGGCGCCGGTGGGGCAAAGCGCCGAACAGCGGCGGCAGCCGATACAGAGGGTATTATCTTCAGCCAGGCGGTCATCGGCTTCCACGTAGTTGTGGACCTCATAAGCGCACTGACGGACGCACACCTTACAACGGATGCATTTGAGGTCGCTGCGTTCGATGATAAATTCATTGAACGATTCATTGACGGATTTATAAAGCACGTTCTACCTCCTCCGGCGCCGACCGGGGGTACCGCGTCGGGCAAGCCGCGCGGTTGTTGTCATCGGCATGCCGGGAGTTCATGAGCTGATAGCAAACTATTTGCTTAAGCAACCATTGTGCCTGAAAAAACTGTTGCGGCCGAGAGGAGACCATGAGTATTATTACCCATTGAAATAGCGAGGGATTTGTAGGCCGCATCCTTGTGACGGTGGTGCGACGATTTTCCGTTGTTGCCAAGGTAAGTTTTTACTCTTCCTGTGTTTGAGTCGTTTTGTTACACAAATGTGTATCATGACTATCGGTATATACATGGATTGCAATGAATATTTCCCGCAAGACAATTCTCGTCATTGTTAGTACCTTTATCGGACTGGTCTTTATTCTGGCCATAACCTCCGACTTCATTCTGCTTAACAGTTTTAACAAGCTCGAAAACAAGCTGCTGAGCGAGAGCATCGCCAAGGTCAAGTACGAGATGCGGGAAGCCCTTGGCGACATGGATTCCTCCGCCAGGGACTATGTTACTCTGGTACAGAGTGGCGGCCCTGGCGAGGTCGGCGCACTGGATATCGACTCGCTCGTCAATCATCGAGTGGATTTTGTCGCCCTGTTTAATGCCGCCGGCAAACTACTCTCGACCAAGTCGGCGGATTATCATTTTCGCAGCCCAGCCGATCTTGATGGTGTATTGGAACAATGTCTCGAAAAAACAGCGCTTTTTGCCATCCAGAACAAGAAGGGGTATCTGAGCGGAGCAATCCGTAGCGACGCGCGTTTGCACCTGATAGTCGCCAGGCCCTGTTCCGGCGGTATTCTGCTGGTCGGCAGAAATATGGACAGGGAAGAAGTTTTTAAGTTGTCCGACATAAGCGAATTTACCCTTGATCTCCGACAGGTCCGGGACAAGGCGTTGCCTGCCGATTTCAGGGAGGCGCTTTCTCTACTCAGTAATGGAAGCCCATTTTATGCCGCCCCGCTTGACGATTCACTCATAGCCGGTTATGCCCTTGTGAACGATATCAATGGGCAACCGCTCTTCCTGGTGAAGCTGACCGAGAGACGTCTGTTGTACCAGCAGGGAAAAGCGAGCATTACCTATATCTTGGCCGCCCTGTGTATTGCTGGCTTCGTCTTTTGCTGTGTTATGTTGTTTTTTGTCCGGGGCACGGTCCTCAAACGTTTGGGGAAACTCAGTGCCATCGTTAGACAGATCAGCAACGACCGCGACATCTCCTCCCGACTGAGGGTTACGGAGCGTAACGACGAACTTGACGATCTGGCTCTGACCATCAATGGCATGCTGGAATCTCTGGAACATGCTGAGGACGCCTTGCGGGAACGTGAAGAACAGTATCGCATCCTGTTTGAACGTGCGCCGGACAGCATTCTGCTGATCGGCACGGAAGGGAATGAGGCAGGCAGGATCATCGCGGCAAACAAGGCAGCAGCCAACCAGCACGGTTATACCGTTGAAGAACTGTGTGGTATGAGCATTAATGATCTTAATACCCCGGAATCAAATGAAACTGCGCCCGATTGGATGGGACGTATCTTTAACGGTCAGTGGATAACCTTCGAATCGTGGCATTTCAGGAAAGATGGGGCACGCTTTCCTCTCGAGGTGCATGCCGGTCCCGTTAGGCTGAATGGCAAAAATTACGTACTTGGGTTCGACCGTGATATCACTTCCCGAAAACTGGCGGAAGAAACCGATCATATGCACATGGAACAGATCCGCCAATTGAATACCGAGCTTGCCCGTCAGGCCAACGGCCTGGAAGCAGCCAACAGTGAATTGGAAGCTTTCAATTATTCGGTGTCCCATGATTTGCGCGGCCCGCTTACCCGTATTTCCGGGTACAGCCAACTGATACTGGAGGATGAATCGACGCTCGATCCTCAGGTGCGGTCGTACGTAACCCGGATCTACGAATCCAGTTGCTGGTTGAATGAAATGATAGACGCCATGCTCAGGTTGGCCCAGCTCGCACGGAGTGAATTCCAGCCGCAACAGGTCGATCTCAGTGGTATTGTAGCGAGTCTTGCGGCCGAATGCGGGGCAATGGAACCGCAACGGCGGGCCGAGGTGGTCATCGCCCCAGATGTGACGGCAGTAGGTGACTTGCGACTATTGAGGATACTGCTGACCAACCTGTTCAACAATGCCTGGAAGTACACGGCCTACAGTACTTCCCCCCGGATTGAGTTCGGCGTCTTGAATGATGGTTCTGCCCCGGTTTTCTACATCAGCGACACGGGGGCCGGTTTCGATATGAAGGATGCGGACAGGCTTTTTCGGGTGTTTACCCGCTTGCATGACCCCTCCCAGTTTGCGGGAAGCGGCATCGGTCTCGCGACAGTACAGCGCATCGTCAACCGTCACGGCGGTAAGATCTGGGCCGAGGGCGAACCGCAGAAAGGCGCCACGTTTTACTTTACCCTGCAACCCGAAAATCCCACGGATTCCTGCACTTTTGCATCTTGACGCACATGCACGGCTGTGTTATTAAAACAACTCTTTAAAATCAATATGTTAAATTGCATATGTTTTTTGCGTGAGCAAATTTTAGTTTATATATGTGGAGGCGGTGATGTCACAACAAATCACTCTGACGGTAGGTGGGCTCCTTGATGATATGGCGCGGCGTTTCCCTGAAAATGACGCCCTGGTCCATCCTCAACGAGGTCTGCGTTACAGCTATAGGGAATTTAACGAGGTATGCCGCCAGGTAGCCAAGGGTTTGCTCGCCTTGGGGGTCAAAAAGGGGGACAATGTTGCCATCTGGGCCTACAACGTTCCCGAGTGGGTCATGCTCCAATTCGCCACGGCCAAGATCGGCGCTGTGCTGGTAACAGTCAATACGGCCTACAAATCGGCCGAACTCGACTATATCCTCAATCAGTCCGACTCCACCACACTCTTCATGGTCAAGTCCTTCAAGGATACGGACTATGTGCAGACTCTGTACGATGTCGCGCCGGAACTTCCGGTTACGGAGCCGGGCAAGCTGTCGTGTCCGAAGCTGCCCTATCTCAAGAATGTCGTCTTTATCGGCGATGAATCCCCTGCGGGTATGTTCACTTTCGAGGCGATGGTTGCGGCCGGGAAACGGATATCCGACGCGGAACTGAATGCCGTCGAAGCAACGCTCGACTGCCATGAAGTGATCAATATGCAGTATACTTCCGGTACGACAGGTTTTCCCAAGGGGGTCATGCTGACCCACTTCAATCTCGTCAACAATGGGTTTAATATCGGCGAGTGCATGAAATTTACCGAAAAAGACCGTCTCTGCATCACGGTGCCCTTTTTCCATTGTTTCGGCTGCGTACTGGGGGTCATGGCCTGCGTTACCCATGGATCTACCATGGTGCCGGTGGAAATCTTCGACCCGCTCAAGGTGCTGCAGACCGTTGAACAGGAGAAGTGCACGGCGCTCCATGGCGTGCCGACCATGTTCATCGCGGAACTGGAACACCCGGAATTCTCAAAGTTTGATCTGAGCAGCCTGCGAACCGGCATTATGGCCGGTTCGGTTTGCCCTATCGAGGTGATGAAGCGTGCGGTGAAGGATATGAACCTGACCGAGATCACCAGCGTCTACGGCCAGACCGAATCCTCCCCCGGCATTACCCAGACCCGCACCGACGACCCGATCGAACTGCGGGTGGCTACCGTTGGCCGGGCTTTGCCGGGTGCCGAAGTCAAGATCATCGACATCGAAACCGGCGCCACCCTGCCTCCCGGAAAGCAGGGAGAGCTTTGCGGGCGCGGGTATATGGTCATGAGAGGCTACTACAAAATGCCGGAGGAAACCGCCAAGGTGATCGACTCCGACGGCTGGCTGCACACCGGCGATCTGGCTATCATGGATGAGAACGGTTACTGCAAGATCACGGGCCGGATCAAACAGATGATCATCAGGGGTGGGGAGAACATATACCCTCGAGAGATCGAGGAGTTCCTCTATACCCATCCCAAGGTTTCCGATGTCCAGATCTACGGTGTGCCGGACCGCAAATACGGCGAACAGGTCATGGCGGCCATTATCCTCAAAAAAGGGATGGAGATGACCGAGGCTGAGGTGCGGGAATTCTGCAAGGGCAAAATCGCCAACTACAAGATTCCCAAGTATGTTAAGTTTGTTGACGGCTATCCCATGACCGCCTCGGGCAAGATCCAGAAATTCAAACTTCGGGAGATGGCCATTAAAGAGTTGCAATTGGAGGATGCCAGCGAGACGGCGTAGTTCTTGAAGTGGGGGCGTGCTGAGCGGCCTGTCATCTTCTGATGAGTATATGATTTCGGGACACCAAGGTTAGGGAACATGATTCTACAAAAACTTATCGCCGTTGTTTTTTTGCTTTTCGTGATCTGCTTCATTGCCATTGTTATCGAAGAGCTGTTCCTGGGAGGCAAACGCCGGCGAAAACTGGAGCGCCAGCGCCGGGCGGAGGCGGGGGCGGTGGAACCTGAGAGTGGACAAGAAAAAAACGGGTCGTGAGCTGAATCGCTATTCGGTGAGTATAGGCAGGAATGAGAAAAGGCAGGGGACATAAGTTCCCTGCCTTTTCCCATGGTCAGCAGATTTGGCCAGCGCTTAGAAACGGTAGCCGACGCCGATGCCGAAGAGGTGTGGATTGATGTCGAGGTCGTACTTGGTGCCGGCGATCTTGACCTTGGTGTCGGCGTTGATGTACTTGTAGTCGAAGTTGAAGTAGAGGTTGTCCTTGATTTTGATGTCGACGCCAGCCTGGGCGGCCCAGCCGACGCTGTTGTCGATGCTGAAACTTTGATCGTTGTTCAGCCGGGAATTGAAGGGAAAGGTGACGTTCAAACCAACGCCGATGTAGGGGCTAACCAGATCGCCGGCCAGTGGGTGGTATTTTACGGTCAGGGTGGGAGGAAGCAGCCATGTGGACCCTTGGAATTGGCCATTGATCTTGATGTCGTTCCTGGTGACGCCGGCTATCAGCTCCGTGGACACATTCTTCAGGAAGAAGTATTCCAGGTCGAGTTCAGGCATGATGTCGTCGCCCACCTTGGCTTTTGCTGCGCTCAGTTCGCTGTCGAACGTCTCATCCGGCATGACGTAGATCGCCCTGAAACGTACGCCGAACTTCTGGTAGTCGTCCGCCGCCCCGGCTATGGTCGCCATCCCCAGCATCATTATCGATGCCGCAATCCCCGCCGCTCCAAGCAATGCTCTTCTCATTAGCCTGATCCTCCCCTTTGTGTGGTTATTTGAGGTTTGCACCTCAATACCGATATCGGAAACCAGAAATAAGATTTAGAAGATTCGCTTAGTCCCTTTTTGTGACAATTTCATTGAAAAAATGACACAAGTCAAGAAAATAGTTTTTGTATTGAAAAAAAATAATTTATTAATACGGAATATCCGGTTGACCATTCTCTGGATTTGTCGGAACCTGCTTTGGAACAGTCGTACACGAGAGTATGTCTGCTTGCACATTTCCTGTTCGTAGGTAAAATTCCAACTTTCATGGAGGTGCGGGCCGTTGCGAAAAACATCAGGAGAGTTGGAGATGGGGCTGCGGACCAGTGGCATCATATACACGTACATCGGGTATGAAGACATCGTCGCCATTCGTGGCGCCACTGACAATACCGATGGTGAAAAACATTAATTAGATAGGCAGTTAAAATGAATCGTTTTACGGAGGATGCATGCGCCTGACCCCTGCCACCGAGTTGGAATACCGTTGTAAAATGTTACAAAATCATATGGCCGCCGAAGAATTGGATGCCATCATTATCGTCCAGAATGCCGACCTGTTCTATTTTACGGGCACCGTTCAGAGCGGCTGTCTGTATGTACCTGCGCATGGACAGCCGCTGTACCTGGTACGCCGGGATGCGGCCAGGGCGCGTATGGAGTCGGGGCTTAGGGAGGTGATGCCCTTCACTTCGCCCAAGGATATCCAACCGTTGGTGGCAGGGTACGGATATCCCGAACCGAAGCGGATCGGCATGGAGTTCGACGTGCTGCCGGTCGGCCTGTTCGAGCGCTACCGCAAGGTGTTTCCCAATGCGCAATTCAGTGATGCCACGCCACTGATCCGTTTGGTGCGCATGATCAAAAGCCACTACGAAATCCACCTCATGAAGGATGCGGCGGACCAGGTCGATAAGGTGACCCGCCGGGCGGCGGAGGTGATCCGGGAAGGGATGAGCGATGTGGAGTTGGCGGCAGAGCTTGAGCATACGGCCCGCCTGAACGGACACCTGGGTTTGATCAGAATGCGGGCCTTTAATGGCGAAATGCTCTTTGGCCATACCTTTTCCGGCACGGACAGCGCTGTACCGGCCTATACGGACACTCCCTTCGGCGGCGTGGGACCCAGCCCCTGTTTCGGACAGGGGGCGAGCTACAAGCCGATCGGCCGCAACGAGCCGATCATTGTCGACTTTGCCGGGAGCATTGACGGCTATCTGGTTGACCAGACCCGCATCTTTGCCCTTGATGGTCTGTCCGACCGGTTGCGCAAGGGGTATGACGACATGGTGCGGGTGCAGGAACTGATGAAGCAGATCGCCGTTGTGGGCGCACCTTGGGGGGAGGTGTATGACCGTTGTCTGGCGCTGGCAGTGGAGATGGGTTATGCCGACAGCTTCATGGGGGCCAAAGGTTCTCAGGTCTCCTTCATCGGTCATGGCCTGGGGGTCGAGATCGATGAATATCCCTTTATTGCACGGGGGTTCAAGGATATGGTTCTCCAGGTGGGAATGGCCTTTGCCTTTGAGCCCAAAGTCGTCTTTCCGGGTGAGGGAGCTGTCGGTATCGAGAATACCTTCTATATCAGCGAGGAGGGGCTCAAGCAATTGACCTATTCAAGCGAAGAACTGGTTATTCTGCACCGCTAGCCGCTCCACAAAATTTTTGTTGCATTTTGGCCAAGCTTTGGTATAACTACGGCACTTCCTGATTGTATACAGTATCCTAAAAAAATATTTTCCTATTGAGTAGACGACCGATTTTTGTTGGTCTTAATGGTGTCTAAGAAGCCTGGCTCACTGTTGATCTCAGCTAAAACCTCACAACGAAAGGAGAGTACCAACATGGCATTGAAAGAGACGCTCAAACAGAAGATTGAGGAACACCGCCCCCGTACCACCAAGCTTACCAAGGAATTCGGCAAGGTGATCATCGATCAGGTGACCATCGACCAATGCATCGGCGGTGCCCGCGACATTCGCAGCCTCGTCACCGACATCTCCTATCTTGATCCTCAGGAAGGCATCCGTTTCCGCGGTAAGACCATCCCCGAGACCTTTGCGGCGCTGCCCAAGGCCGCCGGTTCGGCCTATCCGACTGTTGAGTCCTTCTGGTACTTCCTTTTGACCGGTGATGTGCCGACCGACGCCCAGGTCGCCGAAGTGGTGGCCGAGTGGAAGACGCGCCAGAGCGTCCCCCAGTACGTGTTCGACGCCATTCGTGCCCTGCCCAGGGACAGCCATCCCATGGTCATGCTCTCGGTCGGCATAATGGCACTGCAGAAAGACTCCAAGTTTGCCGCTTTCTACAACTCCGGCAAATTCAACAAGATGGTTGCCTGGGAATCCGTCTATGAAGACGCCAGCGACATCGTGGCCCGTATCCCCATCATTGCCGCTTTCATCTACAACCTGAAGTACAAGGGTGACAAGCAGATCGCCATCGACCCGACCCTGGACATGGGCGCCAACTTTGCCCACATGATCGGGCAGAGCGAGCAGTACAAGGATGTGGCCCGCATGTACTTCATCCTGCACTCCGACCATGAGTCCGGGAACGTCTCGGCCCACACCACCCACTTGGTGCATTCGGCCCTGTCCGACCCCTACTACGCCTATTCCGCCGGCCTGAACGGCTTGGCCGGCCCGCTGCACGGCCTGGCCAACCAGGAGGTTCTTGGCTGGATCATGGAGTTCCAGAAAAAACTCAACGGGGCCGAGCCGACTAAAGAAAACGTCACTAAGGCCCTCTGGGACACCCTCAACGCCGGTCAGGTTGTCCCGGGTTACGGTCACGCCGTTCTGCGCAAGACCGACCCGCGTTATACCGCTCAGCGTGAGTTCTGTCTCGCCACCCCGGGCCTCAAGGATGATCCCCTGTTCAAACTGGTTGCCATGATCTTTGAAACGGCTCCGGGCGTCCTCACCGAGCACGGCAAGACCAAGAATCCCTGGCCGAACGTCGATGCACAGTCCGGTGTTATCCAGTGGTACTACGGCGTCAAGGAATGGGACTTCTACACGGTTCTGTTCGGTGTCGGCCGCGCCTTGGGCTGCATGGCCAACATTACCTGGGACCGTGGTCTGGGCTACGCTATCGAGCGTCCCAAGTCCGTAACCACCGCCATGCTTGAGAAGTGGGCCGCCGATGGTGGTCGCCAGTTGTCCTGATCTTTTTTTCTTGCGTGCAGAAGGGGGATGCGGTAACGCATCCCCCTTTTTTTATTTTCAGGCTTGCAAAAAAATTAAAGTGCGGTATAAAGGATAAAAATTGTCGTATTTGGTGTTCAGCATTCCGAAGCTAAGAATGATCTGGTCAGAATGGGGTGCCGAGGCGGTTCGGCACTACTGTGAAACCCATCACCGGTCGGAAGTCCTGAACACTGCCCTGTTTATCGCTATCCCTGGCCCCATTTTTTTCTGGACGCTTATGCGTAACCCACTGCCTGGAAACAGGTCTACACAACAACACAGGAGGAATATCATCATGCCGAAGCTTCTTGAAATCTACAAATGTGAACATTGTGGTAATATCGTCGAAATCGTCCACGGTGGCGGAGCGCCCCTGGTCTGCTGTGGCGAGGAGATGAAACAGTTGACGGAAAATACGGTCGATGCCGCCAAGGAAAAACATGTGCCGGTTATCGAAATCGCCGATGGTGTCGTCAAGGTCACGGTAGGGAGTGTGCTGCATCCCATGGAGGAGAAACACTACATCGAATGGATTGAACTGGTTGCCGACGGCAAGGTTTACCGCCAAGCCCTCAAGCCGGGCGACGTGCCGACCGCCACGTTCAATATCACCGCCACCAGCCTGACGGCCCGGGAGTTGTGTAATCTGCACGGTCTCTGGTCTGCCAAAGCTTAATGCCGCACTGAACCTTAAAAGACCAATGCCCGCCGGGGACCCCGACGGGCATTTTTTCTATCACGAGCACAATCATGAAAAACCTTTTCATCATGACGTGTCGTGTCGGGTGTGCCGCCTGCTGTATCGCCCCTTCGATTTCATCGCCTATTCCCGGCATGGAGCACGGCAAACCGGCCGGTATGCGTTGCGTGCAACTAACGCCTGACAACCGTTGCGGTCTCTTTGGCCTCCGTGAACGACCTCCGGTTTGCACCAGCCTGCGGCCGAGCCAGGATATGTGTGGTCAGGACGACAGGGAAGCTATGGAGCTTTTGTCGAAGATGGAACTGCTTACCCTCCCCGATCCCCAGTAATGAGTAGTAAATTGGCGGTGTTGGTTCGTAGGGCGTTCACACATGAATCAATGGCTTGCATTGTCCCGGTTGGCCACCCTTCTCCCCTCCCAATCGCTTTTCTTCCCGCCTCCCTTTACACCTGTCCACGGCTCATGTATCATCAACCATCATGAAGCGAATCCTGAGTCTTTACATAATCCGCGAGATTGCCTCGGTATTCCTGCTCGGTATCGTCGTATTCACCCTGATCCTGTTGATGGGGCGGCTGATCAAGCTGACCGATCTGGTCATATCCCGCGGCGTGCCCATGGCGGATATCGGCCGGATGATCCTGTACCTGATGCCTTCCTTTCTGGTATTCACGATCCCCATGGCCTTCCTGCTGGCAGTGCTGCTGGCTTTTGGGCGCCTCTCGGCCGATAACGAGATCACGGTGATGAAATCCAGCGGCCTTAGTCTGGTGCAGATCATGCCGCCGGTGTTGTTGTGCGGCATGATAGCGGTATTGCTGACCCTTGCCGCCAGCACCGTTGGCGTTCCTTGGGGCAACAGCGCCTTCAAGCGTATCAGTTTCGAAATGCTGAAACAGAACGTGGCCGCGACGATCCGTGAGAAGGTTTTCTGGGACGAGATCCCCGGCATCATCCTCTACACAGACCATTACGATGAGCAGAACCACACCCTCAAAGGGGTCATCATCCATGATGGCCGTGACCCGGTACGGCCCATGACCATCTTTGCCGCTACCGGAAAGGTGGGCTGTACCCCCAATCAGCAGGACATCTGCCTGGTGCTTAACAACGGCAGCATCCATGCAGCGGGTAAGAAAGACGAATACCGGCTGGTCAATTTCGGTGAATACGCCATGACCGTGGCCGGGCCAGGCAGGGGAGGAGGCATTGGGCGCAACGAGTTGGATATGGGGATCAGCGAACTCCGGCGGCAGATCGGCGACCCTGTAACGCCTCCGGCAACGCGCCTCAAAATGGCCGCCGAACTTCAGAGCCGTTTCGCCTTTCCATTTGCCTCTCTGGTATTTGCCATCGTAGCCGTGCCGCTTGGCATCCAGAACCGCCGTTCGGGCAAATCGGCCGGTTTTTCCGTCAGTATCGGCATTCTGTTGGCTTATTACGTGCTGCTGTCGCTTTTGCGGACCCTGGCGGAACGGGGAACGCTCCCGGCGGGGTTGGCGCTCTGGCTTCCCAATATGATCTTTTTGACCATGGGATGGTATTTCCTGAGGATGGCGTCCTTGGAACGAAGCATCCAAGCTGAGGTGCAGGATACGCTACTGACCCTGATCGGAAGGAAGGCATAGCCCGGTGAGTATCCTCAGCCGTTATATAGCAGTTACCTGGCTGCGTCTGTTGGCCCTCTGCCAGGGTAGTTTCGTTGCTGTGTATCTGGTGCTGGACATGATGGACAAGATACCGCGTTTTATCCGCGCCGGCGGCGCGGGAGGGGACATTCTACGCTTTTTCATCTGGAAGTTGCCGGAGATGATCGGCCAGACCGCCTCGTTTTCGATTCTGATGGCGACCCTGTTGACCCTGGGCCTGTTTTCCCGTAACAGCGAGATTATTGCCATGCGGAGTTGTGGGATCAGCCTGCTGCGCATCGCGTTTCCCATGCTGTTTCTGGGTTTGACGGCCAGTTTTTTGCTGCTTCTGAACGCCGAACTGGTCGTGCCCGGCAGCTATGAACGTATGGAGAAGGTTGAGCGGGTCGATATCAGGAAACAGGGGATCAATGCAGTATTCAGACGCAACAATATCTGGTTCCACTCCGACGATATGATCCTTCAGGCCCACCTGTTCGACCCCCAGGCTAAAGTGCTGCGGGGGATCACCCTCTGGAAGCTGGACGGTTCCATGAATCCGATCAGTCGTACAGATGCCGAGTCGGCCGAATTTCACGACGGACGCTGGACCCTGAAGGAAGCGGTGATAAAGGATTTCGGACAGGGGCGAGGGTATGTTACCCGGCGGGCACGCAGCTTGGACGTGGCCCTGAATCTGAAACTGGACGACCTGCGCGTGTTAGGCAACAATGCCGATAACCTGAGCTTCAGGAAACTGAAGGAGTATGCCGACAATCTGCAGAGCGGGGGATATCACGCCTTTCGTTACCTGACCATGATGCACACCAAGCTTTCCGGTCCATTTGCTGCCTTTGTGATGGTCATTCTGGGTATCCCGTTCGCCTTCAGGAACAGTCGCTCGGGTGGTACCGCCCTCGGGATCGGGGCTAGCATCGGTATCGGTTTCGCCTATTTCGTGGTCAATGCCATGCTGCTTTCCTACGGGAGCAGCGGGGTGTTGCCGCCGGTGGTCGCCGCCTGGGGGGCCAATATCATTTTCTGTCTGGGCGGCGTGTGGCTGGCCATGACGGTGAAGAATTGACAAGCAATACAATGGGGCGCGTCACGGGTTCCCGGTAGCAGTGCGGGCGCCCCGTATTTGACAGCAACAACAAGGAGGCCGAACATGAAAAACGTTGCCGCTGCCCTGATCATTGTGATGTTTTGCCTGGCAGGGAACGCCTACCTCTTTGCGGCGGAACGGCCGCAGCGCGTTATGAAACCTGCGGTAGCGAGTCCGGACACCGCTCCCTCAATTCTCAGCATTATACCGGCCCTGGCGGAACCAGGGGACAAAGTAACCATCTTCGGTTCCAATTTCGGTGAGCAAATCTCGGCCTTTCTCGGCAGCGTGGAGATACCGGCCAAGGTGTCCGACGGAAGGCAGCTAGAGTTCATCGTTCCGTCACTCGATGCAGGATTGTACGCATTGTACCTCAAGCGGGGTGATGGTGTTGTCGGCCGGGTCTACAACTTTTCGGTGTTGCCCCAGCGGCCGGTGCTGAATGCCCTTTCACCCGACAGGATCAGTTCCTGCGCTCAGGGGGGAGAGCGGGATGTGACCGCGTCGGGCCGAAATTTTAGCGAGACGTCGCTTCTCTTCTTTGACAATACCTCTATCAAGAGCCGCGTGGTTTCGCCCGAGGCCATCGTTTTCAGGGTTCCGCAGGTGACGGGGGGGCTGCACCAGGTTTTGGTGAAAAATTCACCGGAGAACGCTTCGGTGCCGCTGGCGCTTGAGATAGAGACAAAGCCTGAAATCAGTCAGGTAGGGAGAGGGGATGAATACGTAAATTATTACGAATTGATAATAGATGGGAAGAACTTTCAGCAGAACTCGGCCCTCTATGTGGACGGCCAGCGCATTGGCGGGAATAGCGGCCAGGATGCGGCCGCACGGGAGAAGGTTATCTTTATCGACTGCACCAGGCTCGTTTATCAGCGGTTCCCCTATTCGCCGGTTGCCAAGGAGTTCCGCCTGCAGGTGGTGAACCCCGGGAACGAAGGGAGCCAGGTCGTTAACGTCAGCGCACCGTGATAGGAACAGAAATTTTTGAACTCGGAGGATAATATCGATATGAACCTTGGAACCCCGCTGAAACCGGGCGCTATCAAACTGCTGCTATTGGGATCGGGAGAATTGGGCAAGGAGGTTGCCATCGAAGCTCAACGTCTCGGCGTTGAGGTAATTGCCGTGGACCGTTATCCCCATGCCCCGGCCATGCAGGTGGCCCACAGAAGTCACGTCATCAGTATGCTGGACCGGGAGGCGTTGCGGCGGGTGGTGGCGGAGGAGCGGCCCGACCTGATCGTACCGGAGATCGAGGCTATCGACACCGCCTTTCTGTTGGAACTGGAACAGGGAGGGCAGCGGGTGATCCCCACGGCGCGGGCGGCGAACCTGACCATGAACCGGGAAGGCATCCGGCGTTTGGCGGCCGAAAAATTGGGCTTGCCCACGGCACGTTACGCCTTTGCGAAAAGCCTGGATGAGTTGCGCTCCAATGCTGCTGCCACCGGGTTCCCCTGCGTGGTGAAACCGATCATGAGTTCGTCGGGCAAGGGACAGAGCGTGGTACGGTCAGCCTCGGACGTTGATGCTGCCTGGCGCTACGCCATGGAGGGCGCTCGCGGCGCTTCCGATACCGCCATCATCGAGGAGTTTATTGCGTTCGACTACGAGATTACCCTGCTGACCGTCCGTCACGCCGGCGGCACCTCGTTCTGTCCTCCCATCGGCCACGTGCAGATCAAGGGGGATTACCACGAGTCGTGGCAACCCATGGCCATGTCGGCGGCAGCCCTTGCCGAGGCTCGGCGCCAAGCGGAAACGGTCACCAACGCCCTGGGGGGCTATGGCATCTTCGGAGTTGAGTTGTTCGTTAAGGGTGATCAGGTCTGGTTCAGCGAGGTGTCGCCTCGTCCCCACGACACCGGCATGGTGACCATGATCTCCCAGAACCTGAGCCAGTTTGAACTCCATGTGCGCGCCATACTCGGGCTACCGGTGCCCGAAATCCTCAACCTGGCCCCCTCGGCCAGTCATGTGATCCTGGCGGAGGAAAGCCTGGACAACGTACGTTTCGAGGGGCTGACCGAGGCCCTCAACATTCCCGGCGCCAAGCTACGCCTGTTCGGCAAGCCGGATACCCGCCCCGGCCGGCGCATGGGAGTGGCCTTGGTCCAGGGGACATCGACCGACGAGGCCCGAAGCCGGGCCGAGGCCAGCGCCCATTGCGTGCGGCTGGTGCCTCAGAGGTGACGGTTGTGGCTCAAAGAGACGAATAAACGGAACCGGTATCATCCAAATATTTACCCACCATCTAACAAGAAGACCTCCGAGGCGTTCCATACCTCGGAGGTCTTTCAGCTCCAACTAGCTCAGAAGGTGCGGATACTTACCGCTTCCCCCACAGGGAGAGCAGCGCCGGCAGGAAGATCAGGAAGACCGCCACACTGGCGGTCATGCCCAGGGACATGACCGCGCCGATGCTGAAGACCCCCTGGTGGTGCGCCACCATCAGGGCGCCGAAGCTGAACAGGATCGTCAGGGCGTTGAGGAACACGCCGATCCCGGCGCTGCGCGTGGCCACCTGGGCCGGGGTTTCGTTCCCCTGGCGATAGCGGTTGATGATGTAGATGGCCGAGTCGATCCCCACCCCCAGGATCAGCGGCAGCACGATGATGTTGGCCGAATTGAAGCTGATCCCCGCCAACCGCATGCCCCCCACCATGAAGAGTAATCCCACCCCCAGCGGCAAGGCGCCCATCACGGCGAACCTGATGCTCTTGAAGTTGATGAGCAGGATCACGGCGATACCGATAAAGGCGTAGGCAAAGGCTCTGAGGTAGGCGTCCCGCATGATGGTCAGGGATTCGTAGACCATGATCGGCTCGCCGGTGGCATTGGGGACGATGCCCTTGACCTGGGTGACGAATTCTTGGAGCGGCTCATGTTCGAATATCTCCTTTTTCGGGGCGACCTGGAGCAGCAGTTGGCCGCTCTTACCCACGAAGCGCTGCTTCAGCTCCGCCGGCACGTCTGCTTCAACGACCGGTGACGCCTCCAGGCTTTCCTTCATCATGGTCAGCTTGGCCGGCAGCTCGGCGAACATCCCCCCCTGAAACTCCCGCAGCATCCCCAGGGCATTTTTGTCCTTTTCCTTCTCCAGCTTCGCGAAGAAGCCGTCCAGGGTCGCCAGAAATGCGCCCACCGGCTTGGCTTCGGGCGCCTTTTTGGCATCCAACGCTGTCTTCAGCTTGCTTACCCGGTCTCGGAACGCCTCGAAGACTCTGGGCAGTTCCATGACCCGCAGGTTCTCCTCGTAGGGCACCGGCCTGACATCCGCCAATACCTGCCGGAGCGCAGCCAATTCGGCCAGCTTGGCGTGCTGCTGGTCCGGCACCAGGGCTGGCAGGCTGACCACGTGGTCCACGCTGGGCAGTTTTTCCAACCGCTCGGTCAACTGTTTGGCCTCGGCGCGGTCTTTGGCGGTCACCACGGCAAAATAGCCGGAGTTCTCCTTGCTGCGCATCAGCTTGTAGGCGTATTCCACCGATTGCAGCCCCTTAGCCTGGAGGTTCATCAGGTTGTAATCGAAGCGCATGGTCAGGGTGGGGTAGAGGCAGACGAGTGCCAGGAACAGGGTGACGCCGACGACCGTCCGCGGGCTGGCGAAGAGGGCGCGGAAAAAAGGCTTTTCGCCAAGCTCTGCCGGAGCCTGCTCCGTGGGTACGCTCGGCTGCGGCTTCCTGAACCGCTCCAACAGGATCAGCATGGAGGGCAGCACGGTAAAGGTGGTAATAACGCAGATCACGACCCCGCCGGCCGCGATGATGCCCAACTCGGCGATGCCCTTGAAATCGGTGAAGGCAAAGGTGGCGAATGCCAGTGCCACGGTGGCTGCGGCCATGACGATGGAACGGATGTTGGCGGAGAGGCCGGTTTCGATGGCCGCCAGACCCGACGAGCCGTTCCGCAACTCCTCCTGGTAGCGCAGGACCACCTGGATGCCGTACTCGATCCCCAGGCCGATCAGCATGATGGCAAAGACCATGGAGAGGATGTTGAGATGCCCCACGGCGGCGGTGGCAAAGCCGAAGGAAAGGCAGATGCCTACGATCAGCGAAACCATGGCGCTGATCACGTTCAAAAGGCCGCGGAAGGCGAACAACAGCAGGATCACGGTCAGGGAGAGGGATAGTATGGTGGCGATCTCGATGTCCCGCTGGCTGGTGGCCATCTCCTCGTACTCGAGCACCGGCACCCCGGTCAGGCCGGCCGTAACCCCCTTGAACTCGGGGCGTTTCACCAGCTCGGCCAGGGCGGCGCGAGCCGCTTTGATCGGTTTTTCCGAGGCCACGAAACTACCCTCGTCCTTGACCGGACGCATGGTGATGACCTGCTGCTTGCCTGCGTTTTCAAGGGTCGATGGCTTGCCGTCGCCGCTCCCCTTGAGGAACGAATCCATGGTCATGCCGCTCCCCTTGCCGTCAAAGGCCTTGAACCCCTTGTCCAGGGTGGACAGCATGAAGGTCAGGCTTTCAAGGGAAGTCGGGTCGCCGGAGGCGAGATACCCATCGATCTGGCCCGTCAGGCTGGTGAAGAGCGTCTGCACCGAGGGGGAGGCGGAGAGACTCTTCAGGACCGGTGCGGCCATGGTCAGGGTGTGGCGCAATCGCTGGATATCCTCCAGCGGCATGAACAGGAGGCCGTTCTTCCGGAAAAAGGGGAGGCCGCCGGGGTAGAACACATCGCGGAACAGGCTGGTTTCCCGGTTCAGGCGTTGATAGAGAGCATCGGCGGCACGGGTCGATTTCTCCGCGTCGTCTGATTCTATGACCGCCACGATTTCTTCCTGGTCGCCGAATTCCCGACGATAGGCCTGGTAATCCATCTGGAATGGGGCGTTTTTGGCCATCAGGTCGTCGCGGCCGGTCAGAAACTCCATATTCTTTTTTGTATAGATGACGGAACAGACGGAAAATAGCAAGGCCAGCGTCAGGATCAGGCGCGGACGCCTGGCGACGAAGGCGAACAAACGGCTCGGTTTCGGTGTATCAGACACACATGACTCCTTGGGCAAGATTGTGACACTTCTGAATATACCGCCGGGGGGGAAAAGTCAATCAAAGGGGGAGTGTAACGGGGATGGGTCAGTTCCGTTCCATGACAATGGAAGAGGGGAGGCAGAGGCCGATCTGGATGGTCGTCCGGGCCGGTCTGCCGGTGCAGGCGTATTCCAGCGCAATCGCCGTATCCTCCAGCGCCTCGATCACCACAGCTCCGGGAGTGCTCACGGCAAAGGTTTCACCCAATTTCAGGATATAATCGCGGGGATCGTCGTAACGGGTCAGCCACACGCTCCCCTGGTCCATGCGCAGGGAACAACTCTCGGGGCCTGCGGTGACCGACACGGTTTCGCCTTTTTTCAGCAGATAGTCCATAGGCGGCTCCTCATGAGATTGATCGCTAAAAACGTTCGCGGTAGGCGCGGGGTGTGATCCCCAAGCAGCGCTGGAAGGTGCGCCGTAACTGTTCGGCGCTGCTGAAACCGCTCTTAAGTGCAACTGCCTCCATGGGATGGTTCGTCTCCTCCAGGAGATGCTTCGCCCGTTCGATGCGTAGCCGGTCCAGGTATTTCAAGGGAGTTATGCCGGTTTCCCGAAGGAAAACCCGGGCAAAATTGCGGGGGCTCATGGCTGCCCTGTCCGCCAGATCTTCAACCGTGATATCCTGATAGGCATTTTCCTCGAGCCAGGCTAGGAGCGGTGCCAGCGGCCCACCCGTGACCATCTGGGAGCGGAGGCGGCTGCTGAACTGGCTCTGCCCGCCCGGCCGCTTGAGGTAGAGGACGAGCCGACGAGCGATTGCCAGGGCCAGCTTTCTGCCGTAATCCTCCTCCACCAGGGCAAGCGCCAGGTCGATTCCGGCCGTGATGCCAGCGGAGGTTGCAATGGAGCCGTCCCTTACGTAGATCGCATCCGGCTCAACGGTTACCTCCGGGTACTCCCTGGCCATGCGGTCTACGTCCATCCAGTGGGTTGTGACCCGCCGCCCGTTCAGGAGCCCCGCTTTTGCGAGGAAAAAAGCGCCGGTGCAGACCGAGACGAGGCGTCTGGTTTGCCCCCCAATTTCTTTCAACCATTGGATCAATTCCCTGTTTTCCAAGGCGCGGCAGAGAGGCTCGTCCGGGCTCCCCACCACGAGCAGGGTGTCGATTGGGCTGGTAATGTCGCGCCATGCCGCGTCGGCCACCAGTTGGACCCCCGCAGAGGTCGTAACGATGCCCTGCTCCTGTGCCGCAATCGTGACCCGGTAACCGGGCGCGGCCACCTGTTCCCGCAACGTCCTGTTCACCACCCCGAATACCGCGGCAGGGCCGGTGGCATCAAGGAGTTCGCACCCTTCGTGGACTATCACTACGACGGAGCGTGGTTCGGTTGTCCCGGTTTCGCTGTGCAATTCTTGGTTGTAACGATTCATGGTCCGCATCTTTTCACAAAGCGGCACAAGGCGCAATGACAACAAACAGGCGTTTTCTGCCATGTGCCCGGTTGTGTCGGGACAGCATTGTTGATAAATAGTGCTGAAGCCGGTATTCTTGCCGCAGGAGTGCAAACCTCATGAACCATTCTTCATTCTCTGAACCCCTTGTGCATGGTTTCAGCCTCGGTGCAAGTCTGATCATCGCCATCGGAAGCCAGAACGCTTTTGTCCTGCGGCAAGGCCTACGGCGTGAGTACGTTTTTACGGTAAGCACCATCTGTTTTCTGTGCGATATGGTTCTGATTGGCCTGGGTGCCGGCGGATTTGGTACGTTCGTGGCCTCATCGCCCCGGCTGCTTGTGGTTGCCTTGTGGGGAGGGGCCGTTTTTCTGTTTTGTTACGGTATCCGCTCCTTTTGGTCGGCAGTCAGGCCGCAAGCGTTGGCAACCGATCTGGAGAATACGGGAGGTGAAGGCTTGGCTGCTGTGGTGGCGACTACTCTGGCTCTGAGCCTTCTGAACCCACACGTCTATCTGGACACAGTCCTTCTACTGGGAAGCCTGGCGGCGCAATTCAGCGGGCAGGCACGGGTCCTCTTCGCCCTGGGGGCCATGGCGGCATCGCTTGTCTGGTTTTACGGCATTGGTTATGGCGCCAGAATTTTCGCGTCGCTGTTTCGCACGCCGATTGCCTGGCGGGTTCTTGATATCCTGGTAGGGTGCACCATGTGGGGGATCGGCACCAGCCTGATCTGGAAGAGGGTGTTTACGGGGTAACGGTGCGGTAGCAATTATAAAAAAGCCCGGCTTAAACCGGGCTTTTTCGTGGGTCGATTCAGTGCCCCCTCATCCCTTACGGCCCTTACGACCCGCCTGAATCTTGCCGTGGGGGGTAATGACGTGGAGATTATGGTTGGCCGCACGGCGGATCATCAGCTCATGTTTGCCGGTCATGGTCGTCTTCATCATGTGTCGTGGTTTTGCCAACATTCCCTTCATGTCTTTCATGGCTGCCACCTCCTTTTCTTTCCTTCCCATTTCCAGTATAACACGATTTCTGAAGCGGAAGTCAGACCATTCAACTTCGCACAGGGAGGCCATCATGCTGAGTAGTGGCGAAATATCTGTTTCGAGCGACAAGCGGACCCAATTTATCTCCATAACACGACAAATTGTGGAGTTTGTGGACCGGAGCGGGTGGCGAGATGGTGTGCTGACCGTGTATGTGCCCCATACCACCGCCGCCGTTACGATCAATGAAAACGCCGATCCGGACGTGGCGCGGGACATGGAGTGGTTCAGTGACGAGCTGATTCCGCGCAGTCGTCATTTCCATCATAGCGAGGGGAACTCCGACGCGCACATCAAGGCCAGCTTCTTTGGCTCGTCGGTGCAGGTCATCGTGCGGGAAGGCAAGCTCTGGCTCGGAACCTGGCAGGGAATCTATTTCTGCGAATTCGACGGTCCCCGGGAGCGCAAGATGTTCGTCGCCTTTTCCTAGGAGGTTGTTGAAAAACAGCCATCTCGCCGCCGTCCTCGAAGTCCCTTTTGTGCGGCGTAGCGCTGCTACGCCGCCGCAGGGCCTTCTGCGGGTGCGGCTATCTGACTATTTTTGAACAACCTAAATTTTTCGACTGCCTGAGTCCCCACGATCCAGAAACATCTTGATCAGGTCGATGGGGACCGGGAAGATAGTGGTGGAGTTTTTTTCCGCGGCTATTTCCGTCAGGGTCTGAAGATAGCGTAATTGCAGTGCGGTCGGTTCGGCAGCCAGGATTGTGGCTGCCTGGGCCAGTTTTTCCGATGCCTGTAGTTCGCCCTCGGCGTGGATGATCTTGGCGCGACGCTCCCGCTCCGCCTCGGCCTGCTTGGCGATAGCCCGTTGCATCTCCTGGGGCAGATCGATGTTCTTTACCTCCACGTTGGCCACCTTGACACCCCACGGCCCGGTATGGCGATCGAGAATCTCCTGCAACTCCTTGTTGATTTTCTCTCGGTTGGCCAGGAGTTCATCCAGGTCTACCTGTCCCAGAACGCTCCGCAAGGTGGTCTGGGATAACTGGCTGGTGGCGTAGAGGTAGTTTTCCACATCTACGACGGCCTTCTGGGGCTCCATGACCCGGAAGTAGATGACCGCTGATACCTTGACCGTTACGTTGTCATGGGTGATCACATCCTGAGGGGGAACGTCCATGACAACGGTGCGCAGGGTCACCCTCACCAGACGGTCGATGCCGGGAATGATGAAAAAGAGGCCCGGTCCCCGCACCCCGGCCAACCGGCCCAGACGGAACAGCACGCCCCGTTCGTACTCGGGGAGGATGCGTACTGCGCTGGCGACGAACATAATGAACAGGACAGCGACAAAAAGTATCGGAATGTAATTGAACAGGTCGAACATGTGAAACCTCCGTTTTCATGTGAGGTGCCCCCATGGGACACCTGAAAAAGGGCGAGACGCGCTTCGGGCGAGGCCAGCCCTACGACATTTTTCTTACCTTGACTCGCATGCCTTCCATCTCCACTACCGTGACCTTGGACCCGGCAGCAATCTGCTGGTCACTCCAGGCATCCCAATATTCTCCGTTGACAAAAACCTTCCCCGTAGGGCAGATGTCGCTCTCGGCGCGCCCTTCTTGTTCCAGTAGTCCTTCCCGGCCGGTGGCCGGTTTAAGGCGATGGACACGTAACGCCTTAGCGATGACCACCGAGAAGAACCCGGCCGTGGTCAGCACCGTGACCGTGATCACGCTCCAGGAAACACGCAGGTAAGGTGCCGGGGATTCGAACAAGATCAGTGACCCGAAGATCATTGCGATAATTCCTCCAACCGTCAGCATGCCGTGGGAGGCAACCTTGATCTCGGCGATAAAGAACACCAGCGCCAGCAGGATGAGCAGGGCACCGGTGTAGTTGACCGGCAGCGTCTGGGAGGCAAAGAAAGCCAGGATCAAGGAGATCCCCCCGATCACCCCGGGCAGGATTACGCCCGGATTGGACAGTTCGAAGAACAGCCCAAGTGTGCCGAGCATCATCAGGACGTAGGCCACGTTGGGATTGCTGATGGCGTTCAGCATCCGCTCTCCCGGCCGCATCTCGGCCGGAATCGTCTCGGCTCCGGCCAGCCGCAAGGGTACCTCCCGGCCGCCTCGCATGATGCGATATCCTTCCATTTGTTGCAGCAACTCGGCCCGGTCCCGAGCGATCAGATCGATAACCTTGCCTGCCAGCGCCTTGTCCGCGCTCAGGGAGATGCTCTCCCTCACCATTCGTCGAGCCAGGGTTTCGTCACGGCCCCTTTTGCGTGCGATCCCCTCCGCATAGGCCTCGGCATCGTTAACCACTTTCTCCTCAATTATTTTGTCGGGTTTTTCGCCCAAGGAAACAGGGTGGGCCGCGCCGATGTTGGTGCCCGGAGACATGGCGCACACGTCGGCTGCCAGGCAGATGATGGCGCCAGCCGATGCTGCGCGGGCACCGGACGGCGTCACATAGACCGCCACCGGTACCGGGCTGGCAAAAACGTCCTTCACGATCTCCCGCATGGCTGTATCCAGGCCGCCGGGGGTATCCAGTTCCACCAGCACCAGACTGTCTCCGCCCCGGGCCGCGTCTCTCAGGGTGCGATGGACAAACCGGGCCGTCACCGGAGTGATCGGATCGTGGATCGTCACGACCCGAACCCGGCCTCGTTCGGCTGCCGGCACGGTTACACACACCAGCAGGCATAGGATGATACTGAGGCTGAGGCGCATGGAAACTCCTCTCTCCTTTTATAAGTATACCCTATTATGATGGCGTTGTAAGGAGGTCGAGGAAAGAATCGTGCAGGCGTACGGAGACGGCAACGACCCGGAAGGCGGGTCGTAAATGAGGGGCGATGCTGGTATGGACAACTTGCTAGGGCATATTCACATATGTAGTTCTGGTTTGAGATGGGCTGGGGTGAAGCTGGAGGCAACCTGCCAGCCCTTGCTCCCGTTCAGAACCGGCTCGAGTTTGCTTGCAATGTAGCCGATCAGTTGACCCTCTTCCGGTAGTTCCGCGGCGATCCTGACGATGCGGAAAGCAACCAAGTCACCAACCTCCGGGTATCCTGGAGCATCGGCCATGGTGCAGCCCCATATCTCCAGCGCCCCTTTGGGGCCGGCCAGGCGAAGGCGGAAATACCGTTCCCCCTCGCTGCCGCGCCGCCCCGTTCCAACCACCAGGGCCGGGATCAGCGCATTCAGCAACAGGCGGTAGCCCAAGGTGCAGGCATGGGCAAAAGCAGCCTCGTTATCAGGGAACCGTAACGGCGGCTCTGCTTTTCTGCGGAACCAGTCGAACATTGCATCACCTCATTCCAATTCCGTCGCAAGGCGTCCTTGGCACAGTCCGTCTTCGGCTCCCAACTTATTTACTCTGTACGTCCCTGTCGTCTCAGCCTTCGCCGTCTTGACCCTATCAGTGATCTGCAACCGGCATCACAGGTACTCTTCTTTCTTGAGCCCGTACTTCTTGATTTTGCGGTAAATCGTGGCCATGTTCATGCCTGCCTCGCGGGCCGCGGCATCGATATTGCCACCGTGTTTCTTCAGTAGCCCCTTGAGCAGGTCGGCCTCGAAGCGCTCCAGGGCGGCATTAAAGGGAAGTTCCCCCTCCGTGGTGGCCGCTGCCGGGGGAATGCCAACCGGTTCGTGGCTGATCTCCAAAAACTGATCCAGGGTTTCGCGAGAGATGTACTCCTCGCCGACCATGGCCATACATGCCTCGATCACGTTTTTCAACTGGCGGATGTTGCCGGGCCAGGTAAAGTCGCACATCGCCTGCATGGCTTCCTTGTCGAAACCTTTGACCATCGTGTCGAACTTCTGGTTTTGCAGGATGATGAAGTGCGCCGCCAGCAGTGGGATATCATCGGTCCGCTCCCGCAACGGCGGCAGATGGATGTTGACCACATTAAGCCGGTAGTAGAGATCTTCCCGGAAGGCACCGCTTTTGACAGCCTCTTTCAAATCGGAATTGGTGGCCGAAAGCACCCGCACGTCCACTCTGGTGGGAGCGGTATCCCCCAGGCGATTAAATTCCTTTTCCTGTAAAAAGCGTAACAGCGTCTTCTGTACGTTCATCGGCAGGTTGCCGACCTCGTCCAGGAACAGTGTACCCCCGTCGGCTGCTTCCAGGAGGCCGTGCCGGTTTTCTTTGGCGCCGGTGAATGCACCCTTCTTGTAGCCGAACAGTTCACTCTCCAGTAGGGTTTCGGGCAACGCACCGCAGTTTATGGCGATGAACTTGCGCTCGTGCCGTGGCGAGTTGTAATGGATCGCCTGGGCAATAAGTTCCTTGCCGGTTCCGGATTCACCGGTAATCAGCACCGAAGTGTCGCGCACCGCCACCTTCTCGACCCGTTCCAGTATGGCCTTCAATCCGCCTGAAGCGCCGATGATGTTGTCAAAGCAGAATTTGCCCTCCAGTTCGGCGCGCAGTTCACGGTTTTCTTCGATCAAGCGCGACTGCTGCAGGGCGTTCTTGACCCGGTAGACCAACTCTTCCGGCTCAAACGGCTTGGTCAGCATGTCGTAGGCCCCCTTGCGCAGGGCCTGGATCGACATGTCCACCGTGGCGTAGGCGGTGATCATAATTACCGGGATGTCCTTTTCCTTCTCCTTGGCTTTCTGGAGGACCTCAAGCCCGCTCATGCCGGGCATCTTGATGTCGGTGATAAGCAGGTCCCAAGCCCCGGGACGGAACTCATCAATTGCCTTGAGCGGCGATGTGTAGGCGCGGGCCAGGTAGCCGTTGTCCAGCAGTACCTGTTCCATCATGCGGCACAGGCCTTCTTCGTTGTCGATTACGAGGATGCGTTTCTTGTCGGGCATTGTTACATCGTTCCTTTTTTATACCGGGGCAGGTGTTTCAGTCGTTCAGAAATTTACAGTTCATCCCGCTCGACGGGCAGAGTTACGGTGACCGTGGTGCCCGTATCAGGACCGCTTACGATACTGATTTCGCCATGGTGCTGTTCGATGATCTGGCGGGTGATGGCCAGTCCCAGACCGGTGCCGCGTTCCTTGGTGGTATAGAACGGCTCGAAGATCTTCTCCAGGTTTTCGGCCGGAATGCCGCAGCCGCTGTCGCTGAATACCATGCGGACATGTTCGGGGTCAACCGCTTCGGAGCGGATCGTGAGGGAGCCGCCGTCCGGCATGGCACCGCCTGCGTTCAGGATCAGGTTGATGGCCACCTGGCGCATCTGGTCGCCGTCAAGGTGGACCTTGGGCAGATCGGGAGCAAATTCCGTCCGGATGGTCACGCCGCGCATATCGGTGTGGTTGGCGGCAAAATCCGCAATTTGCGCCAGGAGGTCGTTCAAGTCAACCGGTTCCAGGCTCGGACGGGGGGTCCGGGCGTATGAGAGCAGGTCCTGAACGATCTTCTTGCAGCGCTTGCTTTCGCGCTTGATCTCGTGGATATATTTGTAGTTCGGATCGTCCACGGTCATTTTACCTTCGAGATAGCCGGCGTAACCAAGGATTACGCCCAGGGGGTTATTGATCTCGTGGGCCACCCCAGATGAAAGGACGCCCAGGGAGGCCATCTTGCCGTGCTGGGCAAGGCTGGCCTCCATCTCCTTGTTGCGGCGTATTATGTCGGTCATACGGTTGAAGGCGCCGGCCAGTTCGGCTAGTTCGTCCTGCCCTTCAACCTTCATCCTTTCCTCAAGGTTACCCCGCTTGACGCGCCGAATGACATCTATCATATGAGTAATGGGGCTGGTGATGATGGTTGAGGCGCGGAAGACCAGGGCTACGGCAAATAACCCCACCAGCAGGCTGAGCAGAACCATGCTGATCATGATGCGGTCCTTGATCTTGTTGGCCTCGTGGTAGAACTCGTCTTCGTAGGAGCCGACCGCCACGATCCAGTCCCAGGGCTTGAAATATGCATAACGCACGATCTTCATGCGCGGTTCGCTGTTGCTGACATTCTTCCAGGGGTAACGGATCCAACCGCTCTTTTTTTCACACATCTCGCGGATAAAGGGGAAACCGTTGGAGTCGCGGGCGTCGAAAAAGTTCATACCCTCCGAGTCGGGATGGATAGTGAAAGTTCCCTTGCTATCCATGCAGAAGATGTAGCCGGTGGACCCCACCTTCTTGGCCTTGATCTTTTCCTTCAGTTCGGCAAAGGACTTACGTTCAAAGGCCGCTTCATCGTAAGTCTCATCCAGGTAGCCGCCGGCGGCTATGATCCAGTCCCATTCCCGGAAGTAACGGTAGGCGACGACCTTCTTGCGGGGATATTTGTCGCCCAGAATGGCGTTGCGCCAAGGGTAGATGATGAACAGAACCTCACCCGGTTTGGACAGTTTGGCGGTTTCGCACATCTCACGGATGAAGTAGCGCCCATTTTCATCCTTTTCGTTGTAGACGTTCTCGCCCTCGCGGGCGATGTGCACCTTCAGGTCGCCATGGCTGGTCATGGCATAGATGTAGCCGGTCTCGCCCACGTTGACCTTTTTCAGTGCGTCGCGCGCTTCCCGCTTGGCGGCGGCCAAGTCGAGCCGGCCCAGCTTGTACTGCTTGTGTTCGGATTCGACCAGGTTATAGGAAAGATTGGTGAGGGTAGCCAGCTCGCTGTTGAAGTTTTTAATCTTGTCCTGCTTGTAGACCTGAAATTGTTGGTAATGGGAATTGAGCAGGTCGATGGTAAAGGCAGTGATGTGTTGCAGGTCATCCTTGCTGGTCTGGGTGATCCCCAGGTAAGCCTGATGGTTGGCAATAGAGCCGATAACTCCGGCAACGATAAAGATCGGGCCGATTACCAGCGGCAGTACCAACGCCAACAACTTCCAGCGCAGTTTAAGTTTGCTGAGAAATTCCATCACCACGCCCTTAGATGTATACAGAATCAGCTTTCATGATATACTTGAATACTATCGGTAAATCAAGCAGTCATGCTTAAGATATCATTTGCTTATGATATAGCTCTGCGTTAAAAAACTATTGTCCAATAAAACCGGCTCACTCGTAGATGGATATGACTGAACCCATGATAACAATACTCGTTATTGATGACGAACCGATGGTCCGCGAGTCGCTTGCAAGCTGCCTCGAAGACCAGGGTTATGCCGTGCTCCAGGCTTCCGACGGTAGCCAGGGGCTCGAAATCTGTCTCCGGCATCGACCGTCGCTGGTCTTCACCGATCTCCGCATGCCGGTCATGGATGGTTTCGCGCTGGTGGACCAGTTGACGCGGGAACTCCCCGAACTCCCAATCATTGCCATGTCCGGCGTGGGAAACGTCGGTGAAGCCATCCGAGCCATACATCTCGGCGCCTGGGGGTATATCACCAAGCCGGTCACGAACCTGGATGAGATCAGTATCACCATTGCACGCGTGCTTGAGCGCGCCCGCCTGGTGCGGGAAAATCTGGAATATCGCCAGAGCCTTGAACATCTTGTAGGGGAGCGGACACGGCAACTCAAGGAAAGCGAACAGCGTTTTTATCAATTTTTTTTTCAACATGATGATGCCATTATCCTGTGCCGGGTCCCGGACTTAATCGTCCTCGATGCGAACCCTGCCTCGTCCAAACTGTTCGGATATTCCAGCCAGGAGTTACTGTCACGAAAATTTCCGTTGTTCTTCGAAGCGGCGGAACGCACGGATCTGACGTCCGGTCTGGCTCATCTTGCCGGAGAATCGATCTTTCTGAGAGAGCATATCCAGGCCAAAGATCGAAACGGTGCTGAACTGATTGTGTCCCTGAAGGCCTGGTCCATATCCCTTGGTAATGAAAGCGTGCTCTTTTGTTCGTTGCGCAACACAACCGAAAAAATCATGCTCGAAAAGCAGTTGCAGACCTCCCAGGCCCGCCTAATCCAGGCGCACAAGCTTGCGTCCATAGGTATGCTGGCATCGGGGATCGCCCACGAGATCAACAACCCCAACAACTTCATCGCCTTCAATACCGATCTGCTGGCAGAGATATGGTGCGACTCCCTGCCGGTGCTGGAGCAGTATTCCCGAACTCATCCCGGTTTTACCCTGGGGGGGCTCCCTTTTGGGGAGATACCTGCCACAACGGATCGCCTCTTCAAGGGGCTTGCCGACGGTTCCCGTCGGATCGACGCCATAGTGGGACAACTCAAACAGTACGCGCGTCCCAGTGAGGCTGCGGGCGCCGCCGGGTGCAACATCAACCGGGCGGTCACCAGTGCCGTTACCCTGTTGGATCATCAGATAAAGCGCGTAACCGACCGGTTCGAACTCGATCTCGGCACTGATCTCCCGCCGGTACGCGGTTTTTCGCAGCAGATCGAACAGGTGCTGGTTAATTTGATCAGTAATTCCTTGCAGGCTCTGCCGGGGCGTGAAAAAGGGATCAAGGTCAGCACGGCCAAGGATGGCCATAAAGGTGGTGTTGTCGTTACGGTAGCCGACGAGGGGACGGGTATGGCCCGCGAAACTCTTGCACGTCTCACGGAGCCATTTTTCTCGACCAGACATGAGTCCGGCGGGACCGGGCTGGGGCTCTCCATAAGCGACTCCATCCTGAGAGAACAGGGCGCTACCCTCCACTTTGAGAGCGAAGAGGGAAAGGGAACGCGAGCCATCATCTATTTGTCGTCATGCGCTTCGCAAGAACAGGGGGGCAGCCAATGAACGCTGCCATCAAGGAACCGGCCGTACTCCTGGTCGACGATGAAGAAGATCTCCTCTTCAGCACCAGCCTGATCCTTCGTCGGGAGGGCTTTGCCAACGTCCTTACCCAATCGGACAGCCGCCGGGTGGCCGCCACGCTTGAAGAGCAACCTGTCGCTGTGCTGGTGTTGGATATGACCATGCCTCACCTCTCCGGGCTGGATCTGCTACGGCACGTTAAGACGATCCATCCTGGATTGCCGGTTGTTATGATGACGGCTGTCAACGACGTGGAAACTGCTGTTGCCTGCATGCAGGCCGGTGCGGACAATTACCTGGTCAAACCGGTGGACCGCGCAAGGCTGATTGCTACGGTCAGGACCTGCTACGATCTGGGGCGCACCCGCGCCGAGTTGGATCGATTGCGTCACCAATTGTCTACGGGGACGTTGAGGGACGAGAAGGCCTTCCGTGACATCATCACGGCTTCTTCGCGTATGCGAAGTATTTTCTTCTATCTTGAGTCGGTGGCCCCGTCCCGGCAACCGGTGCTGATTACCGGCGAAACCGGCACCGGTAAGGAGTTGGTTGCTCGTGCCATTCATACCCTGAGCGGGTTGACCGGCCCGTTTGTGGCGGTGAATCTGGCGGGGCTGGACGACACCATGTTCAGCGACACGCTTTTCGGCCATCAACGGGGCGCTTTCACCGGAGCCGACCGGCCACGAGAGGGTTTGATCGGCCGAGCTGCAGGGGGAACGCTTTTTCTGGACGAAATCGGAGAGTTGTCGCTCTCGTCCCAGGTTAAACTTTTGCGCCTGCTGCAAGAAGGCGAATACCTGCCTCTGGGGTCCGATGTTTCCAGCACCAGCGATGCCAGGATCGTGGCAGCGACCCATGCGGACCTGAAAGCCGGCAGGGATTCAGGCCGTTTCCGCCCAGACCTCTATTACCGTCTCTGCGCCCACCAAGTAGCGCTACCTCCCCTGAGGGAACGGCCCGAGGACATTCCCCTGTTGCTGGAGTATTTTCTCGATAAGGCCGCCCAGGCGCTCAATAAGCCCCGTCCCATTGTCCCGGCTGAGCTTAGCCACTATCTGGCTGCATACCGATTTCCAGGAAATATCCGCGAACTCGAATCACTGGTGCGCGACGCCCTGGCCCGCCATTCCGGCCGTATCCTCTCTCTTGAGCCGTTTCTGGCCGTCATTGGCGGCAATCTCGTCGGCTCATCACATGGTGTTCCAAGCGAGGGACACTGCTCCGCTTGCTTTTGGGGGGACCGCTTCCCAACATTGAAAGACACCGAAGAATACCTGATTGCCGAGGCATTGCGGCTGGCCGGGGGCAACCAGCGCCTGGCCGCCTCATACCTCGGAATTACGCGCCAAGCCCTTAACAAACGCCTCTCCCGCGCTTCTTCCTGACGAGCCTTCGGCACAGGCCGAGCACCCCTGCGACAGTTTTTGCACCGGCAATTTTTGTCCACAGCACGCCACTCGCCTATCTACGGCATTCAACTCCGGTCATGCCGAATCAAACGTCAACTTTTGGCGCAGGGGGTGGCAATGTGATTTGTGTGCAACATGCTGTAATTTCTTGTTTAATTTGCTGTCACCATTTTGGCACGCGCCCTGCTAACCAACTTTGTATACAAGAGACGAAAACTAGCCCGTGGAGGAAGTGAACATGAAGCTTAAGAGATACAAGGACTGGGGCATTTTCACAAAAATCATGAGTCTGGCGCTCTTGTCCTGGCTTGTCCTGGTGCTGGCGACGACATTTGCGCTGGTGCCTTATATCCGAGGACTGATTATGGATGAAAAAAAAGCCTCGGTAAGTTATCTGGTACAGCAGGCAACCAGTATGCTGGCCACCTACCAGAAACAGGTGGAAAGCGGTACTTTGACCAAGGAAGAGGCGCAACGCAGGGCCTCTGACAATATTGCCGGTATACGCTACGACGGCTCCAACTATCTCTGGATCAACGATCTGGCGCCTCGGATGGTCATGCATCCTCTCAAACCGGAGCTGAACGGCAAGGATCTGTCTGACAACAAGGATCCCAACGGCAAGCTGTTGTTTGTCGAGATGGCCAAGGTCTGCCGCGAAAAGGGGAAGGGTTTTGTGGACTATGCCTGGGCCAAGGGAGAGAATCCCAAGCCTGTCCCCAAACTCTCCTATGTCGAACTCTTCCAGCCTTGGGGATGGGTTGTTGGGACTGGTATCTACATCGACGACGTCAATACCCATATGCACCATATTCAGATAGGTATCGGGAGCGGGCTCCTGCTGATCCTTGTTCTCAGCATTTTCCTGTCGTGGCTGGTTTCCCGCACCATCACCCGTCCGGTCAAGGAGGTGGTGGAAACCATCCGGGATATCGCCCAGGGTGAAGGCGACCTGACCAAGCGCCTGCCGATCCACGGCAATAACGAGATCGGCGAGTTGAGCCTCTACTTCAATACTTTTGTGGACAAACTGCACGGGATCATCTCTCTGGTATCGGGTAGTGCCCTGCAACTGGCTTCGTCGGCCAGCGAACTGCAATCCACCTCCAAGGAGATGTCGCAAAGCGTTGCAAACCTTTCGTCCCAATCCACGTCCCTGGCAACCGCCGGGGAAGAAATGTCGGCCACATCCTCGGACATTGCCGGCAACTGCCACCACGCAGCCACCAATGCGGGTGGAGCCTCGGGCAAGGCTGCCGAGGGTGCCGCGGTCGTAAATCAGTCGATCCAGGTCATGCAGGCCATTGCCGAGCGGGTCAAGAATGCCTCCGATACGGTGGAGACGTTGGGTAACCGCTCCGATCAGATCGGTACCATCGTCGGGACCATCGAGGATATTGCCGACCAGACCAACCTGCTGGCCCTGAATGCTGCCATCGAGGCGGCGCGTGCCGGAGAACAGGGGCGCGGTTTTGCCGTTGTGGCCGACGAGGTCCGGGCTCTTGCGGAACGCACGACGCGGGCCACCAAGGAGATCGGCGAGATGATCAAGGCGATCCAGAAGGAGACCAGAGAGGCGGTCCAGACGATGGAGCAGAGCGTTGCCCAGGTTGAGCAGGGGAGCACCCATGCATCCGCCTCTGGCCGATCATTGCAGGAGATCCTGGACATCATCAACGACGTGACCGAACAGATCAGCCAGATTGCCACGGCAGCCGAGGAGCAGACGGCCACGACGCGTGAGATCAGCAGCAACGTACTGAACCTGAATGAACTGGCGCATCAGAACAGCACGGCGATCCAGGAAACCGCGGTGGCGGCCAACGACGTTTCCCAACAGGCAGAGGAGTTGCAGCGACTCGTAAACCAGTTCAAGCTGTAACTAAAATTCATTTTAGTGCTTCATGAATTTCAGCACTCGTGCGTGGAAGGGAGAACATGATGAAAAGCTATAAACATTGGGGGATCTTCTCCAAGATCATAAGTCTGTCGCTCTTGTCCTGGCTTGTCCTGGTGCTGGCGACCACATTCGTGCTGGTGCCCTATATCCGGGGACTGATCATGAATGAGAAAAAGGACATGGTCCGCTTTCTGGTTGAGGAGGCGTCAACCATTCTGACTACCTACCAGAAGCAGGCCGAATCGGGGATACTTACCAAGGAGGATGCCCAGAAACGGGCCGCCGCAGATATTAAACAACTACGCTACGACGGCAAGGAATACTTCTTTATCAGCGATCTGGATAATCGTCTTGTGGCACATCCCCTGCGCCCCGAAAACGAAGGCAAGGACATGAGTTCCTTCAAGGACGCCGACGGAAAACTGATTTACCAGGAATTCACCCGGGCGGCATCGAATGATAAAGGTGGCGGGTTTGTCGCCTACCGTCAGATAAAGCCAAAGGAAAGCAAACCGCTGCCGAAACTTAGCTACACCAAGCTTTTCAAGCCGTGGGGCTGGGTTGTTGGGACCGGTATCTATATCGATGGCGTGGACCAGGACATGAGGACCGTCCAGGTTGCCATTGCCGGGGGACTCGTTGCTGTCCTGGTGCTCAGCGTCTTGCTGGCCCTGGTGGTTTCCCGCACCATCACCCGGCCGGTCAAGGAGGTGGTGGAAACCATCAGGGACATCGCCCAGGGCGAAGGCGACCTGACCAAGCGCCTGCCGATCCACGGCAATAACGAGATCGGCGAACTGAGCGAATGGTTCAATACCTTTGTGGACAAACTGCACGGGATCATCTCCCAGGTATCGGGCAGTGCCCTGCAACTGGCTTCGTCGGCCAGCGAACTGCAATCCACCTCCAAGGAAATGTCGCAAAGCGTTGCAAACCTTTCGTCCCAATCCACGTCCCTGGCAACCGCCGGGGAAGAAATGTCGGCCACATCCTCGGACATTGCCGGCAACTGCCACCACGCAGCCACCAATGCGGGTGGAGCCTCGGGCAAGGCTGCCGAGGGTGCCGCGGTCGTAAATCAGTCGATCCAGGTCATGCAGGCCATTGCCGAGCGGGTCAAGAATGCCTCCGATACGGTCGAGACGTTGGGTAACCGCTCCGATCAGATCGGTACCATCGTCGGGACCATCGAGGATATTGCCGACCAGACCAACCTGCTGGCCCTGAATGCTGCCATCGAGGCGGCGCGTGCCGGAGAACAGGGGCGCGGTTTTGCCGTTGTGGCCGACGAGGTTCGGGCTCTTGCGGAACGCACGACGCGGGCCACCAAGGAGATCGGCGAGATGATCAAGGCAATCCAGAAGGAGACCAGAGAGGCGGTCCAGACGATGGAGCAGAGCGTTGCCCAGGTTGAGCAGGGGAGTACCCATGCATCCGCCTCTGGCCGATCATTGCAGGAGATCCTGGACATCATCAACGACGTGACCGAAC